>NZ_CAMFLP010000002.1:0-322087 GCF_945957625.1 uncultured Chitinibacter sp.
CTTCGGCTTCGGCTTCGGCTTCGGCTTCGGCTTCGGCTTCGGCTTCGGCTTCGGCAAATGCTGGCACCAACTCAGTATCAAACGCCAGAGCTGCAGGTGCGGCATCGGCCGCTATTTCCTCGCCATCGAGCGAGAGTTCGGCTCCACTTGCCTGCAACTCGCTCAACCGCGCCACCAAGCCTGGTGCGGTCGGTGGCACTTGCTGGTTGAAAATCATGCCCAGCATGATATCGAGGGTGTTTACGGCATCGGCGAACAGATCTTTATGTTCACCGGCTTCGGCGCCCAGATTTTGCAGGCCATGCTCAACGGCGTAGGCTAGCTCCCCCTGTGGGCGGAAGCCCGCCGTCGAAGCGATACCACCCAGGGTATGGGCGGCCAGAATAAACTGTGGCTCGGTTTGATTGGTTTCCGCCAGCACGGCCACGCCATGCTGCAGCGCTGCCAAGTGTTTTTTGGCCTCATCGCAGAAGATGCCAAACAACACAGGTGACACAGCCACCGCGCCAATTTGGATGTCGGTATTTTCTTCGCTGAGCGCGGGCTCCTCGAGTGTTACTTCAGCCACCGGCGCAGGCGCTTCATCTTCACCCGTTTCAGCCATACTCCGCAGGGTATTGGCCTCCAGCTCAATTGCGCTGCTCTCTACCGAGACATGCCCCTCTTTTTGCAACTGTTGAACCCAGTTACCAAACGCGGTGTGGGTCAGTTCCAACAAGGCCAAGAGGCGTGGCGTGACTGGTTTTTCCAGCTGTAGCCATTTGTTCATCACCTGCTCGATCGACCAGGCCACTTCACCCAGTTGGAACAGCCCGACCATGCGGCCACTGCCCTTCAGAGTGTGGAAACTACGGCGGATGGTGGTGATGGCTTCGTGCTGCTGTGGATCGGTGCGCAGTACGTCAATATTCTGCTCAATCGCCGCCAGCACTTCGACCGCCTCTTCGAGATAGACCTCCAAGAGTTCGGCATCCATCGCCGCTTCTGAGACCGGCAGTGGTTTATTTTCAAGCACCGGCTCTGGCGCTTTCACTGCGACGGGCGCCTCAACAATACCCTGCACCTCGGGCTCGGCTTCCAGCGCCGCCAACGGGGCTTCTTCGATCAGAGCGGGCTGATCCTGCTCGCCTTGCAAGCGATGCAGCATCGGCAGTAGTTGATTCTCTTCATCCCGTTTTTGTGCAAGATCATCAACATAGAAGCCCAATGCCGACAGCGCCTCAGCAAGCTCTTCGAGCTTGCTTTGCTCTGGCAGCTCTTCGGCTTCCATATAACTGGTGATCCGCAACAGGCATTGGTGGCATAGCTCAACCGCCTGCGGGCGATCCAGCATCATCAGTGCGCCTTGCACCTGATGCAGCATCGGCTCGATTTGCTCAAGCTGGTGGCGCTGCGCCGGGTCACGGAAGAATGCATCCAGGATTTCTTCGATGCTTTGCAGATTGCTGCGAATCTCATTCGACAGCTGACCCAGCAACATCCGCTCCTGAGCTTCGCGACTCACTTCATCCAGCTGCGGTAATTCGTGGCTAGCCGCTGGGTCTTGCAAGCGGGCGAGCAGCGCATGAACTTGCTCGCTGAAATCTTCGGCCTGACTTGGATAAATCAGCAGCGCATTTTCGGCCAGCAAGAGCCCGGTGGCGATTTCCAGTGCCAAGGTGTCGGCCGCTTGCGGGCTATCGCTTGCCGTTAGCAAACCTTGCAACAAACCTGCAAAGCCATCAATTTGCAGCGCTTCGCTCTTGGCCAACACTTGGCGCAAATGCTGCTGCACTTGGCTGCGTTTTTCTTGATTGCCGCTGGCTACCCGCGCCCACAGATCTTTGGCTTGGCCCAATTCATCGCGCAAACTGCGCGCGAGCTGTTGCCCAGCAACGCTTTCGGCCGAGATGACGTCCTGCTCATTTGGCAGCATGGCCGCCAATTCAAACTGCTGCGCAAGACCTTTTGCCAGTGCGCTATCGGTATCGAGCTGGACCAGTACATACAACAAATCACGGAATAAGCGCTCGGCCACCTTGCTTGAGCCATCAGCCAAACGCCGAATTTGCAAATTCAAACGCAGCAGGAGCTGCTTAGGCTCAAGATCCAGCCCGGCGCGGTTAGTACCTAGGCCATCAATTACCGCCGCCGCGGTCCACCAGAAAGCACGCGGTATACTTGATGATTGCGCTTTGGCTAGCTCCGCCAAAGCGGCGGCCATCACTGGGGTGACCTGATTTTGCCCTTTCAGCCAGCGCAACAGGCCGCTCTCATAGCGTTTGCGCTGCTCGCGGATCAGCGCGGTGAGCGCTTCGGCCGCCAGCGGATTGCTGGGCAAGCCCACGGGCAAATCCAGCATCAGTTGCGGGAAAAACAATTCCGCCCCTGAAGCACTGCCTTTGCGCAACTGTGCCAGCAGCCGGAAGGTGGGCAGCAGGCTCAGTGGAATATTCGGCATGCCAGCCATCAGCCGTTGCAGATACTGATTGATATCGGCCAGGCCTTGCTCAATGGTGGGTAAGCTCTCGACGGTGAGGTCGCCACGCTCAAGGGCAAAAATCACCTGCTCAATTTCTTCGCAGAATCGCGCCACCCCAGTCAGCTCAACCAGCTCTAGCGCACCATAGGCTTGGTGCAAGTAACTAGCGGCATGTTTGAGATGGGAAGCATCGGATTTATCCTTGAATTGCTGCAAGGATTGCCGGGCCTGAGCCAGCGTATTCTCGATTTCTGCGTTCACCCACAGCAACGAGCTTTTATCGAATTCAGTATGCATGCTCATGGCAGAATCCCATGAAAGAAGGGTTGAACCAACGGTTCAACCCTGTCAGATCAGAAAAAAATCAAGACAGCTTGAAGCCGGCCACCGAAGACTTCAGCTCAGAGGCCAGACCAGTCAGCTCACCAACCGCTTCAGCCGACTGTTTGGTACCTTGGGTGGTTTGTTCAGTAATGGCCAAAATGTCACGCATAGTGTCGGTTACTTTGGCCGCCAATGCAGTTTGACCCTCAGTTTCGTGGGCAATCGATTCAATCAGACGAGCCAGTTCACGTGATACGCGACCGATCTCTGCCAGCGCCGTACCGGCCGAATCAGACAGTTTCGCCCCTTCCACTACACCTTGCGTCGACACTTCCATCGCCGCGACCGCATCGTGGGTATCGGCCTGAATCGTTTTCACAATCGCGCCAATCTGTTTCGTTGCTTCACCAGAGCGCTCCGCCAGTCGCTGAACCTCTTCCGCTACCACCGAGAAGCCACGGCCAGCTTCACCGGCGGCGGCGGCCTGAATCGCGGCATTCAAAGCCAGTACGTTGGTCTGTTCGGTAATGTCGGAGATCAACTCTACGATCTCGCCAATCTCTTGCGACGATTCGCCCAGACGTTTAATCCGTTTTGCAGTTTCCTGAATCTGCTCGCGAATCTCGTTCATCCCTTTAATTTGGTTATTTACCGCATCCGCACCCTGCTCTGCGGCTTGCAGCGAGGTTTGGGCTACATCTGCCGATTGGGCGGCGGTGGATGATACGTCCTGAATCGACTGAACGATCTGCTCAACGTTGCGATTAGTGGTTTCAATCTCGCGCGACTGACGCTCAGCGGCTTGCAGCAGCTGCTCAGAAATTTGCTGCGCCTGAGCGGTCGATGAATTTACCTTGTCAGTCGCACGGTTAATCCCCGTAATCAGCGTCCGCAGCTCTTCAATCGTAAAGTTAATCGAGTCAGCAATCGCACCGGTCAGGTCCTCGGTTACCGAAGCACGAATGGTCAGATCACCATCGGCCAAGTCACCCATTTCATTCAGCAAGCGCAAAATCGCGTCCTGATTTTTGCGGTTCTCAGCCTCGGAGGCCAAACGACGTTTTACCGACTCTTGGTTGAATACACGTACCAGCAACAGCAATGAGCCCAAGGCCAAACCGATCAGCACCAGCTCCAAGGCACCAACAATGAAACCACCGGTTTTATTGTCATACTGGGTTGCCAGTTCAGCGGTATCGGTCAGCAGCTTATCCGAATCTCGCACAATCGCCTGATTAGCCAAGCGAGTATTCACCAAGGGCTGCATATTGGTTGAGAACGAAGCCACCACCACTTCAAAGTCTTTAAACAGACTTTGAATCTGTTCGATTTTTTCGGCCAGCGCAGTGGTTTCTACCGCACGAATTTGCAGCTCTTGATTGCCTTCGGCAAAGCCTTTCAGGATTTCTTTAAACGTCGATACGTCTTTGCCCAAAAGGAATACCACCTCAGGGTTGATCAGCTCAGAGGCCAGCATCGCATTGGCGTTTTTCGACATCCGCTGCGACAACATCGACAGCTGATTGGCGTAGTCCAGTTCCCGCGCGTTTGCACCGCCATCGGCCAGCATCGAAGTCAGCTGCTGGGTTTGCTCGAGTAGCTTGGCATCATTGACGTTAATACCATCCACACTCTTACCAATGGTAATCAGCTGGGGTTTTTGCTTCAGAATGGTATCAACCGTTGGCCGGCTTGGATTAGGGCGGTAAGACGCATTCCAAGTTTCGGTAATCTTGCCGATCAGCTCAGAGCCAGAAACTTGAAACAGATTCCAAGAGCCTTGGGCATCGGTCAGTTCGGTCAAGTTGGCATCAAACTTGGTATAGGCGTCTTGCAAAATGCCAAACGCTTCTTCATTACCTTGCACCGCCTGATTAGACGCCCGTGCCAAACGCTGCGAAAGCATCTGCATTTCCGTCGCAATCGCTTGGTGGTTGGCATTGGTTTCCGCTGAGCGGAAAGACAAAAATGCAGTCAGCGCAAACAGCAGCAAACTGAGCACCATCACCAGCAGCAAGATGGCCATCTGTTGCCGTGATGGCAGATGCCCGATCAGCGGCAGCGGTTTAGCCAGCTGTGAAGTATCGCCTTCCGGCAGGCGGATTTTGTCCAAGATCCACGTTGTTCTCGACGGATCGAACGATTGCTTTTTCGGTTCGGCCTTTCCAGCCTGATCGCTACCCGAAAAGAGCCCCTTGATTTTATCCACCACTCCCATTGCTGCCTCCCAAACCACACCCAATAGTGATCGTTTTTATGCAATACCTGTTTGCAAAAAGCTTGGCTGTTTCGCCAGCTCTTCAATAATTAGTGTTTTCCATTCTGCCCCTGCCGCATCGCGATAGCGATCACCCAGCCAAGGTGGCGCATCGGCCGCCGCAGGCTCAGCGCTAAAATCGGCCAAGTGTTTCAAGCCCAGCATTTTATTAACCAGGATTGCCGCATGCGGCAAATGCCGAGGCTGCAACATCACCAGCCGCGACATATTGTTAAACCCAGGATGGCTCAAACCCAGAAACGCAGGCAGGTCGGTTACGCTGACCAAATTTCCGCGCACATTGGCGATGCCCTTAAACCAAGGATGAGCCAGCGGCACCCCCGCGACCAAGGGCAGCGGCATCACTTCAGCGACGTCACCTAAATCCACCAGCCAGTTTTCCGTACCAATCTGAATACCCAAACGCGCATCGACCTGAGCCACTGCGGCGGCAGATTGCAAGCGGTCCATTACCCCTTGCTGGTACTCTCGCAAACTAATCCGTTTTGCCATGCTGAGCCCTACCGAGAATTACAGACTGGCAATTTTGCTAAGCAACTCTTGCGAATCCACAGGTTTTACGACGTACTCAACCGCGCCCTGGCGCTTCGCCCAGACCATATCGGTTTCTTGATTTTTCGAGGTACACATGATGATAGGGATATGCTTAGTCGCTTCATCGCGACTGATGGTGCGGGTAGCCTGAAAGCCATTCATACCCGGCATTACCACATCCATCAGGATCAAATCAGGCATCAGGTCTTTGGTCTTGGCAACAGCTTCTTCACCCGACTCCAAAGTCATAATCTGAAAACCGTTTTTCGTTAGCAATTCACCCAAGAAATGACGTTCGGTTGGAGAATCATCAACGATCAGGATTTTTTTGATGGCCATTTCGGTTTATCCACAAAGTAAATTCAATCAACAAATTAGGCTAAGCCAGCGTGTGAGCGTACCGCAGTCAACAAGCTGTCTTTGGTAAATGGTTTGGTTAGGTATTCGTCAGAGCCCACCATGCGCCCACGTGCACGGTCAAACAAGCCATCCTTAGAAGACAGCATCACCACTGGGGTTGACTTAAAGCGCGGGTTCTTTTTGATCAAGGCGCAGGTCTGATAACCATCCAGACGCGGCATCATAACATCGACAAAAATGACATGCGGATGATGATCGGCAATTTTGGCCAAGGCATCAAACCCATCTTCAGCCAAGATCACTTCACATCCGGCCTGCCCTAGGAAGATCTCGGCACTGCGGCGGATGGTGTTGCTATCATCGATCACCATCACTTTAACACCCGCTAAACTCGACATCTCAACCTCCCCGATTCCATTGCCGCGCGCGGCACACGGCTGACACTGCAACGATAGCACAGGCGCTTTAAAGCGCGTGTTATCTAGTTGATTTTCTATTAAGGCTAAAATCTTATGCTGGCGGGAAGGATTTAGACAAGGCTAATACAGAAAGCGTAGAAAAAAAGAAACCCCAGCCGAAATTATCCTTGACTGGGGCCACATAGATGCTCCAAACGGAGCCCCGCTCAGGGAGGAAAAGCGGGAGGTGCAGGGGCGCACCTAGAGTTCAAAATAGCCGGACTGACTCATTAAGCAAGGAAATTTATTCCCCGTCCATCGGCTCTTCATCCTGCTCGGTAGCCATCGCAGCCGCAAACCAAGCCCCCACCACTTGCTCGACTTCATCAACGCCCTGTTTTTTCAAACTGGAAAACAGCTGCACCGTGATATGCGGATAATCGGCGAATTCTTTTTTCACCGTGCGCAGCGCTTGGGTTTTTTCTTGGTTATTGAGCTTATCAGCCTTGGTCAGCACGCAATGAATCGGTTTGCCGGTCGGCATAAAGAAATCGAGCATCAGCCGATCCAGCTCGGTCAACGGGCGGCGGCTATCCATAATCAGCACGAGGCCAATCAGATTCGGGCGGGTTTCCAGGTATTTCCCCAAAAGGCCCTGCCAATGCAGGCGGATTTTTTCAGGCACCGCGGCATAACCATAGCCGGGCAAGTCCACCAGTCGCCGTAACTGGCCAAAATCGAAGTAATTGATATGCTGAGTACGGCCAGGTGTTTTTGAAACATATGCAAGCCGGGTGTGATTGGCCAGCGTATTGATTGCACTGGATTTACCAGCATTAGAACGACCAGCAAAGGCCACTTCTAGCCCGTCGGGTGGAAGTGCTTTTAAATCATTGACGGTAGTGAGAAAAGTAAGGCCTTGAAATAGGGACATCTGAAAGCGCCATAGTGGTTTGTATCGGGGTCTTGCTATAGAATACCAGCATTTGATAGACCATCGTCGGCAACAACCGGACAAAAGTCCACCCAAAGCACCGACAAATACGCACAATTACGGGAGCGGATTTATGCGCAGCACGACTGTAGCAATCAAGCTAGCAGCACTTTTGATGATGGCGCCGGCAGTTTTCGCCGCCGGCAGCAAAGGCGACCCCAGCAAGGGCAAAGTGATCGTCGATCAAGTTTGTGCCGCCTGTCACGGCGTTGATGGCAACAGTGTCGCAAGTGCAAACCCGCGTCTGGCTGGCCAGCACCCAGAATACATTGTGAAGCAGTTGCATGAATTCAAGACCCAAAAGCGTAAAAATGCCGTGATGCTGGGTATGGCTACCCCGCTGTCAGATGCCGATATGGCCAATGTGGCCGCTTATTTCAGCCAGCAAAAACCGAAAGCTCAAGGCGCCTCAAATAAAGAATTGATCGAAGCCGGCAAGAAAATCTACCGCGGCGGCGTTGCCAGCAAAAACGTACCTGCCTGTATGGCCTGTCACGGCCCAGCGGGTTCGGGCATTCCTGGCCAATACCCACGCCTGAGCGGCCAACATGCGGCTTACACTGCGGCCCAGCTGACTGCATTCCGAGTCGGCGAGCGCAACAACAACCAGCCGATGAGCGAAATCGCCGCCAAATTGTCTGACCAAGAGATCAAAGCGGTTTCTGAGTACATTCAGGCACTTCATTAATCATTCGCGCAGGAACTTGCGGTTCCTGTTGCTTACCAAGAGGGGTCAAGGTCAGCACGACCTCTGCCCCTTTTTTAGTTTATGACCCAAGCTTCCCGCCATTTGCCCTTCCGCCGCGCCTTGTTTGACCTGCTGTCATCCATGCGCTTTGCCATCAGCCTGCTCACCATTCTGGCCATTGCGTCCATCATCGGCACCGTTTTAAAACAGAACGAGCCCTATGTGAATTACCGGGTGGAATTTGGTGAGTTCTGGTTCAGCATTTTCCAGCCCTTGGGGCTGTTTGATGTTTACCACGCCAGCTGGTTTCTGGTTATTCTGACCTTCCTCGTGGTATCGACCAGTTTGTGCATCTGGCGTCACTGGCCGGGCGTTGTGCGCGACTTCAAAGGCTACCGCGAAAAAGCCAGCTTAAATTCGCTGCGCCTGATCAGCCACCACACGGAACAAGCTAAGCGCCTAGAAACCAGTGCCATTGAAAGTTATCTGCAACGCGAAGGTTATCGCTACAAAATCCGCCACGAGGGCGATACCACCCTGCTGGCGGCTAAAAAAGGCAGCTGGCAAAAACTGGGCTATCTTTTTGCTCATTTGGCGATTGTGGTGATTTGTATTGGCGGCCTGATGGATGGCAATTTGCCATTAAAACTACTGGAAACCTTTGGCCTGAAAGCCCCGGAAGTACGGGATATTCCACAAAGCCAGATTCCAGCCATCAGCCGGCTTGAGAGCAATAATCTGTCTTTCCGTGGCAATGTCACCTTAAGCGAAGGGAGCAGCGCTTCAGTCGTGTTTCTGAATGCCGGCAATGGCTATTTTGTGCAAGAGCTGCCCTTCGCGCTCAAACTCAAAAAATTTCATATTGAGCATTACTCCACCGGGATGCCCAAGCTGTTTGCCAGCGATATTGATGTGCTGGATCTACAAAGTGGCAAGGTCATCCAAAGCGGCACGGTGAAAGTGAATCACCCGCTGATCGTTGATGGGGTAGCCATCTATCAGGCCAGCTTTGGCGATGGCGGCTCGGGCCTGGAATTTATGCAGTGGGATCTGGCCAGCGGCAAAACCAGCCCGCTCAATACCCGCTCGCAAACCAATCAAGCCCTCACTTTAGCTGGCCGCCAATATCAACTGGAAGTCGGCGATCTGCGCCCGTTCAATATCGAAGATCTTGGCAAACCCGCCGAAGGCAGCACTTCGGCTGTCGCGGTGGATAAACTGCAAGAGCGGCTGGCCAGCGCGCAAGCCGTCACCAGCAGCAAAAATCTGCGCAACCTTGGCCCTATGGTGCAATTCAAATTGCGCGATGACACCGGCCAAGCGGTGGAATATCAAAACTATATGGCTCCGTTTTTTGAAAATGGTGCCAGCTACTTTATGACGGGTATACGCCGGGAAGTATCAGCACCATTTAGCTTCGTGCGCATACCCCTAGATAGCGACAACCAGATCGCCAGCTTTATCCGCCTGCGCCAAACCTTGCTGGATCCAAGCCTGCATGCGGAGATCGCTCGCCGCACCGCGGCCAAAGCTCAAGCTGGCGGTGGCGTGTCGGCACAAAGCCAAGCTCAGTTTGCCGAAGTCACCCAAACGGTACTCAGCCAATTTGCGCAAGGCGGCCTGCCAGCGATTGATCGCTTCTTGGCCGAGAAAGTCCCCGATGACAAACGCCAAGCCGTAGCGCAAACCTATCTAAAAGTCCTGCAGGGTGCGGTGATTGATGCCATGGATGTGGCCACCGGCCGCGCGGGGCTGCCACAACTGCCGATGAATGAAGCCAACTATCGCTTTCTGATGGATAGCTTGGTGGCCACCAGCCAGCTGTTTGATTACGGCAGCCCGATTGTCCTGCAACTGAATGGCTTTAACGAGGTCAAAGCGAGCGGCTTCCAGCTCACCCGCTCACCCGGCAAGAACGTGGTGTATCTGGGTTCGCTGCTGCTGATTCTGGGCGTATTCTGCATGTTCTACATCCGGGACAACCGGCTGTGGGTGCATCTGAGCGAGCAAGGCACCTTGCTGGCGATGAGCAGCAATCGCAAAACCCCGGATCTGGATCGCGAATTTGCCCGCCACCAGCAACAACTGCTGGGGCAGAAACCTACCGAGCAAGAGTCTGACGCATGAATGCACTTACCCCCGCCCGCAACTGGGCCGACTATGGTTACGCGGCACTAATTGTGCTGGCTGGCTGCCTGACTTGGCAGCTCTATCACGGCTATCTGGATTATTACGAGCAAGGCATTTTGCTGGGCTCAGCCGCCGGCCTGATCTGGCTGGGCTGGTTCTGGAAACCCATGCGCTGGTATTTCCCGCTCACGGCCTTGCTGGCACTGGCGGCCATTGGCTTGTATCAGGGCGAGCTTGCCCGTGGGCAGAGCGCGTTCTGGCTCAAGTACATCCTGTCTAGCCAATCGGCGGTGATGTGGATGTGCGTGCTTTTTTTCTTGGCAATGTTTGTTTACTGGCTGGGCCTCTTTAAACGCTCGGCCACCGCGCTGCGGGTTGCCACTGGCCTAACCTGGGCCGCCGCCGTCATGGCCATGACCTCCAAGCTGGTGCGCTGGTATGAAAGCTATCTGATCGGTGCCGACATTGGGCATATCCCGGTCTCGAATCTTTACGAAGTATTTATTCTGTTCTGTCTGATCACCGCGCTGATGTATCTGTATTACGAGGCGAAATTTCAGGCTCGCTCCATGGGCGCGTTTGTACTGCCGATTATCTGTGCGGCCGTCGCCTTTATCATCTGGTACACCTTTGATCGACAGGCGCATGAAATTCAGCCACTGATTCCGGCACTGCAATCGTGGTGGATGAAGATCCACGTGCCAGCGAACTTTGTTGGCTATGGTGCGTTCGCGATCGCCGCTATGTTGGGCATTGCCTGGCTGTTGGCCAGCCCGAAAGCCATCCAGCCCGCCACTCGCAAAGGCCTGCTGGTGGGCTCGCTGGCCGTGTTTGCACTCACCCTGCTTGCCCACCTGAACGCCGCCAGCCTCGCTAGCGATCCAAATAACCTCACCGGCGTTGGCTTTGCGGCGAAATTTGGCTATAGCATTGCCGGCCTGCTGCTGGTTGCCGCCAATCGTGGCCGCTTGCAGCATGTCTTCCCTAAGCCCGACATGCTGGAAGAAGTGTCATACCAAGCCATTGCCGTCGGCTTTCTGTTTTTCACCATCGCCACCGTACTGGGTGCAATGTGGGCAGCAGATGCCTGGGGCGGCTACTGGAGCTGGGATCCGAAAGAAACCTGGGCGCTGATCGTGTGGCTGAATTACGCCACCTGGCTGCATATCCGGCTGGTGAAAGGCTGGCGCGGTGAAGTGCTGGCTTGGTGGTCGGTGGTCGGGCTGTTTATTACCACTTTTGCCTTTATTGGCGTGAATATGTTCCTCTCCGGCCTGCACTCCTACGGCGGGCTGTAGACCAGAGCTGTTTGACGCCAACAGGCCACCCACGGGTGGCCTGTTTCCATTTTGCAACAATCGTTTGAAACTGCCCGCCAGCCAAAAGCGCCAGCAAATCAGCGCAAAAGCCTTGTTAATACAGGCTTTGCATCATCATTTGCTTATTCTTGCGCCGCCGCAAGATACCCCGGTAACATTTCCACACACCCACGGGTGCAAGGTCGGCGATAACATGTTCGCTCGCTATGCTGCTACGCCACAAAAAGGCATGTTTACACCATGGATAACAACACGCTATTCATCCGCACGGAACTCGGCAACCACGAGCTGCAAAACCGCTCGGCCGGCTTCCCGATCAAGCAGCGTCAACTGCTGTTTCTGATTGATGGCCAGAACCGGATCGCCGATCTGGCCGCTTTTAGCCCAAATCTGGAAGAGCTCAAACTCCGGCTGGTTAAGCTAATGGAGCTGGGCCTGATCGTTGAAGAAGGCGCGCGCCAGCCACCTGAGCGCCTGCCCAGCATTTTCGATCCAACGGTACAACCAACCATCCCGCCACCAGGCTCAACCCCGCTCAAAGGCCTGCCCAGCGCTAAAGCGCTACAGAATGTGCGCCGGATCATCAGCATGACCGACCAGACCTATCTGGGCGGCAAGCTGGAATTTATGCTGCAGGATGTATTCGATGTGATGAGCACACCGGAAGAGCTGCAGTTTTGTATTGACCGCTGGCAGCGCACCATGCGCGACGCCGGCCTTAACGACATGGCCGATTCGTATATGTGGCAGGTGCGCAGCGCGCTGAGCGATTAACGTTTAGCGACGCGGCGTCATGATCGCCGCCAAGAGTTGTGCTTCCAGCAGCGCCCAATCGGGCGCTGTTGTGCTTTCTACGATCACCTCAAAACGACTATCGCGGCGGTAGGCGCTAGGCGCAGCGCCCACCATTCCTTCCACCCAGTCAAAGCGATACCAGTCGCGCTCGGTCTGAAACACCCCTTTTGCCCGACTCAAGCCCACCAGCCCAAGGTTATCGGGGCTTTGCAGCGCTTCAAACAAGCCCGCCACCTGGGCACTGGCAAACCAAGTATCGGGCGAGAAAATCCAGCCGCAGCTATGCGAGCCAAGGCTGGATTGCGTTTTGCGCACCGGCCACACCAGAGGCTGCTCGCCGGCATCCGCAGCCGGAGCTGCCTTGCGGCGCGGCAGCAAACGATGCCCCTGCGGCGCTGCCACGGGCTCTGCTGGCCAGCGCTCGGGGTGTAATTCCAGGTCCAACAAATCAGCCGCAAAAACGCCCTGCCGCGCTCGCTGTACAGCCAGTTTGGGCGGAAACTGGGCGGCCGCCATCTGCTCAGCCGCCGTGATTTGCGCCTCGTCGGCCAGATCACATTTATTCAGCACCAGCACATCGGCCAATTGCAGCTGATCGCGCCACGTTTCGTGCGTGGTGTAGCGGCTATCGGCCAGATGCCGCGGATCAAGCAAGGTGACAATCGCGCGCAATTCAAAGGCGCTAGCGAGCATTGGGTCGCGCAATAAATCCACAATACCCGCGGGGTGTCCCAACCCAGAAGGCTCGATTAATAAGCGCTGCGGACGAATACCCCTGGCTAACTTGGTGAGTGTGACTCGCAGCTGCGGGCTGGTGGTGCAGCAAATACAACCGCCCGGCACTTCCGCCACCTGCAAGCCCTCACCCGCGGCCGACAGGCTCGCGCCATCAATCCCCACCTCGCCAAATTCGTTCACCACAATGACCCAGTATTCATCGGCCGGTTTATTCGCCAGCAAATGCATGAGGGCGGTGGTTTTACCCACCCCGAGAAAACCGGTAACGATATTGACAGGGATTGGGGCAGCGGCAGATGTCATAGCAGGCTCGGTGTTTATTCGGATTTCGGGGCCGGTTTGTGTTCGCGCTTCTTGCTTTCATCGGTATGCAAGAGGCTCATTGCTTGGCCACTTTGCCCGGCCAACAGCTTAGGCAACACGCTCAAGGCCTTGATCACGGCCTTATCGATTTCTTCCTGCTCTTCGCGCCGCGGCGGTTTCAGCACAAAATTAGCCACCTCGGCCTTATTGCCCGGATGCCCGATGCCTAAGCGCAAGCGCCAGTAATTGGGCGTGCCCAGATGGGCCTGAATATCGCGCAGACCATTATGCCCACCGTGACCACCACCTTGCTTGAGTTTGGCCAAACCGGGCGCCAGATCCAGCTCATCGTGCACGACCAAAATTTCGTCAGGCAGAATTTTATAAAACTGCGCCAGCGCCACCACCGCGAGGCCGCTGCGATTCATATAGGTTTGCGGCTGCAATAGCCAAACATCATGGCCAGCCAGATTCACCCGCCCCACTTGGCCGTGAAATTTGCTGTCCTGCCGCAGCATAATCTTGCCATCGCGGGCGAGCTCATCCACCAGCCAGAAGCCCGCATTGTGACGGGTGGCCGCGTATTCGGCGCCCGGGTTGCCCAACCCTACGATTAATTTTATTGTCATATCCAGCTCAATTAATAGCCTGCTAAACGTTCAGACGAATCATACCGCACCTACATTCGCCCACCCTACACATGCTAATTGAGTCCATATTCCATAATTTCTTCATCAGCACTGAGCACCTGCACCGAGTGCCACCCCTGCGAGCGGTAAAAACCATAAGCTCTTAATCTGGGATCTGGCACAGCGCTGAGCCAGATTCTTGGCACACCGTGCGCCTGCAGAGTGGCTACCGCTTGCTCAAGCAATTGACGACCAATACCCAAGCCTTCGTATTCCGGTGCAACGGCCAATACCAACATTTCGCCAGAGCGAATATCAACAGCGCAAAAGCCAGCGTAATTTTCGTTGAGTTCGCACAACCAGCCGACATGCCATCCTCGCTCTAGCGCAACAGCCGCACTGCATGGCGTAATGCCTAAAGCTTCGAGCTGCGACAAACTAAGCGGGTTTTCCCGCGTTCGGCTGCGCAGAGTAAAAAGATGCGGCAAGTCATCGGCTTGTGTTTTTCTAATCAGCATGTTTTTTGCCAAAGTGATATGAAAAAACCCCGCCAAAGCGGGGTTTCTCGTTAGGCTCTACCGAGGTGCGAAAGCTTAGCCTTTCGCGCCGTTCAGCAGAGAAACCGCCAGGTCTGCACCGCGCAGCAGTGAAACCAGTTGTACGCCTTCTGGCAGAACCAGATCTGACAAGTGTACAGACAGGTTGCCTACAGCCAGGTTGGCTTGGTCAACAGTGATGTACTCTGGCAGTTTAGAAGCAGCACAACGAACCATTACTTCTTTCAGTACGTTGCTGATGCTACCGCCTTGCAGTTTAACGCCTTGGCAAGTATCGCCATTCACGAAGTGCAGAGGTACTTTCAGCTCAACAACGGTGTCGCTGTTTACGCGCTGGAAGTCAACGTGCAGTACTTGCTGTTTGAACGGGTGGTATTGCACCGCGCGCAGCAGAACTTGCTGAGCCGCTGCACCGTCAACTGACAGGTTGATCAGAGCGGTGTGGAATTTCTCGTCTTGCAGCGTGTAGTACATGCTGTTGTGATCGAGGGCGATAGCTTGAGGCTCGCCTGCACCGTAAACGATGGCTGGCAGTTGGCCAGCTTTACGCAGGCGGCGGCTCGCACCAGTACCCTGCAGTTCACGGGCTTTAGCTTGAATTTCGAAAGTCATTTTTAAAACTCCAGTTTGGATAACAACATACGCCCCCCGCGACCAGAGAAGCATATGATTCAGAGGGTATATCCTCAGAATGCTTTTACTACAAAGCCTGCAGGGCAATACCTGCAGGCCGTATAAATCAATTAATCAACGAACAGGCTAGACACCGACTCTTCGTTGTTGATGCGGCGCATGGTTTCTGCCAACAGGCCCGCAATCGAAACAACGCGCACACGACCGCTGGCTTGCGCTTCTTCCGACACCGGAATGGTGTCAGTCACCACAACTTCATCCAGCGCCGACTGCAAGATGCGCTCTACCGCCGCGCCCGAGAATACCGGGTGAGTCGCATAAGCCATGACCTTTTTCGCGCCGAATTTTTTCAGTGCTTCAGCGGCTTTACACAGGGTATTGGCGGTATCGATCATGTCGTCGATGATGATACAGGTGCGATCTTTCACATCACCGATGATGTGCATCACCTCAGCCACGTTGGCTTTCGGGCGACGCTTGTCGATGATGGCCATATCCACACCCAGCTGTTTCGCCATCGCCCGCGCACGCAATACGCCGCCCACGTCAGGAGAAACAATCATCAGGTCTTCATGGTTTTTAGCGCGGATATCGGCCAGCAATACTGGCGTGGAATAAATATTATCCACCGGAATATCGAAGAAGCCTTGAATCTGGTCGGCGTGAACATCAACCGTCAACACGCGATCAACCCCGGCCACTTGCAGCATATTGGCTACGACTTTAGCCGAAATCGGTACCCGGGCTGAGCGCGGACGACGATCCTGGCGGGCATAACCGAAATAAGGGATAGCGGCGGTAATCCGGCCGGCCGAAGCCCGTTTCAGCGCGTCCACCATCAACATCATTTCCATGATGTTGTCGTTGGTCGGCACACAGGTGGATTGCAATACAAATACGTCACGACCACGGACGTTTTCCAGCAACTCCACCGTCACTTCTCCATCCGAGAAGCGGCCAACAGTGGCGCGCCCCAGAGAGATGTCCAGGTGATTCACTACACGCTCAGCAAGCCGTGGGTTGGCATTGCCGGTAAAAACCATGAGGCTGTCGTAAGCCATTTTCGATTCCTGAAAAACGAAAAGCGTGTAACCGGTGATTACACGCTTTTCTTTTTATAGGTGGCAGGGGAAGAAGGATTCGAACCTTCGCATGCCGGAATCAAAATCCGGTGCCTTAACCAACTTGGCGACTCCCCTAACGAATTTGCCGCTGACTTAGTCAGTCGCAAAATCGAGTAACTGGTGCTGACTTATTGAAGAGCAGGTAAACCCGGTCATCCCTTCAAGAAGGCAGGATATTACTGCATCCGCCTGATTTTGTGAAGCGTTTTTTTGCGCACTTTGCCGCGCAAACGCTGCAAACACACAACTGCCCGACCCCGTCATTCTAGCGGGCGCAAACTGATTGAGCCAGTCTAGCTGCGCGCCAATCAGGGGGAATTTTGCCACCGCAACGGCTTGCAAATCGTTGTGCAATTGCATCCAGTCGACTTCACCGGCCAGTAGCGCCGCCTTCACCGAGGCCGTATTCCGCGGCAAATCTGGGGAGCCAAAAATCGCGGGGGTAGGCACATGCACGGCCGGGTGTAGCACCACGAATTGCTGCTCGGGCACCGCTATCGGCGTCATGAGTTCGCCAATACCTTCTACCAGCGCCGTGCGCCCAAACAGAAAAAACGGCACATCGGCGCCCAGCTGCACACCCAGCGCCATTAAGGCCGCGCGGGATAAATTCAGCTGCCAGAGCCGATTGAGCGCCAGCAACACGGTGGCCGCATCGGAGCTCCCGCCGCCCATGCCACCGCCCATCGGCAGCACTTTATCCACCCGCAGATCCACCCCCAGCTGACAGCCCGTGTGTTGCTGCAACAGCCGCGCCGCCCGCACGGTGAGATCACTCTCAGCCGGCACCCCCGGCAGTGGATTGTGATGCACCACAGCCGCATCGTTCCGCACGCGCAGCCAGATCGTGTCTTGTCGATCAACCAGCTGAAAAATCGACTCCAGCAAATGATAACCATCGGCGCGACGGCCAGTGACATGCAAAAACAGGTTTAACTTGGCAGGGGCCGGATAGGCCTGAAAGCCCGCCGCATCAACGACGGGAAGATAAGAAGCTGTGCTCATGGTTGTGCGGCGACGCTCGCCTGCTGCCATTCGTTGATCAAAACGCGGATTTTAATCGCATCCTGCGCGCTGTCGAGCCGTTGCAACTCGATCCGATAGGGCCATTGGCCACCCCGGTAATCGCTAGGGCTAATCCGCCAGCCCGCCTGCACGAGGGTGTCGCCCTCGCGGCTAAATGCTGCCGTGGGCGCCGGTAAGCCACGCAACCACCAGCGCATCCCACTGACTGGCAACTGTACGCCGGTTAATTCCAGCAATAGTGCTTCAGGGTCGCGAGCCGTGCGGCGCTCGGTGCCGCGGTCAAGCTCGGCCTCGACCACCATATCTCGCTCATAGCGCAAACGCAACTCGGCCAAGGTATTACCCAACGGCGTATTCAGCGCCAGCGTGTCACGCTCGGCGCTGGCCTGCCAAACAAACTGCACGGTATCCGCCCGCTCAGCCTGGCGGATATTCACCCGCCCACTGGCGGCAAAGCCTTGCGCTGGCGGCGCCAACGGCGTCGAACTACAGGCTGCTAGCCACAAAGCCAGCAGCGCCAATCCCAATCCTTTCATCCGCTCAAAGCCCCAGGCGCCGGCGAGTTTCCAGCGCAACCTCATCATCCGGCTGGCGCGCCAGCGCTTCATCCAGCAGCGCTTTGGCACGCGCGATATCGCCTTGCTGCGCCAGCACTTCGGCCAGGTGGGCGGCGACTTCAGCATCTGGCATCTGCCGGTAGGCACGCTCTAATAATTGCTGCGCCTCGGCCACCTTACCCTGCTTAAAGCGCAGCCAGCCCAGCGAATCCAGAATCACCGGATTATCCGGCTGCATCGCAATAGCTTGCCCTAGGTAGGTATCCGCCTCAACGAGACGATCAGTGCGGTTCGCCAGGATATACCCCAGGGCATTGAGGCCATTCACGCTATTGGGCTGCTGCCGCAGAAATTCGCGCAAATCCGCTTCTGCCCCGGCGTAATCACCAGCCAGATCACGATACAGCGAGCGATCATAAAATAGCTCGGCCTCATCGGGCTGCGCCGCAACGGCTTTATCCAGCGCGGCCAATGCTTTATTCAGTTGCCGGCGCTCGCGCCAGACCTGCGCCTCGATCTGCGCTTTGCTGGCCTGCTCTTTCGCGGTGGCGACCGGTAGCGCAGCCAGCGCCTGATCGGCCTTGGCCTGCTGACCGAGCTTGGCATACAGCCGCGGCAAGCGTGGCTGCAGCAAGGCTTGCTTATCGGTGCCCGCTTTCAAATACCAATCCACCGCATCTTGATATTGGTGTTGCTGCTCGGCCACCTGCCCCAGATACGGGGCCAGCTGGCTGGTGGCCGCGGGGTTGAGCGTGACCGCGCGCAGCAAGCTGCGCTGTGCCTTGGCCACTTCATTAAGTTGCATGGCCACCAAACCATGGCCGATCAGCGCTTCGAGCTGATCCGGGTTTTTCGCCAGCACCTGCTCGTAGGCGCTCAGGGCCGGCACCAATTCGCCACTATCTGCCGCCAAGCGCGCTTGCGCGAGTACCACGCCCAGCGATTGCGGATTATTTTTTGCAGCCTGCGCCAGTAGTTGGGCTGAGGCTTGCGGGTCTTTGCCTTCCAGTAGCTGCACTTTATACAGCACCGCTGGCTCCCAATCTGGCCGTTGCTTCAGGGCCAGATTCAGCTCGGCCAGCGCAGGGTCGATTTGCTTGGCACCGCCATAGCCAACCGCGCGAGCAAAATGGGCCTCGGGTAGATTATCGTAGCGCGCAGTTAGCTCGAGCGTGAGATCGAGTACGGCTTGGCGATCCACTTCTTTGGGCCACAGCTGATGCATTTGCAGGAAAAAGGGCGCCACTTCGCTGGGCTTAGCTGCAAACATCGCTTGCAGATGCGGCTTGGCTTCAATCAGCCGGCCACTACGCAGTAATAAGCTTACCATCAGCTGCCGTGCCGCGAGCGCCTCGGGGGCAGCGGCAATCCAGATTTCGGTCGCTTCTTGCGCCAACACCAATTGCCCAGAGGCCACAGCAAGCTGGGCCGCTCGCTGCGCCACACGTGGGTCTTTGGATTTGCGCGCCAGATCCACCCAGGCTTCGGCGGCGAGGCCAAATTGACCACGTTGCGCTGCGATATCACCCACTAAGAAGCGCAACATCAGCTCATCGCTCATTTCCAGCTTGGGTAGCTGCGCTTCGCTGTATTGGGGCAGCGCATCGGCATCATTATCGGCGGCAGCTGGCGTCGGGCTGGGGGTGGCCGCTGGCGGCAAGGTACTGGCGCAGCCACCAAGCCATAAACTCAGGGAAACCAAGACAGCACGAAGGGGGAAAGTCATGAATGCTCCAACAGTGAGCGGCGACAAACGGAATGTCGATATTAGGTAAACTAGGCGGCAAAGTCCAACTGCAGGCCCTGCCCCATGCCCGAACTCCCCGAAGTAGAAACCACCCGCCGCGGAATTGAGCATCATCTTTTACAGCAAACCATTGCTGACATCATAGTGCGCAACCCGCGGCTACGCTGGCCTGTGCCGGCCGAGCTGGCGCAGATTTTGCCCGGGCAAACCATTTTATCGGTGCGCCGGCGAGCCAAATATTTACTACTCGAAGTAGAGCGCGGCACCGTGCTCATTCACCTCGGTATGTCGGGCAATCTGCGGGTATTAACCGAAAACTATCCGGCCGAAAAACACGACCATATCGATCTGGTGCTCGCCAATGGCCATTTGCTGCGCTATCGCGACCCCCGGCGTTTTGGTGCCTGGCTGTGGCTCACCGGCGACCCACTGCTGCACCCGCAGCTCGCGGCACTCGGCCCCGAGCCATTAAGCGCAGCGTTTGATGCCACTTATCTGGCTGGCCAGCTTGCCAATAAACGCACCCCGATCAAACCCAATTTAATGGATAACCACATCGTGGTCGGCGTCGGCAATATTTATGCCTCCGAATCACTGTTTCGCGCCCGCATCAACCCGCAGCGCCCGGCCAACAGCCTAACAGCGGCCGAAATCAGTCGCCTAGTAAATGAGATCAAGCACACACTTACCGAGGCGATTACTGCTGGCGGCAGCACTTTAAGGGATTATGTGGATACCGATGGCAAGGCCGGATACTTCATGATTAATAGTTATGTCTATGGCCGCGCGGGCCAGCCTTGCCGGGTGTGTAGTACTGCAATTACAACAATCCGGCAGGCGCAGAGGGCGACTTTCTATTGTCCGCGCTGCCAAGATTGACAAGCGCCAGAGGGCGCGGCATAAACAGAGAATAATTAAGGCAAGC
Source organism: uncultured Chitinibacter sp. (assembly GCF_945957625.1). Lineage (NCBI taxonomy): Bacteria > Pseudomonadati > Pseudomonadota > Betaproteobacteria > Neisseriales > Chitinibacteraceae > Chitinibacter > uncultured Chitinibacter sp. The sequence goes on from NZ_CAMFLP010000002.1 coordinate 20,521, forward strand.
AGCCAGATGCGCCCGGCGCACAAGGGGACAAAATGAGCACCGATTATCTGCACCAGGAAGAAGTCGCGGCCAACGATCATCTGATCGCCAATTTTCAGGCCTATAGCCAATGGCGCGGCACGCTGACGCATTCGATTGCCCAGCTGTCCCGCTGGCTGAGCGATCAAGACCTGAATGACACGCAAACCACGCTGCGCATTCAGGCCATGATTGAGCGGCTGAAAGAAGACAAACTCAATATCGCCTTCGTGGCCGAGTTTTCGCGCGGCAAATCCGAGCTGATTAACGCGATCTTCTTTGCCCATTATCGCAAGCGGATTTTGCCATCCAGCGCCGGCCGGACCACCATGTGTCCGACCGAGCTGCTGTTTGATGCCAGCAAACCGCCTTGCCTGCAGCTGTTGCCGATCGAAACCCGCGCCGATAACGTCACCACGGTGGAATACCGCCGCTATCAAGACGAATGGCACACCATCGCGCTGAATATCGACGATGCCGATTCGATGCAGGAAGCCTTTAAAGAAATCGGCCGCACCCAGCGCGTCAACATCGAAACCGCCAAGAAATTCGGCCTGTACGATGAAAACGACCCGGATCAGGTCATTACTGTTGACCAACGTGGCGAGGTAGAAATCCCCTGCTGGCGCCACGCGGTGATTAACTTCCCGCACCCGCTGCTGGAGCAAGGTCTGGTCATTCTCGATACCCCAGGGCTGAACGCCATCGGTACCGAGCCTGAGCTGACGCTGAACCTGCTGCCCAACGCCCACGCCATTCTGTTTATTCTGGCCGCCGATACTGGCGTCACCAAATCGGATATCGAAGTATGGCGCAACCACATTGTGCGCAACCAGAGCGGCAAACGTGGTCGCTTGGTCGTGCTGAACAAGATTGATGGCCTGTGGGACGACCTGAAAACCAGCGCCGAAATCGAGCAGGAAATCGCCAAGCAGGTTAAAACCACCGCGGATCTACTCAGCCTGCCACCGCAGCAGGTGTACCCCGTGTCAGCGCAAAAAGCGCTGGTGGCCAAAGTTCAGAATGATGACGCCCTGCTGGTGCAATCCCGCCTCACCGCGCTGGAAAAAGCGCTTTCAGATGATCTGCTGCCCGGCAAGCAAGATATCGTGCGCGATGCCACGCAAAGCGAAGTGGAAGACGTGGTCTCTGCCGTCCGGGCGATTTTGCAAGCCCGCCAGGAAGGCGTGAGCGAACAGCTCACCGAGCTGACCGGGCTGCGCGGCAAAAACCAAGACGTCATCTTGCAGATGATGGACAAAGTACAACTGGATAAAAAACAGTTCGAGCAAGGCTTGGTGCGCTTTCAAGCGCTGCGCTCGGTCTTTACCCAGCAAACCAACAAGCTGTTTTCGCTCTTGGGCAAAGACGCACTGAAAGCCGAAATCGACCGCATTCGCGACCAGATGGAGCGCAGCCTGTTCTCGTTTGGCGATGGCGGCTTGTCGGCCACGATGGATAAATTCTTCATCGATGTGAATGGCTCGATTTCCAAATCTGCAGAGCAGATCGCCGAAATTCAGGCCATGATGGCCGCGATGTATAAGAAATTCAGCGAAGAACACGGCTTGGGCACCGCCACACCGCCACCGTTCTCCACCCTGAAATACCACAAAGAGTTGGCTCGCCTCGAGAAATCATTCCGCGAGCATTTCAATACCGTGGGCAATCTGCTCACCACCAGCCGTGGTCGCCTCACGCATAAATTCTTTGAAACGGTGGCCAGCCGGGTGGTGTATGTGTTTGAAGTGGCCAACCGCGATGTGGAAAACTGGCTGAAAGCCGTGATGGCACCGATGGAAACGCAGGTGCGCGAGCATCAATTGCAGCTGCGACGCCGGCTGGAATCGATCAAACGTATTCACAAAGCCACCGATACGCTGGAAGATCGTATCCTCGAGCTGGAAGAAATCGATCGCCAGTTGGCCGAACAAATGGGTGAGCTCAACGGCCAATTGCGAAATGTTTACACTGCGCTGCAGGCCGAAATGCAGAGCAAAGTGGCATAATCAACCCACGCATTGACCCCAACGCCGCAGCAATGCGGCGTTTTTTATGGGCGCTCGCGCCCACACAAGGAGGAACGCATGGATGATCTGCAACTGGAAATTTGCGCCGGCTCGGTCACATCGTGTCTGGCGGCACAGGAAGGCGGCGCACACCGGGTCGAATTTTGCGACAACCTACTTGAAGGTGGCACCACGCCCTCTTATGGCCAGCTGGCTGCCGCGCGCGATCGGCTCTGGATCACGCTGAATGTCATTATCCGCCCACGCGGCGGCGATTTTCTGTACAGCGATCTGGAATTCGAAGTGATGGAGCGCGATGTGCTGATGTGCAAGAAGATAGGGGTGGATGGTATTGTCATCGGGCTCTTAAACGCCGATGGCTCCGTCGATATACCCCGTACTCAGCGTCTAGTTGAATTGGCCGGGCCGTTGCCAGTGACCTTCCATCGCGCCTTTGATGTTGCGCGCGATCCGCAGCAAGCGCTGGAAGACATTATCCGCTGCGGCTGCACCAAACTGCTGTCGAGTGGGCAAGCGCCCACGGCGCTGGAAGGCGCGGCATTGCTGCGCGAATTGCAGCAGCAGGCTGGCACGCGCCTGCAGGTCATGCCCGGAGCCGGCGTGCGAGCCCACAATATTGCCGAGCTGGTGCGCGCCACTGGCTGCCGCGAATTTCATAGCTCCGGCCGTGCCGCCGCCGCCAGTGGCATGCAGTATTTCAACCCACAGGTCAAAATGGGCGCGCCGGGCCAAGATGAATACAGCCTAGTGGAAACCCGCGCCGAGCTGGTACGCGAATTACTGGCCAATGCGCGCAGCGCGCTGAGCGCCGCCTAAACCTTAAATTACGGCGATGCGGCGCCCTTCGGCGCTGCTTTGCCGAGCCAGATCGAGGATATGCATCACCTCACGGGCTTGATGCCCGGGCACCGGATTAGGCGCCTCGCCCAGAATCGCCTGGCGGATCTGGCGGTAGTAGGCCAGATAATCGCCGGCCGGCAATGGCAATTTATCTACCAGGGTATCGTCGCCTGAGGCTTGTAGAATATCGGCCTGGCGCGTATCCCTACCCCAGGTATCTTGATCTGGCCGGGCGCCGTCTTTGAGCCAGCCTTCCTGATGGTCAAGACCATTGACCTTAAATGCCGCCTGACTACCCTGCACCAAAAAGCGCGGGGTGCCGCCATGCACTAAGGTACCGGCCGAGAGTACGGCGCGCATGGTCTTGTAATGCAGCACCACGTGAAAATCATCGACCGTGAGCGCGCCTTCACGGCGCAAGCTCAAATCGGCGCTCACCGCCTCGGGGGGGCCAAATAATTGCAGCGCCTGATCCACCAGATGCGGGCCCAAGTCATACCAAAGCCCGGCGCCCGGCACATCGGCCTCGCGCCAGCGCGACCGCACCTGTGGGCGGAAACGATCAAAATGGCTGGTAAACGACACAATATGCCCCAAGCGACCCGCCCGTACGCAGGCGGCCAACGCCAGATAATCGCTATCCCAGCGGCGATTGTGAAACACCGAGAGCAAGAGCCCGGCGGCATCGGCTCGCGCCACCAGATCATCGGCTTCGCGCAAATCCAGCGTAAATGGCTTATCGATCACCACATGCTTGCCCGCCGCCAGTGCAGCGCGAGCCAGCGGGTAATGGGTTTCATTGGGGGTGGCAATTACAATCAGATCGAGCCCCGGATGCGTAATCAGGCGATCGGGCTCGGTTTTGATCACACAATCGGGCCAGTCGGCGATCACATCGGCGGGGCGGGAGCTGGCAATCGCCGTGAGCTGCAAACCGGGGCAACTATCAATCAGCGGCGCGTGGATCGTTTTTCCGGCATAGCCATAGCCAATCAATCCGACTTTCAATACTGCGGCATCCGTCACAGCCAACTCCTGCATCAAAACAGCCGCCACTGTATAGCGATTCAGGGCGCGTGTCAGTAAGGTGTTTACGGTGTTTTGCTGCACCGCAACCTCCCTTCAAGCCCGCAATGTGATGTAGTTCAAACAAAAACAAGGCTTTAGCTTTCTTTACCATCACAACCAACGTCAATCCAAGCTTACACGGCGTCAGGATTTGCTCGCCACTGGCTCGCGCAGCATATCCACATGCTCAATGCCATCTTCATCGTAAGGCGCCGAAATCGTCACATAGCCATGCCGGCCATAAAAGCCTTGCAAGTGGGCTTGCGCGCCAATTCGATTGCCTTGTTCCGGATAGCGCTGGGCGGCAAAACGCAGCCCTTCGGCGATCAGCGCGTGGCCAGCGCCAGTGCCGCGCCAAGCCGGCGCCACCACCACACGCCCCAGGGAAGGCTCGGCAAATTTCTCGCCCGGTGGCACTAGCCGCAAGCAGGCGGCCAGCTGCTCACCATCCCACCCCAGCAAATGATCGGCACTCAGATCGAGCACATCCAAGTCGGGGTAGGCGCAGGCCTGCTCCACCACAAACACGGCCTGCCGCAGTTGCAAATAGTGATAGAGGGTTAGCGAATCGAACTCAGGCCAGCGTCGCCATTGCCATTGCAAATCCATCTCGCGCTCCGGGCAAAAGGCTTATTCTACGTGGGCGGCGCCGCTGCCGCAGCCTTAGTGTGCGCGTTGCGGGGCGGCCACCGGCAAGCGCAGGATAAAGCGGGTGCCCTCACCCAGCGTACTTTCCACCCGGATATCGCCACCGAGCACCGAATGCACAATGTTGTAGACAATATTCAGCCCGAGGCCCGACCCCCCTTGCCCCAGTTTGGTGGTAAAGAAGGGCTCGAAAATCCGTGAAAGATGCTCGGCGGGGATGCCACAGCCATTGTCCGCCACCACCATTTCCAGCTCGCTAGGGCTCACCCGCCGCGCTGTAACCGTCACCTTGCCATCATCGCGGCCGGCAAAGGCGTGGTTTTCGGCATTGGCGATCAGATTATTCAGAACCTGCGCCAGTGCCCCGGGGTAGCTATCCAGCCACAATTCGGCCGGCACCTCGCTAGACAGCCGCTCGGCCGAATACAGCACGCTCATGGTTTGCATCACCTGCTGCACAGATTCGGCCAGCTCGAAGCGCCGGCGCTGATCGCTGGTTTGATCCACCGCCACCTGCTTAAAGCTACTGACTAATTGCGCCGCCTGCTGCAAATTGCGCATCAAGATTTGCAAGCCCTGCTCGGTAACCTCAACATATTCGGTGAGGGCTGCTTTGCGCAGCGTTTGCTGCGACAGCTGCTCGGCCAGTTCGCGATTTTTCTCCTGCAAGGTAGAGCCCATGGTGACTCCAACCCCAATCGGGGTATTGAGCTCATGCGCCACCCCGGCCACCAGATTGCCTAGCGCGGCCATTTTCTCTGATTCCACCAGCATGCGCTGGGTGGCTTTGAGCTGGGCGATGGTGTCTTGCAAGACAGCATTGGCCTCGACCAGCTCCCGCGTGCGCTGGGCGACGGTTTCTTCCAGATGCTCGGCATGGTGAGTGACGGCATGCAGATAGCTGGCCCGCTCGCGCGCCGTGGCTGCCACTTGGTGAAAACTATCCTGCCAGGCTCGCGGCACGGATGGCGCTTCGCTGTCGGGCGCGTTTTGCACCCGCCCCACAAAATCTACCAGCCGTAGCGCCGGCCAGGCAAAAAAGTAAGAAATCGCCCACGCCGCGCACAGCAGCAAGGCCAGTAGCCCCACCATCACCAGCGAGGTGGCCTGCTGGGTGCGGGCATTGGCTTGCTGCAATTCCAGTGCTGAAAAATACACCAGCAGATGCCATTGCTTGCCCTTCACCGGCAGCCCCAGCCAATACCAGTTACCGGCCTGCTGAAAGCTGCTGTGCTTGCCGGCCACTAGGCTAGCCAGTGGGATCTGCCGTAAATCTGCCGGGAGTATATCGCCCAACTTAAGGATATCCTTGGCATTCAGCACCATACCCTCATCATCGGCCAGCACATTGCCCACCGAATCGACGACCAGCGCGTGTCCGAGCAGGTTTTGCTCATGCCGCAACACATTGGCGAACATCTTGAGCGTGACATCAGTACCCACCACCCCGGCATACTGCTGCTCGACGTACAGCGGGTGCAATAGGCTTACCATCGCGCCCTTGCCGCCCGCATCATAATACGGCGTCGTCCAGCGCATTTCGCGGTTGGGATTGCGGGTGGGCGACATCAGCTGTACCGGGCGAGTGCCACCGGCATCAAACACTACTTTGAGCATACCGGCGGTATCTTTGGTGCCTGTGGCCTGCCATAGCTCAGGCTCGGCAATATGCGGATAAATTGAAGAAAAGTCTTCGCGCGGCGAGTAGTAATACGACCACTGAAAGAAGGGGTGGGCCTGATGCGTCGCATGCATCAGCGCAAAGGCGCTCATGGCGGCGTCTACTTCCCGCGCCAACTGCGGCTGGCTAAGCGCTTGCGGAGCCACCAGCGCCTCACCCAGTCGTTCGCGCCACCAGGGTTTGAGCTTTTCGCCAATCAACGCCCCACTACCACTGCGGCGCACCCCCTGGCTGCTGAGCTCTTGCCACACAGCGGGCGACCAGCCGAGCGCGGGCTTTTGCAACACATCGGTCATTTGCTGGCCCAAGCGCTGCAAATGGCTGGTGGCCACCTCGGTTAGCTGCTCGAACGACAACCGCTGCTGCTCGGCCCGCGCCTGCGTCAGCGCCAATAGCCGCGCCTCGCCGGCGGCTTCGGTGTGTTGCTGGTAATACCACAGGCCTGCCAGCACGGGCAGCACCATCGCTAGCAAAGAGAGCACAAATTGCCGCTGCAAGCGCCGCAACGGCCGGCCGCTGGCCGGGGCAATGGCAGGAGAGGAAGGGGTATGCATGGCCAGCTCACCAGTGACGGGTCGAACAGCTCAGTTATAGACCGCCCACCTGCCGCGGCCAATAAAAAACCCGGCCAAGGCCGGGTTGGTCGCACAAGGCATCAGCTTAGCCACCGATGCGCTCGCGCCATTTGGCCACTTGCACCAAGACCTGGAATGGCGCGGTGCCACCGACGTGGTTACGCGCGTCCAGCGAACCTTGCAACGTCAGCACTTGCTGCACGTCGTCTTCGATCAGCGGCGAGAAGGATTTCAGCTCCACCAAGGTCAGATCGGCCAAATCTTTTTTCTTCTCTTCGGCGTAACGCACCGCCAATGCCACCGCTTCGTGCGCGTCACGGAATGGCAGACCGCGTTTGACGAGGTAATCAGCCAAGTCGGTCGCAGTCGCAAAGCCTTGCTTGGCCGCGCGTTCCATCGCTTCAGGTTTCACAGTGATGCCGCGCATCATGTCGGCGTAAATACGCAATGTGTCGGTCAGCGTGTCAACGGTGTCAAACAGGCCTTCTTTGTCTTCCTGATTGTCTTTGTTGTACGCCAGTGGCTGGCCTTTCATCAGCGTGAGCAAAGCCACCAGATGGCCATTTACACGGCCGGTTTTCCCGCGCACGAGCTCAGGCACGTCGGGGTTTTTCTTTTGCGGCATGATCGAGCTGCCGGTACAGAAACGGTCGGCAATATCGATAAAGCCGTAACGAGGGCTCATCCACAGGATCAATTCTTCTGACAAACGCGATAGATGCGTCATGATCAGCGCGCCAGCGGCAGTAAATTCAATCGCGAAATCACGATCCGACACGGCGTCGAGCGAGTTTTCGCAAATGCCTTCAAAGCCCAGCAATTTCGCGGTAATGCTGCGATCAATCGGGAAAGTGGTCCCTGCCAGTGCTGCGGAGCCCAAAGGCATGCGGTTCACGCGTTTGCGCGCGTCGGCCAGACGCTCGGCATCACGGCCCAGCATTTCCACATAGGCGAGCATATGGTGACCAAAGGTCACTGGCTGCGCCACTTGCAAATGGGTAAAACCGGGCATCACGGTGCTGGCGTTTTTCTCGGCCAGATCGACCAGCGAATGCTGCAGATCACGCACCAAGCCCAAAATCAAATCAATCGCGCCGCGCAGATACAGGCGGATATCGGTGGCCACTTGGTCATTGCGCGAACGCCCTGTGTGTAGGCGTTTGCCGGCGTCGCCGATTTTATCGGTCAGACGGCGCTCGATATTCATGTGCACGTCTTCCAGATCCAGGCTCCACTCGAAGCGGCCGGCGCGGATGTCATCCAGAATATCGGCCATGCCGCTTTGGATGGCGCGCAGATCTTCATCCGACAACACGCCCACCTGATTAAGCATGCCGGCGTGCGCCAGTGAGCCCTGAATATCGACTTCCGCCATGCGGTTATCAAAAAAGACCGACGCGGTATAGCGTTTCACCAGCTCAGAAACGGGCTCGTTAAAACGGCCAGACCAGGTTTTATTGGCGGAATCAGACATTGCAAGGTTTCCGGAAAATAGATATGAGAAATCAGCGGCGATTATACGGGAAAATCCTGCCCCTCGCGCAGCCGGCGCAGTGCACGCCCACGCCGAAGTGGCGACACTGATACTGCCACAGGTATTAAGCCGCAAGGCAAGATAATCATTGCCTTGGTGGCAATACCCCTAGCCCTGCCGTTGCAAAATCGCCAGCTCGGCCTCGGTAAGAAAACGCCATTCGCCCTCAGCCAGATCAAGATCAGCCAGTTGCAGCTCGCCAATCGCGGTACGCGTCAGCGCCGCACAGTGATTGCCCGCAGCGGCCAGCATGCGTTTCACTTGGTGGTATTTGCCTTGTTCGAGCACGATTTCAATCTCGAATTCGCCCAGCTGGCGCGCACTCAGCGCCGCAATTGGCGCGGGCTCATCGATCAGTTGCACGCCTTTCAGTAGGCTTTGCACGAGTGCCTCATCCACCGGGCGGGCGGTGGTGGCGCGATAGGTTTTCGGCTGATGGCGCTTGGGCGAGCTTTGCGCATGAATAAACGCGCCATCGTCTGATAGCAGCAACAGCCCAGTGGTGTCGTGATCCAGCCGTCCTACCGGCTGCACATCGCGCCATTCCATGTTTTCGGGAAATAAATTCAAAATCGGCGGGTGATGGCTGGGCTTGCGCGAACATTCGTAGCCGCTGGGCTTATTGAGCACCAGATACACTTGCGCGCGGTATTCCCACTCTTCGTCAAACACAGTGAATTTCAGCCCCTCGGGGATGAATTCGGTTTTCCAGCTGGTGACCGTTTCGCCATTTACGGTGACTTCACCGTCTTCGATTAGCTCACGACAGCCTTTGCGCGAACCAAAGCCCTGGCTTTGCAAAATCCGGTCTAAGGAAAGTTTTTTCATACCCTGCATCCTGAATAGTCTACCGCCATTGTAAAGCAGCCACGCGTGGCTTACGACCACGCTGATCGGGGTGATCCCGACTGGCCTGCCGGCGCCGCACCGCTTAGACTGAGGCTTTGCCGATTCAGCGAGTGCACCATGCCGGTAGTTCACTGCACCCTTGAGCGCCATGGCGCCGCCATTTTGGCCATTTTGAACGACGCCATCCTGCATAGTACGGCGCTGTATGACTATCAGCCGCGCAGCAGCGAGCAGATGGCCAGCTGGTTTGCCGCCAAGATCGCCGGCGGCTATCCGGTATTGGGGCTGGAAAACAGCGCTGGCGAATTACTGGGCTTTGCCAGTTATGGGCCGTTTCGGGCTTTTCCGGCGTTTAAATACACGGTGGAACATGCGATTTATGTGGCGCCCGGGCAGCGTGGGCAAGGCATCGGCGAGCAATTATTGCGGCTGATTATCGCCGCTGCCGAAGCCGATCAGCGCCACACCCTGATCGGCGCAATCGATGCCGCTAACCACGCCAGCCTCGCGCTGCATCAGAAACTGGGCTTTATCGAAACTGGGCGCCTGCCGCAGGTGGGGTTTAAATTTGGCCGCTGGCTCGATCTGGTGTTGTGCCAGCTCACACTCAGCACCCCGGCACAGCCGCAAGACGGTTAAATATTACGAAAGCATATTGAAATCGTGGCGCAATCTCTGCATGCTATCAGGTTGTTTGTGAGAAAACCTGCAGGACACCCTAGCATGCCGCACCCCACGCGCCGCTGGCATCCAAAAAAATTGCTACGCAGCAAATGGACCGCCGTACAGCCGAAAGAAAAAGAGAAGCACTTTATCGTTGTGCGGGTCGAAACCGACCCGAATAATATCCAGCGCATGACCGACATCACGCTGGAGGCGGTGTTTACTCGCCGGCACTTTACCGTGCACTGGAGCGAGCTGAGCAACACCGAGCACTGGAAGGTAGGCTGGGTATAGCCCTGCAATCCTTTAAAATAAAAGCCTACAGACCCATACCCACCATGCAGAACAACTTAGCCGCGGGTTTCCACGATCAGCAAGTGGTAGCCAAACTGGGTTTGCACCGGGCCTTGTACTTCATTCAGCGGCGCGCTAAACACCACCTTATCGAATTCCGGCACCATCATGCCCGGGCCAAATGAGCCCAGATAGCCGCCTTGGGCGCTAGATGGGCAGCTAGAATGCTCGCTGGCCACCGCGGCAAAATCCGCCCCGGCCAGAATTTGCTCTTTCAGCGCCAGACATTGGGCTTCGGTATTCACCAGCAGGTGACGGGCGGTAGCTTGAACCATGAAATACTCCTGAGTAGATAGAAAAACAGCGGCACAAGGCCGCTCAGATGGATGGCCAACCCCACTCGCGCAGCGAGGCTCCCCTCAAGGAGGGGACGGGAGGGGTGGGAATAGAACATGAAGGCTGCGGATTGAAAGCCCTATTTCCCAGGCCCGGCTTGGCCGAGACTTGAAGAAGATTGCTCTAGCACTTTGTCAGTAGCCTGAGCAGCACAAGGCCGCTGCGGTTGGGGAATGTATATGGGCGCGGGGCGTTTTTTCAAGCCAAGGCGCGCCTAGGCGCTGTGCGGCTCAAACAAATTCATCGGGCTCAATGGCCGGATCGAAATGATGCAGCACCAGATAATCATCCCAGCCCTCATCGCCCTGGGCGATCGCCATGCTGGCGCGCTGCAGCTGAAAAGCCAGCAGCGAGCCATCATAAATACTGCTTTTCACCTCATCCCACAGCGCCGCCAGATCGTCGGTTTTGTATTCGAAATTCAGATACGGGCCTTCTTCTTCGCCCTCGGTGACCCGCGAACCACGCACCAGCGGGTGCTGCGCCAGTTTGGCAAAAGCCGCCCGCGCCTGCTCCAGATTCAGCGTTGGTACGCGCTGCGGGTGTAGTTGAATCAGCAAAATGCGGGGTTCCATGGGGCGTCCTTGGCGGGCGAAGCAAAACCGACATCCTACCCCAAGCCGCCATCGCTGTGCTTGCCGCCGCGCCGCGCGCATCGCAGAATAAGCCGCATCAATCTGGGAGCAAGCCATGGCACAGTTTCAGTTTTTCATCATTGGGGATGAAATCCTCAGCGGCCGTCGCCAAGATCAACATTTTACTCAGGGGCTACAGGCGCTCCAGCGCCATGGCCATCAGCTGGTGGGCGCGCGCTATTTGCCCGATGATCCGGCCGTGATCGAGGCGGCCTTTGCCGCCACGCTGGCCGCTGGGGCCAATGTGATCAGCTTTGGCGGCATTGGCGCCACCCCCGATGATCACACTCGCGCGGCGCTGGCCCGCGCCGCTGGCGTAGCGCTCAGCCCGCAACCCAAAGCAGTAGCGCTGATCGAAGCGCGCTTTGGCAGCGACGCCTACCCGCATCGCATCCGCATGGCCGAGTTTCCGGCTGGCAGTAGCCTGATTCCCAATCCGGTCAATCAGGTTGCCGGGGCGTGGTTTCGCCAGCATGCGTTGCTGCCGGGTTTTCCCAGCATGGCTTGGCCGATGCTGGAATGGGTGCTGAGCACGCATTTTAGCGATGGCGAGCTGGCCACCGTGTGTAGCGTGGTCGTGCCCGATGCGCGCGAGGGCGATCTGATTACCCTGATGGAAGAATGGGTGCAGCGATATCCGGCGCTGGGCTTTAGCAGCCTGCCCAGCTTTGGCAATGCGCGCCACCCTAGCCCGCATATCGAATTCAGTTTCAGCGGACCGGCCGAGCAAGCCGAGGCGGCGCTGGCGAGCTGGTGTGAGGCGCTGGATGCGCGTGGCCTGGCCTGGTTCCGTCCGGCCCCGGCGCAGTAGCGCTGGCCATGTTTCTAACCTGGGCTAATCGTTTTTTGCCCCTTCGGCGATGGGGGCAAGGGGAATTAAAGCCCTCATCCATCGGCGAGGCACGAATCAACACGCATGGATTACATCACCCCAAATCAGCAGGTATACAGCCGCAAGCCATATAAATAAAAGCCCAGTAGCCTATACCCAAGCCCAATAGCACTACTTCACACGGATTTCATTTGTGCATCGCAGCACATGGGCTTACAGTCAGCTTTTTGCTTGCGGAGAACATCATGTCAGCCCCCCATGCCAAACGCGCCCTGATCATCAGCGGCGGTGCGCCCAATGCCACACTGGTGGCCGGGGCACTGGAAGCCTTTTATGAGCTAGGGGTGCAATTTGATGTGATTTCGATGGCCGGCGCGGGCGCGCTATTGGGGCTGATGTATACCGCGCCGAAAAACGGCGACCCGGTCAGCACCCTGCGCGGGCTGCAGGAAATGGGCATTGCCGACTGGCTGTACCGTGCGTTTCCGGTCAATTTCAAAGTCTTTAACAAACCCGGCCCAATGGCGGCGTGGTATCGCTCGCTCTTAAGCAGCAACCCTTTCCTGCAAGCCGCCCAGCATTGGCCGGCCAGCGATCCGCTGAGCCAGCTGGCCAAAGACAGCGCCAACCTCATGCTCGCCAGTGCCTGCCCCAGCGATCTCACGCCTAATTCGCTGGGCCTGTGCGCCCATGTGCCCTTTGCTGAGCAGCTGATCGATTTTAGCCAGCTGGCTAAAAGCCCCACCGCCCTGTGGATCAATGCCTACAACCTGAGCCAGCGGCGGATGGAAAACTGGTCGCAGATGGAAATCGACCCACCGCGCCTGCAGGCGGCGCTGTCCTTCCCGCTGATTTATCCTCCCACCCAGCTGGGGGATGATTTTTACATCGAGGGCGCGGCGATTGATTGCCTGAATTTCAAAACGCTGATCGAGCACTACCCCGGCGGCATTGATGAGATAGTGATTTTTGATTTACTCGGCGCCGAGCAGCTATTGCGCCAGCCACGCGATTTGTACGATGCGTGGGTGATGTCGATCATCATCCCGCTGGTGGAAATCGCCCGCGATGATGTGAAGCTCTTTGAAGCGCTACACAACCCGCACGGGCAGATTCGCCTGCATAAAGTGCCGCTGCTGGAAGCGATAGCGCCGCAAGATTTACCAGATGTGTTTGACTGGTCGCGCAGCAACCTCAGCCGCCTGTATCAAACGGGCTATGCCACCGCCAAACAATACGCGCAGGCGCAGCTTCGCCACGCTATGACACCGCTTTAATCCGCGCCGCGATCCAGATGCCCACCAGCCCGGCCAGACAGCTCAGCAGCCCCACCCAGCCGTAGTGGGCCAGATAGCCATTGGGCTGCTGGGTAATGATCAGCCCGGCCAGCAGCGAAGCGCAGCCCGAGGCGAAATTTTGCACGGCCGAATTAAATGCCATCAGCCGGCCGCGTAAATGCGGCCGGGTGGCACCGGTGACCAGCGCCGTGGCTGGGATAAAGCGCCCGCTGACAAACACAAAAAACAGCAGGCTAATCGCCAGATGCCAGCCCAGTGGCGCATGGAAAGATTGCGTCACCAGCACAATCGGCAAAAAGCTCAGCACAATTAACGCGGCCACCACATGCCGCTTAGGATAGCGATCACTCAGGCGGCCAATCAGCGGGCGGCTGAAAATCGTGCCCGCGCCACCTACCAGATACACAAACATCAGCTCGCTTTGCGCGATACCGCTGTTGGCAATCATCGTGGGTGCGATAAAGGGGATCACCAGAAAGCCGGACACCATCAGCATCGCGGTGAGCCCCACCGCCCACCAGTGATTGGTATCGGCCAACAGCTCACGGTAGTTATCCAGCCAGTTGGCATTCGGGTCGAGCCGGGCCAGATGAGCGCGCACCGGCGGCACCCACACCAGCGCCGCCAGCAACACCACCACACAAATCCCCGCCAGCGCATAAAACGGCAAACGCCAGCCCGCATGCGCTGCCAGCCACAGGCCCAGCGGCACGCCAGCAACGGCCGAAAGTGAAAAGCCCAGCATCACCCAGCTCATGGCCTGCCCGCGCCGCTCGGGCGGAATCACATCGCCCACAATGGCCATACAGATCGAGCCGAGCACCCCACCAAAAATCCCGGCCAGCACTCGCGCCAACAAGAGCCAGTGAAAGTCGGTCGCCAAACCGCAGGCCAGCGTGGCCACAATCAGCCCGGCATAGCAACCCAGCAAGCTATGGCGGCGGTCAAACCGATCGGCCTGCGACGAGGCCAGCAAGGACGACGCCCCCGCGGCCAGCGAATAGGCCGAAACCAGCAAACCAAACTGTGCGGTGCTGATTTTCAGCTCGGCCATCAGGTAGGACGCCAGCGGCATCATGATCATGAAGTCGGCAATGCAGGTAAACATCACCAGCATCAGCACCAGCAAGAGGCCCAGCTCTTGGCGCGCATTCATCGGTCTTGGCATCGCGTACTCCTGATGAGGTTGGCAGGGTATCTTAACAGAAGCCAATCAGATTAAAGATTACAAGGGCATACTACTTGGATGTATCAGGGGCTAGCTCATCAAGACTGCCTCGGATCCAGGCGAGTGACCAAGAGCTGGTCAATGCGGTGCTGATCGATATCCACCACCTCGAATTTAAACCCGGCATGCTCAACCGCATCGGTACGCTTGGGCACTTTGCGCAGCATATACATCATAAAACCGGCGATGGTTTCGTATTGCTCGTCATCGGGAAAATCGATCATCAATACCCGTTCCAGATCGCCAATCGCGGTCACCCCATCCACCAGCCAAGAGTGCTGATCACGCTGCACGATCAGCTCTTCATCCAGCGCCACGCGCTGATCGCCCATGATGGCGCCGGTGACATCATTGAGGGTAATCAGCCCCACCACCAGCGCATATTCATTGATGATCACGGCAAAGTCTTCTTTGGCGGCGCGCAGCTGGGTCAGGATTTCGGCCAGCGACAGTGCCTCGGGCAGCACCAGCACATTGCGCAGCAAACCATCGCCGCGCAGGGTAATGGGCTGGCCTTCCAAGAGGCGCTGCAAGATATCGCGCGAATCGACATAGCCCAAAATCTGGTCAATCTGCCCCAGACACACCGGGTATTTATCATGCGGATGACTCAAGAGTTTGCGCTTGATGGTTTCTTCGCTGTCCTGGCGGTCAAACCAGATAATGCTGTCACGCACGGTCATGGTCGATGGCGCGGTGCGCTCTTCGAGTTCGAACACGTTTTCGATCAGCTGCTGCTCTTGCGCCGCCACCCGGCCGGTTTTGGCGCCTGCCGCCGCCATAGCCAGAATATCATCGGCGGTAATGTCATTGCCGCGCGCGGCCGGTAAGCCCAGCAAACCCATTACCCGGTTGGCCAAGCCATCAAAAATGATAATCAGCGGCCGCAGCAGCCAGACGCACCATAAAATCGGCCGCACCACCCGCACCGCCATTTGCTCGGAAATCACCATGCCGATGCGTTTGGGCAGCAAATCGGCCAACAGTACAAAGCCGGCGGTGACCAGCAAAAAGGCGCCCAGCGAGCCAAACGTTTGCGCCTGCTCGGCGGGTAAAAACTGCCCGAACCAGCGGGTGAAGGTGGCCGAATACACGCTCTCGCCCAAAACACCGGCCAAAATCGCCACGGCGTTTACACCGATCTGTACCGCAGTAAAAAAGTGCCCGGGTTGGGCCAAGAGCTCGAGCACTTGCGCGGCGCGTGGGTCGCCCTCATCGCGCATTTGCTCCAGTTTGACTTTACGACTGGCGGCCAGTGAAATTTCGGCCACCGAAAAAAACGCGCTGCAGCTAATCAGCAGCAAAATAATCAGGGTGCTTCCCAGCATGAGTCAGACTCAGTAATGACGATGCTTTCAGCATACCGCAGCGATGATGGCTTTTCTGTGTAATTAGTCCAGCGGCACCAAGGTCAATGGGGGCTTGACGCTAGCCTGCGCCAGCGGGCGCAGCTGCAATAGCATCCGCTCATAGCAGGCGCGCAGCGGGCTATCAGGCGCCAGCCGCGCCATCAGCCGGCATAATTGGGCCACAAATTCTTCGCGGCTTAGCTCACGCACATCCACCGCGCGCTCATCCCCCCACGGATCGCGCGCAGGGCGCACAGGCGCCACAGTTTGGGGGCCTTGCAACGGTTCATCATCACCCGCTAGTAATTTATCGAGCCAGGTACGCATGGGTCCATTTCCAGTTTTTTCTGTTTATACCCAAGATGTTAACAAAGCTAGCCGCCCACGACTGTCAACAATTGTCATCGCCTAGCGCAAGAAAAAGCCGCCGCCGGGGTAGTCAGCCGGCGGGTAGCCTGCTACACCAAAAGAGAGGCAGCCCGCAGAGCTTGCCCTTTCTGCCAGGAGAACATCATGACCCAGCCGCATGGCCGTATTACCATTTCCTCCCGTATCGATTTTGTCCGGCTGGCCTCGGAACAAATCAGCGATACCATCTTGGTACTGCTGTACGACGTCACCGACGAACGGACCAGCAAAGGGCGCAGCACCTTGGTGACCTATCTGAAAGACATCGGCATGAACACCGTAGCCGAAGCGATTGAAGCGCATAAATCGATTGTGATGTTTGAGCTGGCCGCCGAGGCGGTGAACGTATGGCAACAGATCAATGATCACACCAATGCCATTGGCGCGCATATCTTCTGGCGCGGCTTGCAAGACGACGCCGTGCACCATGCGCTGCTGCAAGCGCGGCCAAAGGAAATCAGCCCATTGGTACATGCCCATTAATACCCCTACCGGGTATTAACTCCACAGGGCGTACTGACAATCCCCAGCTGACAATACCCTTGTAAGGTAGCAAGATGCAGCATTCTCAACAGGGTGAGCGATCACCCTGTTGTCATTTTTGCCGCTGATGAACGTGTCATTGTTACTTCACCAGTTGTACATCCACCCCGTACGCTATTACACAAGGTTGCAATAGCGATCGTTCTTTTCATCCACGCGCCGGCGCTGGCCGGAAAGCAGGTTAACCATGCTGAAAGCACACCCCCGCGGGCTTTATCTTTTGTTTGCCACCGAAATGTGGGAGCGTTTTTCCTACTACGGCAATCGTGCCCTGTTAACGCTCTTTATGCTGTCGGCCCTCTCGTTCGACAAACACTTCACCGCCGCCCTGTATGGTCAATACACCGGGCTGGTTTTTCTCACCCCGCTGATCGGTGGCTATATCGCCGACCGTTTCTGGGGAAATCGCCGCTCGATTATGGTGGGCGGGATTTTAATGGCCGCCGGCCAGTTTTCGCTGTTTGCCGCCGGTAGCGTTTACCAGCAGCTCAATCTCGCCATCCCGCTGTTTTATCTGGGCTTGGGGCTGATTATTCTGGGCAATGGCCTGTTTAAACCCAATATTTCCACCATGGTCGGCCAGCTGTATAGCGCGCAAGATCAGCGCAAAGACGCGGCCTACACCATTTTTTATATGGGGATTAATCTGGGCTCGTTTATGGCACCGCTGATTTGCGGCACGCTGGGCGACACGGGCAATCCGGCGGATTTCCGCTGGGGCTTTTTCGCCGCTGGCACTGGGATGCTACTGAGCCTGCTGATCTTTGGTTTGCTGCAAAATCGCTATCTGCGCGACCCGGAAGGCCACGCCATTGGGATGGCGCCAGCCCAACGCAGCCAAACTCAAACCGCCAACCATCAAGAGCCACTCACCCGTGCCGACTATGACCGGATGCTGGTGATCGGCGTGATTTCCTTCTTTGTGATCTTCTTCTGGGCTGCATTTGAGCAGGCAGGGGTATCGCTGACTTTCTTTGCCAATGAAAGCCTAGACCGCGAGATTATGGGCTGGACCGTCCCCACCTCATGGTTCCAATCGCTGAACCCGGTGTTTGTCCTGCTGTTTGCGCCTTTGCTAGCGCAGCTGTGGGTGAAGCTGGCCAAACACGATCGCGAGCCGGCCTCGCCGACCAAAATGGCCTATGGTCTGTTGCTGCTGGCTGCGGGTTTTCTGGTGATTGCGCAAGCGGTTGATCAGGTCGGGCCGGGGGTTAAAATCTCGCTCTTTTGGTTGGTAGCGATGTACTGGCTGCATTCCATGGGTGAGCTGTGCCTGTCACCGATTGGCCTGTCTTTGGTCAATAAACTTGCCCCAGCCAAATTTGCCTCGCTGCTGATGGGGGTATGGTTTCTCTCCACCGCCGCCGCGAACTGGTTTGCCGGTGTATTGGCTGGGTTCTATCCAGAAGCCGGCAAAGCCGCACCGAGCTTTTTGGGCTGGCAGATTCACTCGCTGAATGATTTCTTTATGCTGTTTGTGATTATGTCGTTCACCGCCGGGGCGCTGCTGCTGCTGACCACCGGCCAGCTGCAAAAACGCATGCACGGCGTAAACTAAGCCGCGCCAGCGGTAATCTTCCCGGCAGGGGCGGGTACTATGTCACGGCATAGCCCCCGCCCCTGCGGCATTATCGGGGTATGCGCGCCGCTCTATTGACCCTCCTTCTGCTCACTCTGCCTGCTGCTGCACAGGCCAGCTGCAAAGCCTTGCACGGGCGAGATTTCCGCCTGAGCAATGGCATCCTTTTAAGCCATTTGCATGGTGATTTGTTTCGCGCCCCGGGCTTAAGCGCCGATACCTATAACGTCCAAATTAAGTCGCGCAAATATGTGCTGATGCGGGTGAGCTACGAACAGTTCAAGTGCTTTGACTAATCATCTTCCGGTTATATCGACATAACCAATCCGTCTAATTCCATCTAAAGACTCTGGCTATACTGCGCAGCATTGCTTTGCGAGCCCTAGCCATGAAAATCCGCCACCCCGATCTACGCGATACCGCCGAAAACCGCGAACACGCCGCACTGGGCCTACCACCGCTGGATACCGCCATCGAAGTAGAGCGCCGCTTCTGGCAGCGTAAGCGCTACCTTGGTCTGGCTTTACTGATTCTCGTGAGCCTGATCGGCTACACCCTGCAGCACGCCGAATTAGGCTGGCAAACCAGCTTTGCCAGCGGTGCCGAGCGGGTGCTGACCTCGCCCATGTTCTGGGCGGCGGTAGGAGTTGGCTTTGCCGCCCAGGCCATCGATGGCGCGCTGGGCATGGCCTATGGGATTAGCTCCAATACATTTTTGATCGGCATCGGTGCCACGCCTGCCTCGGCCTCGGCGGCGGTGCATGTGGCCGAAGTCTTCACCACCGGTTTTTCCGGGCTGTCGCACCTTAAATTTGGCAATATCGATCGGGCGCTGTTTAAGCGGCTGGTCATCCCCGGCGTACTGGGCGGCGTATTGGGCGCCTACCTGCTCACCAGCATTGATGGCAAAGCCATCAAACCCTTTATTGCGGCGTATTTGCTGCTGATGGGGCTGTATATCCTGCGCAAAGCATGGCTAGCGGCCAAGCCTAAAGCCAGCTCCGGTGAAATCCGTCATGTGAGCAAACTGGCGCTGCTAGGCGGTTTTGTTGATGCGGTTGGGGGTGGCGGCTGGGGGCCGGTCGTAACCAGCACCTTGGTGGGCCGTGGCAACGATCCGCGCCGCACCATTGGCACCGTAAATGCCGCCGAGTTTTTCATTGCCTTTAGCACGGCTGGCGCATTTTTGCTGTGGGCCGAGATGGATCACTGGCTGCTGGTGGCCGGCCTGATCGTGGGTGGCCTGTTTGCCGCGCCATTTGCCGCCTGGCTATGCCACAAGCTGCCAGCCCGCAGTCTGCTCTGGCTGGTGGGTACGCTGATTTCTGCGCTAAGCGTGTTTAATCTGTATCAGGCGCTGCGCTAAGCGGCACGGGCGAGCGGGCAGCCAGCTCGGCCGCCAAACAGGCGGGGCACCAACAGCTTGCCGCTGCGCTGGGCACCGCCAGCACCGGTGGATATTGCTGGCACCAGCATGGCTGCTCCGCCACGGCCCCACAGCTAAACTCCGCCCCGCAGCGACTACACTGGTTCACTGGCTGGCCTCAGCCAGTAAATCATCCACTAGCTGAGTGACTGCGCCGGTCAAAGCCTGGATCGAACCGGCAAAATCCCAGGCTTCGTCACTGATCGCGACCGGATTGGATACCGCGCGTAGCTCAAAAAACCGCACCTGCTCTGCCAAGCAAACCTGAAAAAATGCCGCGCCTTCCATGTTTTCTAAATCAACCCCGCTCGTCTTCACAAACGGCGCCATCGCGGCATTGAGCGAATTGCTGTGCGCCAAAGGCCAGCGCGGCTGCGGCGGCTGATGCGGTGATACCCAGCGCGGCATACGGGTGAAATCCATCTCCAGGGGCAGATCGGCCAACTGCACAAAGCCTTGCGGGGTAAAAAAGCCCAAGTCGGCCTCACATTCACTCTGCACCAGCGCCACTTCGCCCAGCTGCAGGGCCGAGCCTGGGTACACCCCGGCAATCCCCGCCAAAATCAGGCAATCAGGCTGTGCGCGCATAATCGCCCGCAGCGTATTGGCCGCAGCCGCACTATGGCCCACCCCGCAAATCGCGACTTCGACCCGAGAATCGGCAAAAAACTGCGCCTCGGTGGCTGTGGGAAATAAAACCGTGATTTTCATGCTGGGCACACCTTGGCAAGGCTATGGCGAGAGCTGCATTTTAACGAGCCGGCTTGCTGCGCAGCAAACGCAACAAGCGTGCGACATTCATCAGAAAAAAGTAATTATTAAGAAATCTTTAACGTAAGATAAGCGGTACTAAGCAATAACCCTAGGTGTGCGTATGGATCGGAAAGCCGCGTTGCAGGATTTTTTTGAAGCATTTGGGCTGGCCTACTCGGCCTTGAATGTGGAGGCCACCTGCGCCACCTTTGTGATGCCATTTACCACCAATGTGCAAGGCGATATCACCCACTGGAGCGAATTCGAGCCGCTGCGACAAACCACCGAAGCGCTGTTCATGTGGTACTACCAGCAAGGCTTTCGCAGTGCGCGCTACAAGGTGCTAGAGCAGGTAATGGTGGGCAGCGATCACGCCACCGTGCAATTGCGCTGGTATGTGGCGCGTGAAGATCGTCATTACTGGGTGCACGAAACCGGCTACCAGCTGCGCTGGGTAAATGAGGGCTGGAAAATCTGCGGCATTATGCAAATCACCAGCCCCGAGCGCAGCGACCTACTGCTGGATGAACAAACCGCCGAAGCCTGGAGCCCACTCGCGCTCGCCGATGAAGCCATTGGCGGCCATCTGCCCATCCCAGGCCGCGAAATCAATCAGCTGCAATAGCGCGGCCTTGGCGTAAAAAAACGCAGCGATACCCGCCTAGGTATTGCTGCGTAACGCGCATTGAGTAAGGGCTGTGGCCTTATACGCTGTCGCTAGTGCCTAGCGCAGTCAGAATCGTCTCGGGCGATTCATGCTCGATCAGCACTTCGCGCAAACGATTAAAAGCGCGTGCGGCTTCTTCCGGATATTTGCCAAACGAGGTCAGGTTGCTGTGCTTCCAGCCGGCGGCATGCAAGACCTGATTGCGAAACTTTGGCCCATCCATCCGTCCCTCGGCCATCTGTAGCAGCGCCCGCTCGATCAGCACATGGGGAAAGGGGTCGCGCGAAATGGTGCTGAAATGTTGCGGCAGAACTTCATTGAATTGCATACGGCACCTTCGTGGATTCAGTGAACTGGTTTATCCATCTAAGGCGATCTGGCGCACTTTTGCCAGCCGATTTGCAAATAAATCATCCGAATCTTACATTTTGTCCTGCGGCCAACGCCAAGCCAGCAAACGGCTGACTTTTTGCCCCTGACTCATTGGCAACACCCGGACTTCGGCCGCGCCTTGCAGCGCGCGTTGCAAGGCCGGTAAATGCTCGCTTTTTGCCACCAGCGTGGTAAACCAGCCCACTTGGCGGGCAAATTGCCGGCTCTCTTCGATCATCCGGCCAATAAAGGCCAGCTCGCCCCCGGCGCACCACAGCTCATTGCTCTGGCCGGCAAAATTTAGCGGCGCGGCGCCCGTCGTGGCCTGCCCCAAATTGCGCACTTTGCGCGCCGTCCCGGCATTGGCTTCGGCGGCATTGCGGTGAAACGGCGGATTGCAGAGGGTAAAGGCAAAATACTCGCCCGGCTCGATTACGTCCCGAAAGATCTGCTTGGGCTCACGTTGCCAGCGGGTGGCTAAGCCATCCGCCAGCACCGGATTCGCGGCAAAGATGCGCGCCGCATTACTGAGCGCCGCGCGATCGATATCAGCGCCGACAAACGACCAGCCATAGCTCACGCGCCCCAAGAGGGGATAAATGGCATTGGCTCCTACGCCGATATCCAGCACCCGCACCGTTGGGCCGCGTTGCGGCTTGCCAGCAGAATCCAGCAATAGATCAGCCAGGGTATGGATGTAGTCAGCTCGACCAGGAATGGGTGGGCACAGATACCCCGGGGGGATATCCCATTCGCCGACCCCGTAATACAGCGCCAGCAAGGCGCGATTGAGGGTCTTTACAGCATTCGGGTCGGCAAAATCTATGGTCGGCTCCCCGCGCGGATTGGTGCGCACCAGCGCGGCGAGCTCGGGTAGGCAGGCGGTAAGCGCGGCAAAATCATAGCGCCCTTGATGCGGATTGCGTGGATGCAACTGCCCTTTGGGTACAGAGCGGGCCGACAGTGGAGCCCGCGGACGGGGCTTGGGGGCAGTGGAGCGAGACATGAATACCAACCAGAAAAACCCGTTACGGGCACAGCTGCCGCCAGCCTAGCAGAAAAACCACGCCCGCCGGCCAATTCTTGCGCCAAAACACACACACGCCGCAGCGGTGCTGCTAGACTTGCCGGCTTGAATTGATTGTCTTGCAGGAAACTCACATCATGCGCAGCACCCGTGTTTTAACCGGCATTACCACCACCGGCACCCCGCATCTGGGCAACTATGTAGGCGCGATTCGCCCGGCCATCGAGGCCAGCCGCAATCCCAACACCGATGGTTTCTTTTTCCTTGCCGATTACCACGCCCTGATCAAATGTGACGATCCTGCCCGCATCGAACGCTCGCGCCTCGAAATCGCCGCTACCTGGCTAGCCGCCGGGCTGGATACCGAGCGCGTTACGTTCTATCGCCAATCGGATATCCCGGAAGTTAGCGAGCTCAATTGGCTGCTGACCTGTGTGACCGCCAAAGGCCAGATGAACCGGGCCCACGCCTACAAAGCCAGTACCGATGCCAACGAAGCCGCGGGCGAAGATCTGGATCATGGCGTGACCATGGGGCTCTTTTGCTACCCGATTCTGATGGCGGCCGATATTCTGCTGTTTAATCCGCACTTGGTACCAGTAGGGCGCGATCAGATTCAGCACATCGAAATGGCCCGCGATGTGGCCGCGCGCTTTAATCATCTCTTTGGCGCCGGCAAAGAGCTGTTTGTGCTACCCGAAGCGCACATCGAAGAACACGTGGCTACCCTGCCGGGGCTGGATGGCCGCAAGATGAGCAAGTCGTACGACAACACCATTCCACTGTTTGAAGGCGGACCGAAAGGGCTGAAAGACGCCGTTGCCCGCATTGTTACCAACAGCCTGCTGCCGGGCGAGCCGAAAGACCCAGATTGCCATCTGGTCACCATTTACGAAGCGTTTGCCAGCGCCGAGCAGGCCAAACAGTTCCGCGCCGATCTGGTTGCGGGCCTGGGTTGGGGCGACGCCAAGAAGCAACTGGTGGAGCTGATCGAAGCCCACGTGGGCCCAATGCGCGAGCGCTATGCCGAGCTGATGGCCCACCCAGAACGCATCGAAGAATTGCTGCAAGCCGGTGCAGCCAAAGCCCGCGCCACCGCCACCCCTTTCATTCAAGAGCTGCGCGAAGCCGTCGGCTTGCGCCGCATGGTGGCCATTGCCCAGCCGGCCGCCAAAGCCGCCAAAACCAAAGTGGCCTTGCCGCTGTTTAAGCAATACCGGCTGGCCGATGGCCTGTTCTACTTCAATTTCAGCGATGCCAATGGCCGTTTGCTGCTGGAAAGCCAAGGCTTTGCGCAGGGCAAGGAAGCAGGCCAATGGATTGGCCAGCTCAAGCGCGAGGCCAGCATTCCCGCCGACGCACCGCTGCAACTGGCCGAGGGCATCAGTGCCGCCGAGGTGGTTGCCGCACTGCAAGCACTGCAGGCTGAATAAACGGCCACCGGGTATACGCACCACAGCTTTATATAAAAAGGCCTGTAGCCAGATACCCACCCTTTACACCAAGTATTAACAACCCTCTCAGCAAAAGACACGCCGCAGGTCTAAATTATCGGCATATACGGGAGAGACCCATGCTTGGACGGGGGTGGCTACTAATTTGCTACTTCAGCGGTTTGGCGGCCAGCCACGCCGCTGAGCCACTGCGGGTGGCGATGGGGATCAGCAAAATGCCCTATGTGTCGATGGAAGCGCAAAACGGCATCGAATACGAGCTGATTACCCGCCCTCTGCTGGCCGCCGGCTATACGCTGGATGTGCAGCACATGCCCAATAAACGCGCCCAAACCCTGCTCGAACGCGGCGAGCTTGATGCCGTGATCAGCCTAAGCGGCAACTATCTTTCCCTGCCCTATATTCGCTACCAGAACATGGCCATTAGTCGCTGCGCCAATCAGGTCAAGCTACCTGACATAGCCGCACTAAGCCGCTATCAGGTGGGGGCGTTTCACGGAGCGAGCCGTTTTCTGGGGCCGGAGCTGGCTCAAATCGCAGAAAACCGTTTGCGCTATCAGGAATTGGCCGATCAGAAACTACTAAACCGGATGCTGGCGATTGGCCATCTGGATGTCGTGATTAGCGATATCAACATCTTCCGGCATTTTGAAGCGGGCGTGCAGCCCACAGGGCCGATTTGCCCGGTAGCGCTGTTTGCCCCCACCGACTACCGGCTGGCCTTTCGCCAGGCGCCAGTGCGAGATGCATTTGATCGGGAGTTGGCCAAGCTGCGCCGGCAAGGCCTGTATGAAGAACTGAACTGGCGCTATTTGCGCAGCAAAGATGCCGCGCCATTCAAACCCCAATAACCGGGGTATGGCGCGTCAGTGCTAGATAGATAACGCACCCAGGGCAATACGTAATAGGGTATTTGGTTTATTTAGATCACCAACATTGCCGCGCAGAAACGGAAAAAGCCCAGCACTAGGCTGGGCTTTTCGGATCTTGGTGCCGACGGCAGGAATCGAACTCGCGACCCCCTGATTACAAGTCAGGTGCTCTACCAACTGAGCTACATCGGCGTCAGAAGCTGCGCATTTTACCAGAGCCGTTTGAATCTGCAAGCCCCTTGTGCGAAATTTTAGCTTCCCCCTGTTTGTGCCAAAAAACACAGCCCCGCTGCCCAGCGGCACTGCTGGCCAAGTATTCGGCTGGACAAGCCCCGCCCGCAGGGAGAGAATCACGCCTCAGTAGTTTTTCCACGGTTCGCGCACGGAGATAGTATGAGCCGCGACATGAAGTCGAGTCGAAACAATTCACGCAGCAGCAGCGCCCCCAAAAGTGGCGGCAGCTCAATGCTCACCGGCCTCTTGGTCGGGCTGTTTGTCGGGATCGCCATTGCCATCGCAGTGGCGCTGTTTTTAAACGCGCGTGGTAATCCCTTCGCCAAAGATCAAACAGTACCTAGCGATGCTCTCGCCAGTGGGCCGGA
Organism: uncultured Chitinibacter sp.; assembly: GCF_945957625.1. Lineage (NCBI taxonomy): Bacteria > Pseudomonadati > Pseudomonadota > Betaproteobacteria > Neisseriales > Chitinibacteraceae > Chitinibacter > uncultured Chitinibacter sp. Next base: position 46,162 of record NZ_CAMFLP010000002.1, read on the forward strand.
AACCACCACCAGCGGCCCGGAAATTCTGCAGCCGGGCAATGGTAAAGACGCAGTGCCGGTGATCACAACGCCGCCCAAAGCCTCTGCCGCCAGCGCGGTCGCCAAGCCAGAGAGCGCCAACGCCAGCGAAGACCGTTTTGATTTCTATAAAGTCTTGCCCGAAGCCGGGGAAAAAGGCCCTGCTGCCACTCCAACTAGCAAACCTAAACCCAGCAGCAGCCCGGCGCCCGATGCAAGCAAACCAGGCTTACTGCAAGTGGGCGCCTTTCAGAACGAAAACGATGCCGACAATCTGAAAGCCAAGCTGGCGCTGATCGGGATTGAATCGCGCATCCAGACCACCGAAGTGGCCGATAAAGGCGTGTGGCACCGCGTGCGCGTAGGGCCTTTCCACGATCAAAGTGAACTTGAACGCATTCGTGCGGTCTTGAAAACCAACGGGATTGACAGCACGATCGTCAAAGTCAATTAATAATACCTGCTGGCCACCCGCCGCCAGGGATAGAGGAGCTGAAACCAGATGTTGAAACAATGGATTAAAACCTGCCTGTTGACTGCCACCTTGCTCGCTGCTGGCACGGCCAACGCCGCCATCACCGAAGGTAAAGAATACAAAGCCCTCGCCAAGCCACAACCGGTGGCTGTAGCGGGCAAACAAGAAGTGATCGAGTTTTTCTGGTACGGCTGCCCACACTGCTTTGCCATCGAACCGCATGTGGAAGCGTGGGAAGCCAAGCTACCGAAAAACGTAAATTTCCGCCGTGTGCACGTGATGTGGGATGGCCGCAATGATCTGGAAGGCCACGCCAAAATCTTCCTCGCACTGGAAGCCATGGGCCTAACCCGCAGGCACCAGATGGCTGTATTCAAAGCCATTCAGCAAGATCGCATCGAGCTGCGCCGCGAAGAAGCCCTGTTTGAGTGGATCGGCAAGCAAGGCATTGATGTGAATAAATTCAAAGCCAATTACAACGGCTTCTCCACCAAAGCGCAGCTGAACAAACTGAGCGCAATGAGCCGTGATTACAATGTGGATGGCGTACCGATGTTTGTCGTGAATGGCAAATGGGTGACCAGCCCATCGATGGTAGGTAAAGAAGATGACACCATTACCAAGGTGATCAACGAGCTGCTGGCCAAAGACAAAACCGCGCCAAAATCAGCTCCGGCTAAAAAATAAACCTTAGCTCACGCTAAACAAAAGCCACCGCATGCGGTGGCTTTTGTGTTTTCAGACTTAAGACAACAGCCTTGACCTATACCTCGCGGTAGGTTTTCTTATCGGCCGATTTCATTTTTTCGTATTCATTGCGCAAAATGCACACCAGCTCGCCTTCGCCGATCCCCCGCACTGTCACTTCGCGGGTTAACAGGTAATCGGTAAAAAACGGCGTGGTGCGCTCATCATCCAGGTCAAAACCGCGGCGATTAAAGGCAAAGGTAATACCGGGCAGCTTTTGCAGCCGCGCCGCCATATTGATGCACGAGCCCACATAATCATTGCCTTCCCCGACCGAATACACAGTGCCCCGCGCTAAACCGACACGCAAGCGGTGCGGTGGCTCGGCTACTTTGGATTTCAGATTGGGCAGAAATTCGTGATGGTATTTTTTGCAAATACTGTAGCTACTGGCGACCACATTGCGCATGGCCGCTTGCGAGAGGCCACGGCAGCCCCATAAAACCGGCAGGCCATCGCCCAGAAACTTGGTAAAGAACGGCAAGGGGCACCACAGCGCCACGCCCTCGGCCTCATCTTTTTGCTTCATTTCATTGCGCAACTCATTCATCAGCCAGCTGAGAAACGGGTGCAAGAAACTGGGTACGGATAAATGTGGGTCAATCTGGTTGCAGAATTGGGTAAAGCCTTCCAGATCAAACACCGCCGCGATCGCGTCGGTGGATTTAGATTCCAGCGACAAATCGCCCAAGCCCAGCATCGAGGCATTAAATTGCTCGAAAGATTCATGCTTCAGCAGTTTACGCCGCTGGCCATCTATCTCGGTGCGGACATAATCACTGCTGCGGGGCTTGTAGGTGGGCATAGCAGATCATGCAGAACGTGTAACAGCTGTTGATGATAAAGCCTGCGCCGCGGAATCGAAAGTCATTCCAGCGCACTGTGCTAAACACCCGCATCGCTGAATACCGCGAAGCCACCGCGGCGATGGCCAGCTTGGCAGATAGGGTATTGCCCCCTAAGCATTATTTGATAACGCCTAGCAGGCCATACCCTATCAGATACTCACCTAAACCTGTGTCTCAACCATATTGCCACGGGGGCCGTCGGTAGGCAGCTGGCTTTGAAACGCGGAGAGAAAATCCTGCAACGAAGCCTGGCTTCTATCGCCCCCCAAGGCCTGCACCAGCGTACTAAAGCTGCTTTGCAACTCGCTCACGCTGTCGTCGCTACTGCCCGCGCTTACCTTTTGCAGCAGGCTTTGCAGGTCAGCCGCCATATCGGGCTTGCCGCCCCCCATCCTGCTCGCCACAGGCATCGACTCGCCCTCCGCCTCTGCACCTTGGCTTTGTGCACGCATCGACTGCATCAGCGTTTGCATAAACTGCCCCAGCGCCTGCTGGACGCTGCTGGTGGCGCTACTGCTGTCGGTGCTGTCACTGCTGCTGGCAGCACTGGTGGAGCTACTGGTACTGCTGGCCCCATCCAGATTCAGCCCCAACTGCTGTAGCGCCGAACTAATGGCCGACTGCAGCTTGCCGCCCCGCTCGCCCGCCGGCGGCGGGCCGGGTGGTGGAGCTGGGCGGGAGCCACGGGTTTCACTGCTACTACTGACCGAACTGAGCTGGCTTACCCAGCTACTATTACTCACACTGGAGATACTCATGATGAACTCCCAAAAAATAAACACAGCCCGCCGGGCATGGCCGCCCGGCCAAGGCAGCCAGGCCTAAGCAAATCATCGGCCAAAACCTGCCAAATTCAGCCCTGCAAGGTGTAAAAGCAGGTAAAACTGGGTTAAGGCCACGCGGCCTGCTCCCGTTTGGGCCGGGCAAAATCTGCCACGACGCCCGTTCAAACCGCTATTTCAGGCCCGCGCTGCAGCGCTAGCCCGCCCCGGCAGCAGGGCGGCAAGGCGGAACGGCAACTTTGCCGCCCCCGTCTACCCAAGCGCCAACAGGCTTGGCTCACCGAAATAAAAAAACAGCGGCAAAATTCACCGCTGCCCAAGGTCGCCAAGCGACCACACGAAGAAAACCAGCCCTGCCGCCGTATCAATGCCCGCGCGGTTGTGGCGGGCGCGCCAAATTGGCACGGGCTTGCTCTTGCTGCGCGGGGGTCAGCAAAGCAAAGATCTGCTGCTCTAGCGCCAGATGAGCCAGCATGGCCTCGGCCTGCGTAGCTTGTTGCTGGGCAATCAACACCCGCGCTGCCTGCGAATCGAATTGGGGGGCGGTAATGAGCGCGGTCAGCTCTGGGTTGGGTTGCGATTTGGCCGGCGACGGCTGCTTGGCCAGCAAGGCCTGTAACTGACTTTGCTGGCTGGCGCTGAGTACGATGTCACGCAGCAGCGGGCTGCGTGGTGGGTGCATCTGCCCTTGAGCGGGCGGCTCGGGCGGCATGGCCAGCGCCGAAGTGGGGGTCGCCACGGCACTTAAGGTGGTCAGCAAGACCGATAACAGGGCAGTACGGGATGTAGAAACAGGCATGTTGAGCTCCAGACTGCGTTCCGGCCCCTGCCGGATCACGTGTGCTTAGTCTGCGTGGCTCGCACGTTAATGGCGGTTAAAGAGATGTAAAAAGCCGTAAAGGTCGGCAAAGGCCGCGCATAAATCCGCTATCCTGAGCACAAACAAGGGGAACACCATGCCAGCCGCCGTGTTATTAGTGGATGATGATGTCGAGCTAGTCAGCCTGCTGCGCGAATATTTGCAGCAAGAGGGTTTTCGCGTGGGCGTGGCCCATGATGGCCTCAGTGGCGCGCAGGCCGCGCTATCGGGCGAGTATGCAATTGCCGTGTTGGATATCATGATGCCGCAGCTCAACGGCATCGAGACGCTACGCAAAATTCGCAGCCTGAGTAATCTGCCGGTGATCTTACTCACCGCGATGGGCGACGACGCCGACCGGATTATTGGCCTCGAGCTTGGCGCGGATGATTATGTGCCCAAGCCCAGCTCAGCCCGCGAAATCACCGCCCGCATTCGGGCGATTTTGCGCCGTAGCCAGCAAACCGCCAACCCAGCTGTGCTCAAAATCGGCCAGCTGGAAATCTGGCCGGGCGAACGCCGAGCTAGCTGGGCGGGCCAGCCACTGGCGCTCACCAGCACCGAATACAGCTTGCTGGAAGTGCTTGCTCAGCAAGCCGGCCGGCCGGTGAGCAAAGAGCAGCTCTCGCAATTGGGCTTGGGCCGACCGCTGGCGCGTTTTGATCGCAGCATTGATGTGCACCTCAGCAGCATCCGGCAAAAACTGGGGCTGTTACCCGATGGCCGCTCCTGCATCCAGACCGTGTACCGGCAGGGCTATCAGCTGCTGCGGGAGGCCTAATGGGGCGGCTATTTTGGAAGTTTTTCGGCTTTTTATTTCTGGCTCAGCTGATCACCATTTTTGCGGTGGGCCTCACTTTCTGGCTGCGCGCGCCAGCCGACTGGCGACACCCGCCGCCACCCGCCGCCCATAATGGCAGCGATCACCCCCAGCCTCCACCACCGCCAGCGAGGCCACCGCATCGGGTGCCGCTGGAAGCCATGATCGGCGGCGTACTCACCAGCCTGCTGTCGGCGGCGCTGCTCGCGCGCTATGTGGCCAAGCCGATTCGCGCCCTGCGCGAAGCCTTTGCCAATGCCGCCGCTGGCGAGCTGAACTTGCGCATTGGCGCGCCACTAGCACGGCGAAATGATGAATTGGCCGATCTGGCACGCGATTACGACCAGATGGCCGAGCAACTACAAGCCCTGCTCAGCGGCCAGCGCCGCTTGCTGCACGATGTATCGCACGAGCTACGCTCGCCGCTCGCGCGGCTACAGCTGGCCATCGGGCTGGCGCAACAAAATCCAGCGCGGCAGGCCGACGCACTGCCGCGCATCGAGCGGGAAGCCCAGCGCATGAATCAATTACTGGGGGAATTGCTCACCTTATCGCGATTGGAAGCACGCGTGAGCGAGCCACGGCAATGGCTGGATTGGCAGCAGCTACTGAGCGAATTGATTGAAGACGCCCGCTTTGAAGCCCAGGCCAAGGCGCAGATGATCGAGTGGCATAGCAGCGGGGCTGCGGGGGTGTTGGGTGATCCGGAGTTGCTACGCCGGGCGGCGGAAAATATTTTGCGCAATGCCATTCGCTATAGCCCCCCGGAAAGCGTGATTCAGGTGAATCTGCAGGCGGTAGCCAGCGGCTATCAGCTCAGCATTAGCGATCAAGGCCCGGGCGTCACGCCCACTCAGCTAGCGCAAATTTTTGCACCGTTTTACCGCGCCGAAGCTGGCCAGACTAGCGGCTTTGGCCTGGGGCTCGCGATTGCCGAGCGGGTGGTGACCGCTCATGGCGGGCAAATCTGGGCCGAGAATGCCGCCATCACGGGTTTGATTGTGCATATTCGCTTGCCGGCCGCGGCAACGGCGAGCGAGCTAGATACGTAGCCTAGGTATTAGGCTGAAGCCATTATTCAACAATGCTTTTAACGCAATACCCATTAAAAAAGCCCTGCAGCGCAGGGCTTTTTTCATCGCTTAGTGCAGCACCACGTCTTCGTCGATGCGCACCAGATCATTCAGGTATTCGTAGGTTTTTTCGCCTTTAGGCCAGCAGACCCGTGCGCGATCGCCTTCGATTTTCAGCACACGGCCATCGTAGCGTTCGGCGGTAAAGCGGCCGGCGAGGTTAACGCGAGCATTCACTGGCAGCTCGTGTGCCACGCCGGAAAATCGTTCGATCAGTGATGAGATCAGCATTAACATGATGGGCTCCTGGGTAGTCGGTGACGACTGTTTGTGTAGTTGATGCATGTATATTATGCGCATTTACTACGTAACTCAACTACATTTTATTGTCATTTTTACCCAGGTGACCAACGGCGCTACGGCGCATACTGCTTGGATCACTACGTAAGCCCTCGATTACGAGGTTTTATTCCGCCTGCTGTAGTGATTCCTGCAAATGCTGAATGATGCCGCTTAAGCGATTTTGCAGCCCACTTTCATCGCTATAGCTGGTGGCGATTTGCTCCCAGGTATCGCGCACGATATTCAGTAGCACCGCCTCTTGTGCATCGCTTAGGCCTAGCCCGGCAAAGGCACGTTCCAGCTGCATCATGCCGTTACTAAAACTGATACCGCGGTTTTGATTCGATAAGCGCTGTTGCTGATCGAGGCTATCTAGCGCGGCGGTCAGCGATTGAATCGAGCGCAGGACTGTTTCTTGGCGGCGCAAGGCGGTTTGGGTGATGTCGATGGCTTTCAAGCTGGTATCGGCAGCTTCAATCAGGATGGCCAGATTGTCGCGCAAGCGGCCGCAGCGCTCGGTATCTTCGGTGGGCAGGTTATTGATGATGAGCCGCACCTGCTGAAAATGGATGGAAAGCCGGTTGCTAAATTGCACTACCCGCTCCATCGAAGACATCCGCTGCAAAATCGCGGTTTCCAGCTGGCTGGCCGGGCCATGCATATTCAGGGCATACTATTGCTGCCGATCCATCACCCCCACGACGGCTTCAAGCTCAAAGCCGCGAATCGCCTCGATAATTTGCCGGCACAAAGCCTGCGGAGTGCGGGCACTATTAAAGGCTTTCAGCGCCTGCAGCAGTGCACCGGTTTCGCCGACGCTACTCATGGCGGTAAAGGCAGTTTGAGTGGCAAATTGCAGCTGCGACTGCATCAGCGCCCGATCGGTGGATTGCTGCAGCATATGCGCGAGCTGGGTTTTCAGCAGCTTGGGGTCCAGCGGTTTGGTAATAAAGCTTTGCCCACCCACGTCGTACACTTGCAGTAGCTCATCCAGATATTCGCTGCCGGACATCATCATCACCGGAATCGCCTGCCAGCGTGGATCGGCGCGCATGGCCTGACAGAGGCTGAGGCCATCGAGGATCGGCATTTTGATGTCGGTGAGCACCGCCGCGACCGGCTCTTGCTCCAACACCGCCAAAGCCAGCTGACCATGCTTAGCGGTGAGCACCCGATATTCGCTGCTGAGGTATTCCTGCACCAGCTGCAAGATTAGCCGATCATCATCCACCACCAGCACCAGCGGCAATGACTCTGCCGCGCCACTCTGCTCCAGAAACAAATCCATGCTGCGCCCCTTGTTGAATCAGTGCTTTCAGCCTAGACCATGCTTAGGCGAAGGATAGGTCGATGTTGCAATGCGATGGCACCAAGGGCTTTAGATGCAAAAAGCCTAGAGGTATACCCCTCTAGGCTTTTCCACCCATTGGCTTGCAAGCAATACCCCTAGTATTGATTCAGCGCCTTGGCGATAAAATGTTTGGGCACAGTCGGGCGCGGCACGCGGATTTCGAACCAGCTGCGCACGTCTTCATCCAGCAGATTGCCATGCATATAGTTGTACAGCGCTTTATTCAGGCCACGCCCCATCAGATCGTGATCAATCGGGGTGCGATCGATAAAGCCCACATCGTTTTTGGCGAAAGTAACTTTGGGCAGCGGCACCAGCTCAACGCCGTACTCTTCCGGGTTTTGCCCCACTGGCGAATGCACGGTACAGGCAAAGCGATGAAAGAAGCCCGACTGAATACAGCCGGCGGCAAACAGCTGGCGTACATATTCCAGCGCATCCACGGTGTCTTGCACCGTTTGGGTCGGAAACCCGTACATCAAATAGGCATGCACCAGAATCCCGGCCTGCGCAAAACCATAGGTCACGCGCGCCACCTGATCGACCGAGACGCCTTTCTTCATTAATTTCAGCAGGCGATCCGAGGCCACTTCCAGCCCGCCCGAAATGGCAATGCAGCCGCTATCGGCCAAGAGCTGGCATAGCTCCGGGGTAAAGGATTTTTCAAAGCGGATATTACCCCACCACGAAATCGTGACATTGCGCCGCAACAGCTCTTCGGCCAGCGCTTTGAGCATTTTGGGCGGCGCTGCTTCATCCACGAAATGAAAGCCGGTTTGCCCAGTTTCGGCGATGATGGCCTCGATACGATCCACCAGCATTTCGGCAGTGGTGGTTTCGTAGCGGGAAATATAGTCGAGCGTAACATCGCAAAAGCTGCACTTTTTCCAGTAACAGCCATGCGCGATGGTGAGTTTATTCCAGCGCCCATCGCTCCATAGCCGGTGCATGGGGTTGAGCATATCCAGCAGCGACAAATACTGGTGAATCGGCAGGCCATCCCAGGTGGGCGTGCCGACTTCGCTAAAGGGCACATCCGGCTCGGGCCAATTGATGTATTCCACCTTGCCGGCCGCATTGCGGATAAAGGTGCGCACCAAGCGCTGCGCGCTGCGCTCGCCACGCAAATACGCCAGCAAGGCCAGCAAAGGGCGCTCGCCATCATCCAGCGTAACAAAATCAAAGAAATCAAACACGGCTGGCTCGGCCAGCTCGCGCAGCTCGGTATTCACAAAGCCGCCACCCAGGGCGATTTTCACCTGCGGGGCGTGCTGACGGATTGTTTGCGCAATCCGGAAAGCTGCGTACACTGCGCCGGGAAAAGGCACCGATAGCAGCACCAGCGTCGGCTGATGCCGCGCCAGCGCGGCCAAGGTCAGCGCCTGCAAAGTCTGGTCAACCAGATTGACGGGGGCCGCCAGCGCCGCGGCCAGCGGCGCAAAGCTGGGCTGCGACATCGCCAGTGATTCGGCATAGCGCACAAACTCAAAGCGCGGATCAATCGCTTCGCGCACCACATCAGCCAGATCATTCAGATACAAAGTGGCCAAATGCCGCGCGCGGTCGTAGCTGCCCAGCGCACCAAAGGCCCAATTGAGCGGATCACCCGAGCCATCATCCACATAGCTTTCCAGCGCGGCAAAGCGCGCGCCTTCGGGTAGATAGGTGCGGTTGGCAATCCGGTGCGCCAGCGTATTGTCACGCCCCTGCAAAAAGGCCATCACTGGGTCAATGGTGCTGTCGTAATGGCTGAAATTGAGCAAGAAATGCTGTACGGCCAGGCTACGCTGCTTGCGCGGTAGCTTTTCGCATTCACGCCGAATCTCGCTAAGCCCCGCGCGGGAAAACAGCCTGAGCACCAGCGCCAGCGCGAGATCTTCCTGCACTGCGATTTCTTGATTCGCTCGCAAAAAGCCGGTGATATACGCCGTGGATGGGTACGGCGTATTGAGCTGCGTCATCGGCGGAATCAGCGAAAGAATGCGAAGTTCAGACATCAGGAAACACCAGTAAAAACGCCGCCAGCTGGCGGCGGGATTGTTGCCACAGCGCGGCCATTAGGCCTTTTTCACAAATTCGGATTTGAGCTGCATCGCGCCAAAGCCGTCGATTTTGCAATCGATATCGTGGTCACCTTCGATCAGGCGAATGTTTTTCACCTTGGTGCCCACTTTCACCACCGAGGACGAGCCTTTGATCTTCAGGTCTTTGATCACGGTGACCGAATCGCCATCTTGCAGCACATTGCCGTTGGCGTCTTTCCAGACTTTCGCGACTTCAACGCTGGCGGCGGTATCGGCCGCATTCCACTCGTGGGCGCACTCTGGGCAAATCAGCAGGCTGCCATCTTCATACGTAAACGCCGAGCCACAGGCTGGACAGGGGGGCAAAGCAGACATGCTGATTCCTTGTACAATAATAAAGAGTTCGCCACATTATACCCCGAGCCGACACAACCTCAGGAGCTAAGCGATGGGCATCAATTCCGCCAAGCAAGACGCCAAACGCCTGAAACGCGATCATCAGGAAGCCGGCCACCATGAAGATGAGCTGATCAACGAGGCGCGCCGCACTGCACTCAATGATTGGCTGAGCCAGCGCAAACAAGATGGCCGCGCCGCCGCGGCACAGCGCCATCTCGATAAACAGGCACTGCAACAGTTACAGCGAAAAAAGAAATAAGCAGGGTATTGCCTTTCAGGCCTTATCTATTAATGACTACAGAGTCATACCCCACTAGCGCGCCATCAACTGCTCGGCCAGCTCACGCAAATCCAGCACGCTCAGCAAGCGCGTTTGGCTGCCTTGCCCGGCCATCACGCTTTTCCAGTTTTGCGCCTGCGGGTTCGCGTGCAAACGCTGATGGCCACTATCAAACGCATGCCCATCTTGCGGCGGCCACTCGGCTTCATCAATACTCATCAGCCGCGCTACGCCAAAGCCGATCAGTGTATCGCCGCATTCCACCACCAGCACACTGGCTGTTGGGGTGAGCGTGGGTGGCTCTAGGCCCAGCACCTGCGCGAGCGAGTAAGTCGCAATCGCTCGCCCGCGGTGCACCACCAAGCCGCCGGCGTAATCGCCGCCACCCATCATTTGCTCCTGATGCTGCCAGGGCAAAATCTCCACAATCTGCTCGATCGGGGTACCGACTTCGGCGCATAAATCATAAGTGAGCATCTGGCAGGTGGGGCGCTGTTGGCGGCTACCCGCCAGCCCGATTTCACCTTCGCTGCGCATATTCATCCGGCCCAGCCCCTGCAGATCGGCAGCGGCCTGCAATGCCGCCACATCCAGCATCAGGTAATAACCCAGCGCGCGGGTTTGCGCCGAGGTATTGTGCTCGGGTAACTGCCGGCTATCGAGCACGCCGGCCAAATAGCGCTGCTGCGCAAATGAATGTGCGGGAATCGGCGCGAGCGAGAGATCATAGGTCGGCACCACATCGTTGATCTCATCCACCAGAAAAGCCACCAGCCCAGCCGGAAACTGCACCAGAAAGGCCTGCTGATTGGCGTGGCGCAATTGGCTATTCAGCCCCAGCATGCGATACAAATCCACGGCCGGAATACTGCTGCCCGCGTGCTCCAGCACGCCAAGGCAAAACCCGCTCGCGAGCGCCGAATCGCGGTCGATATTCGGCGTGAGTATGGTGGTAAACACCGCATCGGAGGGCATGGCCAGAGGTACACCGCCGCAGCGCATCAGCATGACATAGCTCAGCTCGGCCGCGCGGCCCTCGCCCCCCCCTGCGGCCGTTTCAGCGGGCAACACCATCGGTAAATCCGGCAGACGGCTCAAGGCCGCCGGATCGAGCACGCTCACCAAAGCCTCGACATCCCGCCGCTGAAAACTACCGGCCAGCAAATGCAGCTGGCCTGTTTGTGCACTAACCGGCTGAAAATCACGCCCCTCGGGTTGAAACACTCCTTGTACGCCATGCGCCAAAAGGCCGATCAACTGGCCTTCGTGCGCCATGATCACCACGCTTTGCGCGGGCAACTCGGGCGTGCTCAGGCCGAGCACGCGGCGCAAATCCAGCACCGGGATTAAAGCGCCACGCAGATCGATTGCACCGATAATCCCGCGGGCAGCTGAGGGGTATTCACGCAAACCAAGACAAGGCGTCACCTCGCGCAAAGCTTGCAAGGGCAAAGCCAGCTGCATCTCATTCAGCAGAAAAACGCCGAATACCCGTTCCAGCTCATTGTTCATGGTATTTCACACTGCGCTGCAGCTCGTCGATCAGCCGCGCCACCACGGTGGCCATTTGCTGTTGTTGCTCGGCGGCTTTGGCAATCTCGCCCGCGCTGCTGCTGCTGCTGTGCACGCTTTGCATAATGCCTTCAAAGTGGCTGGCCGCCACTCGGCTCACTTGCGCCCCCTGATCGACTTGTTGATTCGATTGCTCGATCAGCTGCGTAATTTCTTTCGCTGCTTCCGAGCTGCGCTCGGCCAGCTTACGCACCTCGGCCGCCACCACTGAAAAACCGACGCCATATTGCCCAGCGCGCGCGGCCTCAATCGCGGCATTAAAAGCCAGCAGATTGGTTTGATTGGCAATCTCGCCAATCACGCGCACGATCTCACCCACTTTGTGCGAGCTGTGCTGGATGCGGTCGATGGCTTCAATTGATTTTTGCACCGATTCAAAGCCGGCCTCGGCCGAATGCGCCGATTCTTGGGCCAACATCGAGGCGGTGGCTGAATTCTCGGCCACCCCGCTAATTCCACCAAGTAGCTGCTGCAATTGCATCGCCATCTCTTTGGTTTTACTGGCGATTTGTAGCTCTAGCTGCACTTCATCGGTGATATCGAAGGCATATTTAACGATTTTGGCGACCTGGCCATTCAAATCAAGAATCGGGTTATAGGTAGCCTGAATCCACACGTCGCGGCCAAATTTACCCACCCGCTGAAAACGCCCGGACTTGATCTTGCCTTCGTTCAGATCCAACCAGAATTCGCGATATTCTTTGCTCTGCACATATTCAGGTGCACAAAATACCGAATGGTGATGCCCCTGAATTTCCCGCAGGGTATAGCCCATGGTGGCGAGGAAATTTCGATTGGCAGTGAGCACATTGCCATCCAGATCAAACTCCACCACTGCTTGCCCACGGCTGATCGCATCGACTTTGGCTTTGTACTCGGCGTTTTCCAGCTTGGCCGTGGTGATATCACTGGCAAACTTCACCACCTTCACCGGCTTACCGAGCGGATTAAAGATGGGGTTGTAGCTGGCCTGCAGCCAGACTTCCTTGCCCCCCTTACCAATGCGCTTGTATTCACCGGCCTCATACTCACCGCGCTCCAGTCGCTCCCAAAAAGCTTGGTATTCCGCACTGGCCGCGTGCTGCGGATCAACAAACATGCGATGGTGATGGCCCCGAATTTCATCGAGCTGATAATTCATCAGCTGCAGGAAGTTCTGGTTGGCGGTGAGCACACGCCCGCTTAAATCGAATTCAATAATCGCATCCGCACGATCAATGGCGCTGATTTTGCCCTCGGCATCCAGCTGCTGCAGTTTGGTGGCCGTGATATCGCTGGTGATCAAAAGTACCTTTTGCAGGCTGCCATCCAAGGCCATGATCGGGCTCATACTGCCGGTGAGCCAGACTTCACGCCCGCCCAGCGCCTGCAAACGAAATTCCACGCTCACCGCGCGCCCCTCGCGCAGACTACGCCAGCTTTCCTGATAGCGTGGGGATTCAATATCCTCGGCAAACATGAATTCACGTTCGGTTTTGCCCACCACTTCTCGCTGCGAATGCCCAAGCACTTTCAGCATATTCTCGTTGCAGGCGGTGATGACGCCATCACGGTCTAGTTCTGCCGTGCAATTACTCAGTGAAATGGCCTCGATCCGCGCAGTGACTTCTTGCGCCGCCGATTTACGCTCGGTGATATTGGTGCAAAATTTCACCACTTTCACGACATGACCATCAATATCAAAAATCGGGTTGTAACTGGCCTGCAGCCAGACCCGGCGCCCGGCTTTGCCAAAGCGCTGATATTCGCCGGTCTCGAATTGCCCTTTGCCCAAGCGTTGCCAGAAGGTGCGATAGGCGGCGCTTTGCACTTCTTCATGCTCGACAAATAGGCTGTGATGCTGTTGCAGCACCTCATCCAGCGTGTAACCCATGATCTGCAGAAAATTCTGATTGGCATGCAACACATGCCCGCCCAGATCGAATTCCACCACCCCTTGCGAGCGACTGATGGCCGCCACTTTGCCATCGTCTTCCATTGATTTTTGCTTGGCTGGGGTGATGTCGGTGGCGAATTTCACGATTTTTACCACCGCGCCATCCGGCCCCTGCACCGGGGTGTAGGTGGCCTGTAGCCAGACCGAGTGGCCTTTGTGGTGCACCCGGCGGTACTCCCCGCGCTGGGCCATGCCGGCTTGCAAATTATTCCAAAAGGTCTGGTATTCCTCGCTCTCGGCGTACTCTGGCAAACAGAATATCCGGTGGTTTTGCCCCATCACCGCCGGCAAACTGTAGCCCATGGTGGCAAGAAAGATCGGATTGGCCGCCAGCACATCGCCCTGCGGGGTGAATTCGATGACGGCTTGCGAGTTGTAAATGGCCTGAATTTTGGCATCGTCTTCCGCCGATTTGGTTTTGGTGGCGGTGATGTCATTGGCGAGCTTGATGACCTTATAAGGCTTGCCGGCTTTATCTTTCACCGGTGTATAGGTGGCCTGCAACCATACAGGAACGCCCTCTTTAGTGAGGCGCACAAATTCACTTTGGTGGTATTCGCCTTTGTGGAGCTTGGCCCAGAATTCTTTGTAATCATCGCTTTCAACAAAGCGCGGATAACAAAACATACTGTGGTGCTTGCCCACCAGATCGTCCAGTTCATACCCCAGCAGGTTCAGAAACACCGGGTTGGCATCCAGAATCACCCCATCTAGGTCAAATTCGATAATCGCCTGATTGCGATTGAGCGCCACCAAAAGCTCGGCCAGCTCGATCGCGTATTGCTGTTGATTGGCCTGATTTTCAAGTTGCTGCAGGATGGCTTCGTGAGTTTGATTTAACAGCATGGCGAGTTCCTCAACGGGGTGTCTGATTCACTATAAATCAGCGTGCCAAAATTGCTGCACTGCATACACGCCCAGTTTTGCGACAAAACAAACTTAGCCAAACACGGCGCCAAGCCCCCAATACCCCACCTAAGTAATTGCTTGTAGAGCAATATAATCCTTGTTCATATAGATATACCTAAGCAAAAAATCATACGAAGTAGGCAGTTACACCAGCTACTTAGCCGCTATCGCCTCCCACTGCGGGTAATTTTTATTCATCGATACCTTGCATTACAAAGTAGCTTGTTTTACTCTAAATATATCGCCGGATGATGCCTACCTCATCCGCCCTACAGCGAGGACGCATGAAAACGCAATTACGCAAAGGCACATTAGAGATGTGCGTGTTGGCGGTGCTGGCGCAGCAAGATAGCTATGTGTATGAGCTGGTGAGCCGGTTATCGGCCAGCATGGAAATCAGCGAGGGCACGATTTATCCGCTGATGCGCCGCCTGCAGGCCGATGCCTGGGTGAGCACTTATCTCACCGAATCCAGCAGCGGCCCGGCCCGCAAGTACTACCGGCTCACCCCGGCAGGGCAAACCGCGCTGGCGCAAATGCAGCAGGAATGGGCAAGTTTTGTGAGTGAAATCAATCAGGTGCTGCAAGCTCATGCTGCACCGCAAGGAGTGGATCATGCAACAAACTGAGTTTCTGAATCAGCTGGAAGCCGCTTTGCAGGCCTTGCCCGCAGGCGAGCGGGCTGAAATTTTGGCCGATTACCGCGCTTATTTTGCCGATGGGCTGGCCGATGGCCGCAGCGAGGTGGAGATTGCCGCGGCGCTGGGCGATCCGGCGCGGCTGGCGCGCGAGTTATTGGCCGAACGACGCCTGCAAAGCTGGGAAGCACATAAATCCCCGCGCAATCTGTGGGGGGCGCTGGTGGCGCTGGGAGGCCTTGGGATCATTAATGTGCTGCTGGCGCTGCCGTATTTGCTAATGCTCACGGTGTTATCGAGTTTATGGCTGGGCGCACTGGGGATTACATTCGCCGGTTTACTACTCACCGGCACTTGGGCCACGCAAACCGTGTTTGGCTGGCCCAGCCTTAACCACAGCTGGGCCACGGTGGCGCAGGATGAAACCGGCTGGCCATGGGCGGGCCGGCAAGCGGGTGAAATCTGGGCCAGCGGCCCGGCCGGTGAATCGGTGCATATTCAGCGACAAAGCGATGGCCAGGTGATTATTCAGGCCACCGATGGCGACGATGAGCTGCATATTCGCCGTGACGCCAGCGGCACGGTGCAGCAGATTCGCGCCAGCGATGGAGAAAACGTGCTGAATATTGGCGGCTGGATGGGGCCAACGCCGGGCGCGCTGCTGGCCACCGGCTTGGGTCTGCTGCTGTTGGGTGGCTTTGGTGTGGTGGTCGGTGGATTGATTTTGCGCGCCATCTGGCGTGGCACCGGGCGCTGGCTACGCTGGCAAGCCGAGTTGGTCAGCGGACAAACGCATCAATCAGCAGTCTAAATCTTGAATACAGGGTATATAGCCAAAGCCATTGATTTAAAAAGGCTGCAGACATATACCCTATTTATTTTTGTGCACCCACGCTGACCAGCCGCTAAACAGGCTTGGCGTACGGGCGGCAATGGCACTGCGGTGCCAAGGATTTTCTTCCCAGTAGCTGTCATGAAATAGGCAGCCAACTTCACCGCCGGCTTCCAGCAAGATCAACACCCCGGCCGCGTAATCCCAGAGTTTTTGTGCGCCATGCAGCATGACATCGGTGCGGCCAGCGGCCAGCCAGCACCAGTCGATGGTGGAGGCGCCAAAATTGCGGTGGCTGTGATAGGGGTTTACCGTCACCACCCGCGTGGCCAGATGGCCCGACAGCCATTTGGTTTCGATGGAAGCCATGGCTTGCTTCAGTGGCTTGTCGTCTTGCACTAGCGGCAGCCGATCATCATTTAGCCAGGCGCCAGCGCCCGCTTCGGCGGCGAAGCACTCATCCAGTACCGGCAGATACACCACCGCCAACACCGGGCGCTGCTGCTGAAACAGCGCAATCGAGACGGCAAAATACGGTAAGCCATGGGCGAAATTACTGGTGCCATCAATCGGATCGACAATCCACAAACCGTCGGCGTGCGCCGCCCACAGCGCTTCTTGCTGATCCTGACTCATTTCCTCACCCAATACCGGGCAATCGACCAACTGCGGCAGCAGGCGTTGCAAGGCGGTTTGCGCGGCCAGATCGGCTTCGGTAAACAGGCTGCCATCGTGTTTGATCTCAGCCGCTACTTTACGAAAACGTGGCATCACTTCGGTGGCGGCGACTTCGCGGGCGATCTGGATCAGGGCTTGCAGCCTTGCACTGGGCTGGGCAGAGGTAGACTTCACGGGCAGGTTTTCCACAGGCAATCAGCGAATACAACAAAGGCTCATTGTATGCCAAAAACGTAAAAAACCCGCGCTGCTTTCGTCAGCGCGGGCTAGGGTATTTCCCAGCGGCGGCGGGCACCGCTGGTCACCGGTCACTGGCTTAGTAAGGCCATTTCCAGTTTTTAACTTCTGGCATGTCATCGCCCACTTGAGAGATGTACTGTTCGTGCTCAACCAGTTTGTCCACCAGTTTTTGGCGAACATGGGCACCGATTTTTTGCAGTTTAGGTACACGGTCGATCACGTCGATAGCCAGGTTGAAGCGGTCCAGCTGATTCACCACTACCATATCGAATGGCGTAGAAGTTGAACCTTCTTCGATATAACCACGAGCGTGGATGTTGCTATGACCGTTGCGACGATAAGTCAGACGGTGGATCAGCCATGGGTAACCGTGGAAGGCAAACATCACTGGCTTGTCAGTGGTGAAGATCGCGTCGAATTCGCGGTCTGACAGGCCGTGTGGGTGCTCTTCTTTCGGTTGCAGCGTCATCAGGTCACACACGTTCACAAAGCGGATCTTCAGATCTGGGAAGTGTTGACGCAGGATGTCGGTCGCAGCCAGCGCTTCCATGGTCGGGATTTCACCGGCACACGCCATTACTACATCTGGCTCGCCGCCTTCATCGTTAGATGCCCAGTCCCAAATACCCAGACCTTTGGTCGCGTGTTTGATCGCTTGATCCATAGTCAGGTATTGCAGTGCTGGCTGTTTACCGGCTACGACCACGTTCACATAGTGACGTGAGCGCAGTACATGGTCAGTTACCGACAGCAAGGTGTTGGCATCAGCTGGCAGGTAAACGCGGATCACTTCAGCTTTTTTGTTCACCACGTGATCGATGAAGCCTGGATCTTGGTGAGAGAAGCCGTTGTGGTCTTGACGCCATACGTGTGAAGTCAGCAGATAGTTCAGTGACGGAATCGGTTTACGCCAGTTGATGTGGCGAGTGGTTTTCAGCCATTTCGCGTGCTGGTTAAACATCGAATCGATCACGTGGATGAACGCTTCGTAGCAGCTGAAGAAGCCGTGACGACCGGTCAGGTTGTATGCTTCGAGCCAGCCTTGGCAAGTGTGCTCAGACAGAATTTCCATCACACGACCATCTTGTTTCAGATTGTCGTTGTTGTTCACACCGTCCACTTCGAAGTGGTTAGCCAGCCAGTTTTTACCTGAGTACTCAATGGTGGCGTTCCAGCGATTCGATGCAGTTTCATCTGGGCCGAAGATACGGAAGTTTTTCTCGGCTTCGTTTTCTTTCATCACGTCAGCCAGGAAGTTACCCATTACACGGGTCATTTCCGCATTCACAGTACCTGGTTTGTCAAACTTCACTTCGTAGTTACGGAAGTCTGGCATTTTCAGGTCTTTCGACACTTGGCCATGCACAACTGGGTTGCTACCGATCCGTTTTTGACCTTT
The DNA here is from genome assembly GCF_945957625.1 of uncultured Chitinibacter sp. Taxonomy (NCBI): domain Bacteria; kingdom Pseudomonadati; phylum Pseudomonadota; class Betaproteobacteria; order Neisseriales; family Chitinibacteraceae; genus Chitinibacter; species uncultured Chitinibacter sp. The sequence continues at coordinate 64,384 of NZ_CAMFLP010000002.1, forward strand.
TGGTGCAATCGCTACCAGCTCTTCTTTCACAGTACCGTCTTCATTGAAGAGGGTATTGATTTGGTAAGATTTCAGCCAAGTTTCCAGGTTTTGAACGTTTTCGCCATCGATATCAGAGAATGGCACCTGGTGGCTGCGCCAGTAATCTTCGACTTTCTTGCCTTTGATTTCTTTCGGGCCAGTCCAGCCTTTTGGCGTGCGCATGATGATCATTGGCCAACGTGGGCGAGTGATCATTTTGCCGGCAGCCAGTTCTTCTTTAGCTTTAGCGCGAATCGCGGCAAATTTGTCCATACACAAGTCCATGGCAGCAGCCATTTCTTGGTGGATGTCGTTAAAGCTTTCTGGTTTTTCGTTGAAAGTTTCAGTTTTCAGTTCAACGAAGATCGGCTCGTAACCGTAACCGGTAAACAGGGCCGTAACTTCTTCTTTATCCATCCGCGCCAGCAGCGTCGGGTTGGCGATCTTGTAACCATTCAGGTGCAAGATTGGCAGCACGAAACCGTCATTGATCGGGTGGATGTATTTAGTAGAGTGCCAAGAAGCCGCCAATGGGCCAGTTTCAGCTTCACCATCGCCCACCACTGCGAACACAACTTGATCTGGATTATCCAGCGCAGCGCCGTAAGCGTGAGATACTGAGTAACCCAGCTCGCCACCCTCGTGCATTGAGCCTGGGGTTTCTGGGGCTACGTGTGATGGGATGCCACGTGGGAAAGAGAACTGTTTGAACAGACGCTGCATACCGGCTTCGGTGCGGTCGATGTTCGGGAAGAACTCTTCGTAAGAACCTTCAACCCAAGTGTTGGCTACGAAACCAGGGCCACCATGGCCAGGGCCAGTGATGTAGATCGCGTTGATGTCGCGGTCGTTAATCAGACGGTTAGCGTGCACGTAGATGAAGTTCAGACCTGGTGTAGTACCCCAGTGACCCAACAGACGTGGTTTGATGTGTTCACGTACGAGCTTTTCTTTCAGCAATGGGTTATCCAGCAGGTAGATCTGACCAACTGAAAGGTAGTTGGTTGCCTGCCAGTAACGATGCATTTTGTCGAGCAATTCTGCAGATAACGGTTGTTGAGCCACGATACACCTCTTTTCTAGGTTGTGTTGAGTGTCTGAAGTGAGGAGCTTTTGTATCTCCTTACCCGATGGAGCCAGTATACGTAGCCCGTTCTGCCGGCTACTGATACAAATCAAAAACTGCGTTGGCAACTACCCTAGCGGGCTGCGAATCGTTGATACAACGCAAAAAACCGGGCTCTGCGTGTAATTTTGTTACCGTCTGGGCGGCTTATTCGCCGCGCGCAAACAACAAAATCCGATTTTCCCTCCATCTGCACCACGTGTTCTGCACGCTATCGCTAGCGCGCAGGGCAGCGCCTACTGAGCGTGCCATCAGCATATTACAAGACCATAACAAGCAAACTCAACGGATTATTAACACAAATCAATCGCAATACTGACACACAACAAAAGTAAGCCGACTCGCCTGCCGCCCAAACACAAAAAAGCCCGCCAATGGCGGGCTAGATTGCTGATAAACCCCACTCGCGAAGCGAGGCCCCCCTCAAGGAGGGGGCGGGAGGGGTGGGAATAGAACATCAAGGCTGCAGTTTCAAAGCCATATTGCCTAGACTCGGCTCTACCGAGACTTGAAGAATGTGGCCCTGCCACTTTGTCAGCAGCCTGAGCCCGCCAATGGCGGGCATGGGTTTACCACATGCCACGGCTAGCGTGGCATGTGGTACTTAGTAATGGAAGAACACCAGTGTCATCAAGATATACACCGGCAGCAGGCAGCTCACCGACCAAGCCATATACCCAAAGAAGCTTGGCATTTTTACGCCCCGATCTTCGGCCACCGCTTTCACCATGAAATTGGGCGCATTGCCGATATAACTCATCGCACCCATAAACACCGCACCGGCGGAGATGGCCATTAGCGTACTGGCCAGTGGGCCCATCATATGCGCGGCATCACCGTGCGCCAGATTGAAGAACACCAGATATGTTGGGGCATTATCCAAAAATGCCGACAACAGCCCGGTGAGCCAGAAATACATCGCATCATGCGGCGTACCGTCGGGGTTGCTCACCAGCTGCACCAAACCTGCCATGGCGCCGGCCGAGCCGGCCTTCAAAATCGCCAGTGCCGGGGCCATGGCGACAAAAATACCGGCAAACAGCTTGCCCACTTCCTGCATTGGGCCCCAATTAAAGTCATTGCCCGCCCGCACTTGCGCCGGTGTGATTTTCAGCGACAGCAAGGCCACGGCCAGCAAGCCCAGATCACGCACCAGATCTTGCAGCGCCAACTCCACCCCAAACACCGACCATCCCAGCCCTGGCCGCCACATCCCTGAGAGCAAGACCAACCCCACAATCGCGCCCAGCAGCCAGAAATTACGCTTGCCATAGATTTTCAGCGCGCTATCTGGGGTTTTATCCACCGGCAGTACGCCTTCTTTGGTGAAGTAATGCCGATCCAGCAGGTAAAACAGGCCCAGCAGCAAGGCGGAAGTGAACGCCACAGGCGCGGCCATATGCTCGACCGTCCACATGAAATCCACTCCTTTCAGAAAACCCAGAAACAGTGGCGGATCGCCCAGCGGCGTGAGGCCACCGCCCACATTGGCCACCAAAAAGATAAAGAACACCACCACATGCACATTATGCTGGCGGTTATCGTTGGCCTTTAGTAGCGGGCGGATCAGCAGCATCGCCGCGCCCGTCGTGCCCATTACCGAGGCCAGCACCGTGCCCAGTGCCAAAATACCGGTATTGAGCTTGGCCGAGCCATGCAGATTGCCCCACACCAAAATCCCGCCCGACACGGTATACAGCGCAAACAGCAACAGCAAAAACGGAATATATTCTTCCAGCAAGGCATGCCACAGCACCCCGCCCATTGCCGGCCACCCCGCCAGCAGCGCATAAGGCAGCGCAAAAGCCGCCGCCCAGAAAGCCGCCACCTTGCCAAAATGGTGATGCCAGAATTTCGGCAAGAAAATCGGGCACAGCGCAATCGATAATAATAAGCCGGCAAACGGCAACATCCACGGCAATGACAGGGCAGCCCCATCAATCTGCGCGGCCTGCGCCAGCGCTGGGCACAGCGCCAATAGCGCAGTAGCAAACTTCCACATTTTTCTTCTCTCCCAAATACCATAGAGCCGTATCATGCTGCAGCACAATACGGCTCTAGGTTAGCTAGGCATACCCCTACAGGCACACCTTTTCCTTACCCCAATCAGGGCTGGATAAACTCGATTTTATAGCCATCCGGGTCTTCGACAAAAGCAATCACGGTTGTGCCATGCTTCATCGGGCCGGGCTCACGGCTGACTTTGCCGCCTTTGGCGCGCACCGCTTCACAGGTGGCATAAATATCGTCGGTTTCCAGCGCGATATGGCCATAACCGGTGCCCAGCTCGTAGCTGCTGGTATCCCAGTTATGTGTGAGTTCCAGCACGGTATGGCTGGCTTCATCACCGTAACCGACAAACGCCAGCGTAAAACGCCCTTCCGGATAATCTTTCCGGCGCAAGAGCTGCATGCCCAGCACCTCGGTATAAAACGCAATCGAGCGCTCCAGATCACCGACCCGCAGCATGGTATGTAACATTCGCATCTTTTTTCCTCGTTCAACGAAAAGCGGCCACGCCGATTTTCTCAATGGTGGCAGTAGTTTACCGTGAAGCGCGCTGTTGCGCCCGCACCAATACGGCAATTTTTTTACAGAAATTCGCGCAAAAGTGTTGACGGGCGGCTAAATATCCTTATAATTCGCGCTTCTGTATGCAACGACACGGGTCGGTAGCTCAGTCGGTAGAGCAGCGGACTTTTAATCCGTTGGTCGTGGGTTCGAATCCCACCCGACCCACCAAGCGTTCCATACATCCCTCTGGGTCGGTAGCTCAGTCGGTAGAGCAGCGGACTTTTAATCCGTTGGTCGTGGGTTCGAATCCCACCCGACCCACACAAGATTCTGCAAAAAGCCTCAACTTCGGTTGAGGCTTTTTGTTTTTCAGCGCGTCAGCGCTCATCTCTCAATGAGCCGAGCTAGCCTGCGCTCAATCAAACTTGCCGATTCGCCACCCAGCGGCAGTGCGAGGATGAATTTGGCACCGCCGGCGCGCCCGCCTGCTTCTACCCATACATCACCGCCATGCAAACGGGCAATCCGGCGTGTAATCGCCAGACCAAGGCCCGCGCCTTCGCTGGGGGCGCCGGCGCCTAAACGCACGAGCGGGGTAAAAATGCGTTCACGCTCACTCTCCGGCACGCCGGGCCCGGCATCTTCGACGATCAGATAGCCATATTGCGCATCCTCGGCGCTCGTTAGCCAGACCGGTGCAGCACCGTGGCGCAGGGCATTGGCCACCAGATTGCGCAAGGCGTACGGCAACAAAGCCGGATCAGCCCATAGCGTCAGATCTGCCGGCCATTCATCGTGCAAACCTGCAAAATCCTGCACCGCAGCTCGCAGCATGGCGCAATCTAGCCATTCGCAACGCTGGTGGGGCTCATACATTTCCAGACTGGCATAGTGCAACACCTGCTCCAATAAAGCCTGCATTTGCCGAATATTAGCCTCCAGCCCGGCGCTGGCAGCACTCGGGTCGACCTGCAATTGCTCGAGCTGGAAGAACATCCGCGCCAGCGGCGTGCGTAATTCATGCGCCACCGCATGCAATAAATCGCGCTGGGCGGCGAGTAATTCGCTGATTCTGGCGGCCAGTAAATTCATCCGCGCCGCCAGCGGATACAAGGTAGAGCTCGTCGGCAACGCCTCGATGCGGGTGGCCAATGCCCCATCCCCCAATGCCTCAACAGCCCGCTGCAAAGTTCGCACCTCGCGCCAGTAGGGCCGGATGAGCGCCAGATACAGCCCGCCACCAGCCAGCAAGACAAAACACAAGCCAGCCAGCAGCACAGAATCGAGTAGCGGCGGGATTTGCGGCATTTGCAGGCGCATCACCCACGGCGTATCCCCCAAACGCTGATACACCTGATCTGCCACCCCGTAGCCCGCAGCCGGATACAGCAATTCGCCTTGCCGCAAGCGGCTTTGTTCAGCTGAGGGAAAATCGGCCAAGGGCAACAGCTGCAACTTTACCTCGCCCAGCGTGTGCTGCAGGTGGCTCAGTCGCTGCGGCAAAGCTTGCGGGCTACTAGGGTCGAGTAATTGCTGCGCAATCAGCCGCAAAGGGCCTTGGTAGGTTTGCCGGGCATAGTGCTGCTCGCGCCCCGCCAAAAGCTGATCATAAACCGCACTGGCCACGAGCGCCGCCAACCCCAACACGGCCGCGGCCAGCAAGAGCTGGCGCAAAGTAGGCCACCACAGCCGATCGCTCATGCCGACACCTCGGGCAACAACATATAGCCCTGACACCAGACTGTTTTAATTTTTTCCGGAGATTTGGGGTGATCGCCCAGTTTGCGCCGCAGGCGCGACACCACCACATCGGCAGAGCGATCTAGGCCATCAAACTCAATCCCGCGCAGGTATTGCAGCATGGTATCGCGACTCACCGCCTGGCCGGCATGCTCGGCCAGCAGCCAGAGTAATTCAAACTCGCTGTGTGTTAGCTCCAGTGGCTGGCCACCCAGCGTGGCGCGGCGGCAGCTGCGCTGCAAATGCAATTGCCCGCGCGTGAGCTCCGCCAGCGGAGCCGGCTGGGCCCGCCGCAACAGCGCCTGAATGCGGGCCAGCAACACCCGCGGCTCGACGGGCTTCACTACATAATCATCGGCCCCGCTTTCCAGGCCATCAATCTGATCCAGATGCTGGTTGCGCGCGGTGAGCATCAACACCGGCAGATTGGAGATGCCGCGCACCAGCCGGCAAACACTAAAGCCATCCAGCCCCGGCAGCATCAAATCCAGCAAGAGCAGATCAGCGCGCTGCTGGCGCAGCCAGGGCAAGACTTCGTCGCCTCGGCTTAAATGGCTGAGCTGATACCCTTTGGCGCGCAGGTAATCGACGATCAGTGCGGCGAGCGCGGCATCATCTTCCACCAGCAAAATATGTGGCATATGTGCATGACGGTGTACTTGAGATAGCGCCGACTATAGCGCCGGCAGATGACAGGCGACAAATCCAAGTTGTTTCGGTTTTTCACATCCATTCACATCTTCACACAGGCAGCGCGGGCGGGGCTGGCTAGCATGGCGACGTCATTTCACCGGAGCCTTCTCATGTACCCAACCCTTTTACTCGCCAGTGTGGCGGCCGCCTTACTCAGCGCCTGCGGTGGCGGCTTACCCACCCCGGGCACTACCCCAGCCCCGAGCCAAGCGCCAACACCCGCCCCAAGCCCTAGCCCCGCACCGCTGACAGCGGCAGGGGTTTGGCTGGCCCCCGCCTATGGCTATGCACTGCAAATCACCCCTACGGCACAGGGCTATCGCTGGGCGCGGTTTGATTACACCTCGCAAGGCTGCCTGCTGAGTGAAACCCAGCAACTGGCGGCGAGCGAGCTGGCACAGCGCTTGCAGATCGACCCGGCCCAGCGGCTGGCGCAATATCGTGAAGCCGGTCAGGTTTACAGCCCCGGCATCGAGTTTGCCCCCGCCAGCGCCTTGCCCACGCAATGCAGCGAAGCGCAGCGCCGCCGCACCGTGGATGAGGCCGGCTATCGCGCCGACCCGAATGCCGATTTACAGCTGATCTGGCACACCTTTGCCGAGCATTATCATGATTTTCACCTAAGCCAGACCGATTGGCGGGCGCTGCGCCCCGCTGCTAATGCTTTAGCTGCCAGCGCGGGCGATGCCGAAGTGTTTGCCGCCGCCTGCACGCTGACCAGCGCGCTGCAAGATGGGCATGTCAGCATTTTTTATGGCGAAGACAGCTGCACCACCACCCGCAAACCCATGCTTAGCGTCCTGCTCGCCGAGGAATACGCCAACCAGCAGCAATGGGCACCGCCGTTCAGCTCAAGCCAGCAGGCCGCACTGCAAGACTATGTCAGCCAAGGCATTCAGCAGCGCAAAGCCCTACCCGCCCTGCGTTATGCTCACGCGGGCACGGCTGGCGCCGCGGCCAATCAACAACTGCAATGGTTTATCACTGCGGAAGGCTATGGCTATCTGGCCATTCACCAGTTATCGGGCTTCAGTGCGCAGGACACACTGGCCAGCGATGTAGAGGCGCTGGAAGCCGGCCTAACTCAAGCACTACAGCAGCTCGGCCAGACCAAGGGGCTGATTATTGATTTGCGCTACAACCCCGGCGGCTACGACGAAACGGCGCTGAGGGTGATGCGCCGGCTACTTCCCGCGGCGCAAACGCTGTTTAGCAAACAGGCGCGCCTGGGCGAAACACGCACCGCTTTGCGCCCGGTGCGCCTCAGCCCGGCGGAGGGCAGCTACCGTCAGCCGATTGCCGCGCTGATCAGCAATAGCACGTTTAGCGCGGGCGAAATTTTGGCGCTGTCTTTACGCAGCCGGCCACGCACGGTATTGATTGGCGAAGCCAGCGGCGGCGCGCTCTCCGATACCTTGGTGAAACGCACCAGCGGCAAGGTGAATTTCAGCCTCTCGAACGAGTTTTACTATTCACCCCAAGGGGAATGGTTTGAAGCGCGCGGGGTGCCGGTGAGCGTCCCCGCCGCCCTGCCCAGCAGCGCAGATCTTGCCCAGCAACACGACCCCGGCATGGTGGCGGCGCTGGCTTGGCTGCGCCAGCAATAGCGGGGTATTGGCTGCAAAGCCAAAGCAGAAATAACTTTGATGGCAATACCCCAGCACGCATCAGCTAATCGTGAAAAATTCGAATAGCTCGTAGCTGGGGGTTTGCTCTAGCAGCCGGCTGGCGCGCAAAACCTGCTCGCCAGCGGCACTGTGCAAATGCAGCTCGCGCATTGGGCCAAAACTGCCGCGCGGGGCGATCAAGAGCGCCGGGCGTTCCATCTGTGGCCAGGGCGGCAGTGCCAAGCAATGCAAGGGCGCCGCCCCTGCCACCACCGGACTGAGCTGCAACAGCGCCGGCCACGGTGACAGCGAGAGTATTTCAATACCGATCTCGGTGCTCTCCGCTTCCAGATCGACGGTTTGCCAGCGTACCGCCGCCAGCAACCAGCCCACCTCGCGCTGATCGCACACCAGCAGCGCATCCCCCACCCGGCACGGCAAATGATCGCCTTCGATACTCAGCCGCAAGGCATAGCCGCCCGCACCTGCATTCAAAATTTCCCAATACGCCGGGCCTGCCGCATCCCGGCCGCTTGGCGCGTGGCGTAAGGGCGCGGCGTCGGCCAAACTGAGCGGCTGGCCGGCATTGAGCTGCACCGCGGCCTGGCGCAGGCCATACAACACCGCGAGGCTACCTTGCTCGGGCTGGCGTGGGGCCGCCCGGCGAATGTGATTATCAAAACGGCGCGCTAGCTTGCGCCAGAGCAACACCGGAATCTCCGGCTGCACGCCGTGGTGCAGTTGATCGTTTTCGATGCGCTCGATAATGCGGGTGAGCTGGCGCAATAGCGGCCCGGTTTCCAGCCACAGCGCGATCCCGGTTTGCGGGTCGACTTCCTGATGCGGCAAGACCGGGGGCAAATCTTGATCCAGCAACAGCAAAAAGCCCGTACGCCCAGGGGCTACATCACCCAGCTTGCGGATTTCGCAGCTTTCGGTGTCGGTTTGGATAATGCGGCGGATTTGCAATTGCTCGAGGCTGCTAAACGCCTGTAGATTGGCCAGCGAAAGCAGCAGGCATTCTTTGTACAGCAACAGCATCGGCGAGGGCGGCGCCGTGCTGATCAGCTGCAAACTGATATCGCCACGTGTCACAGCGTATTTGAATAAGGTATGCAGCTGCAGCCACACGCCATCCGGCACCGGCGCATAGGCTCGCTGGCAAGCCCAGATCAGGGCCAGATAGGTACTGAATAAATCCACCAGCACGGCGGCGATTGGCTTGCGGCCCAGATAAAAGCGCGCTTCGGCCAAGTCACGCAGAGTGTGCTTCAGGCCATTGGCCTGCTCCAGCAACAGCGCACACAAAAAGCCCAGCTCTTGCTTAGTGCGGCCCATCGGCTGCTTGCTCAGCGCCTGCTCGGGCTGAATTAGCCGCGCCAGCGTGGCGATGATCGGCTGGTAGCGCTGCATCAGCTGATAGCGCAGCTTGGGCTCCAGCTGGGTGCGATTTAATTGCACCAGCTGATCGAGCACCTGGCTGGCGCTGCTTTGGGTGCTTAAGAGCTGCAAGGAGCCCAGCCATTCTTCCAGCGCATGCGGATCCCGATCCAGCCGGCTGGCGGGTTGCTGGGTGATTTCCGGAGTGATTAATGCCTCAAGCACAGCGTGTATGCCTTATTGCGCAGCGCGCAAACCAAAGAGAGACGCCAGTATGCGAGCCTCGCTCGCCGTATGTCATTGGTATTATGCCGTAAATACCTAGAGGCCAGCTTGTTGCACCGCAAGTGATGGCCTGCGCTGCAACTTAGCCCTGCGCGTCGATATCCTGCAGCGACTCTTCGCCTTTGGTGGTAAGAAAATGGCCGACTTGATCAGGGCGTACTTCCAAATGCCCTTTGCGCAGCAGAAAAGCCAGCGCCTCGCCATGCGCGCGCGCAGTTGGGTCGGCTTTCAGTTTGCGCAGGGTTTCCACGCACAAATGCGAAAACAAATACTCGCGCCCTTGCGGGGTGATTTCCAGAATGCCGGTTTTGCGCGCATAGGCCGCCAGCTTATTGCCGGTGAGTACCCGCACATTTTTGAACACATTGTGGCTCAGGCGGGTGCTGGTCAGGCCGCGGCTCACTTCGATCAGCGCCGCCAGCTCGGCTTTGGATAATTTAAGACTCATATAGATTCATCCGATAACTTTGCCCCGCATGATACGCGCTTTCGCCCCGCCTCTGCGCACCACAACACCCCAGCGGCAGAGGGCATAGCCTACCCTTGGGCCCTCGTCAGTGTTTAGCCCCATATACCTAGGCACGTATAACCCCGAAGGCACCATTATTATTTGCCTTAAAGTATATACCCAGTAAAAACCCGCCAATGGGCGGGTTTCGCAGTGTGATAACAAATCCCACTCGCGCAGCGAGGCCCCCCTCAAGGAGGGGACGGGAGGGGTGGGTATAGAACATCAAGGCTGCAGATTCAAAGCCTTATTGCCTAGGCTCGGCTTGGCCGAGACTTGAGGAAGATTGCGCTTCTACTTTGTTAGCAGCCGAAGAAACCCGCCAAGCGGCGGGTTGCTTCGGCTTCAGCGGCGCAGCGCGCCGGCAAGCTTAGAGGGCGGCGGCGAAAATCGCGCAGACTTCGTCAAAGCTTGGCTGTTTCGGATTGGTCAGACCGCAAGCATCTTTGAGCGCATTTTGGGCCAAGGTAGGGATATCTTCCGCCTTGGCGCCCAGCTGGCCCACACCACTTGGGATGCCAATATCGGCCGCCAGCGAGCGAATCGCATCCAGACACACATCCGCAGCAGCATTATCCGAGAGGCCGGCGACTGATTCACCCATCGCGCGGGCCACATCGCCCAGCCGTTTGGCCGCCACCTGCTTGTTATAGGCCTGCACATGCGGCAGCAAGATGGCATTACACACGCCATGCGGCAAATCGTAGAAGCCCCCCAGCTGATGCGCCATGGCATGCACATAGCCCAGAGAGGCATTATTAAACGCCATCCCGGCCAGGAATTGCGCATAGGCCATTTGCTCCCGCGCTTCCAGATCTTGCCCATTGGCCACCGCGCGGCGCAGATACTGGCTGATAATCTCTACCGCTTTGAGCGCGCAGGCATCGGTAATCGGGGTCGCCGCAGTAGATACATAGGCTTCGATCGCGTGAGTGAGCGCATCCATCCCCGTGGCGGCGGTCAGGCCAGCGGGTTTCAGCAGCATCAGCTCAGGGTCATTCACCGACAAAATCGGCGTGGTGTGTTTATCCACAATCGCCATTTTCACATGCCGGGCTTCGTCGGTAATGATGCAGAAGCGGGTCATTTCACTGGCCGTACCGGCGGTGGTGTTAATCGCAATCAGTGGCAGTTGAGGCTTGGCCGAACGATCCACGCCTTCGTAATCTTTGATACTGCCGCCATTCACGGCCACCAAGGCAATCCCCTTGGCACAATCATGCGGCGAGCCGCCACCCAGCGAGATCACGCAGTCACAGCCGTTTTTTTGCAACAGCGCCAGGCCCGCTTCAACATTGCCGGTGGTCGGGTTGGGCTGGACGCCATCAAACACCACACTGGCCACGCCATATTCAGTCAAGAGGCTTGTCACTTTTTGCACGATACCCACTGCCACCAGCGGCACATCGGTCACGATCAGGGCTTTTTGATAACCATAGGACTGGATGGTTTTCGCGGCATCGGCCAGACAGCCAGCGCCCATCAGATTCACGGTCGGAATAAAAAATGCAGTGGTAGTCATGAGAAATCCCCTTTCAGGATCTGGATCAGGTGTACCCAGCCTACGCCCAGTTTCACTGTAAGAATTTGCGCCAAAGCAAACCCTGCTGACGTCGATTTAGCGAGCGTGCATTTATCCACTTTCGCGCCTTGGCGCTAGCAAAATCGCGGCCTGCCAAGCAATACGGCAAAGCATTTAGCTGGCCAATTGGCGCAAAGCGTCGCCGATCTGCCACAGCCGGGCCATGCCGTAGTCCATCGCCCGCCACTACCGCTGATAATGGGCAAAACTGTGATGGAAACCCTCGGAATGAACTGTACCGGTTGCGGTGCGGCGCTCGCGATCGATGCGCTGGTTTGCCCCTACTGCGGATTGCACAATGCGGTTGACCTATTGGCGATCCGCGATTTCAAAGTGCTGGCTGAACACAGCGAGCTGCGCTGCCCGGCGGGCTGTGGCGATCTGCGCTTATTGCAACTAGGCGCAGGCCTACACACCACGGTGGGGCACTGCCCCAGCTGCAATGGCCTGCATTTCGCCCCGGGCGCTTTGCAAATTGCCCTCGATAAAGTCGCCGGCCAGGTGCGCGAAATTAACCACGGCCGGCTGGCGCGAATCAAAGCCGAGCGTATCCCAAGCGACAGCGTGCGCTACCGGCCCTGCCCGGTGTGCCAAAAACTGATGCACCGGCGCGCGTTTAGTCCACAGGTACGGATCATCGTCGATGATTGCCATGCCCATGGCCAATGGCTGGATAGCGGCGAATTCACCGTACTGGCCGAATGGCACGAGGCCGGCGGCCAGCAGCTGGCGGCGCAAGAGGCCGAACGCCAACAGCGCATTGCCAGCGTACAGGGCGATCTGCCACCCCCACCACCCACCGAGCCCACGCCCGTTGGCCAGCGCCCGCTGCCAGATTGGCTCAGTGCGCTCTTGATCGCCGGCGTAATCGCCTGGCTATTTGGCCTGATCTGGCCGGTGTGGCTACTGCTCGCTGGCGCGGCGGGCAGCTGGTGGTGGCAACGGCGGAGCTAGCGATATACCCAACCAGGTATACGATCACAGGCTATTTTAGAAAAGGACTTTAGTCATATACCCATGAGGTCCCTGTGCATTGATTGTCCTGTGCACGGCTAAGCCCTTGTTGCATCAATACCACGCAGCTGGGCGGCCTTTTTCTTTGTAAGCACCATGGCTTTTGGTCAGCATATAGAAAGAAAACCCGCATAGAGTGCGTCAAGCTTACGTATAGCTGCGGGCCTAGTGCGCGCAGCGGGCGGCTAGCCACCACAAGGCCACATCAAAGCGGCAGACCGTGTAAGCCCATTACGCCACTGACATCAATCCATCAGCAAACGGTGATAATCTGCCGTTTATCACCTTCAAACGCCGGATACCCGCATGGCTGAACCCCGTTTCGATAACCCGGTTTTTATCGTGGAAAAACAAAGCACACCCGTTGATCTGAGCGCAACGCCGTTTTTCTACAATGCCGCCGGCCAGCCCAGCTATGTAGCCAGCTTGCCCGCCGGGGTTGCGCCACTGAGCCCGGTTGCCACCGACCCAGCGCTGGCGGTGGGGCATGAATATCTGGTACGCGAGGTGGTGGGCGTGAAGCCCAATGCGCCGTATGGCATTGAAACCCAGCTGGGCATGCAGGGCGAGCGCATTACCTACGAGCCGCTGTGGGTAAGCCGCAGCATTGCCGCTGCGTTTGGCATTACGCTGGTTGCGCCGGGTGAGGCCATCCAGATCGTGAGCCCGGTGCACACGCTGGCGCATATCGAATACGAATACGGCGTGTTTGCCGGGCATTGGTCGCCGTATCAGGGCACCGGCAATCAGCTACTGACCGAGGTGTGTACCGATCTGGAGCACCATGATTTTCCGCATGTGTTTGCCTCGACCGATGCCGATTTCCCGCTGGTAATTTCGGTTGCCCGCTATTGGCCGGCGCTGGGCAAAATCCGGCTGGCCGATTTATGGGTGCCGACGGGCTATGCGCTGTATATTCCGCCCAAACCGGCCGACCCGGCGCTGCCCTGTATTGATCTGCACAATAACCGCAATTCAGCGCGCGCCTGCTGGGGCCAGCTGCACCGGCACAGCATCCACACCGACACCTTATTGCAAGCTGAGCATGGTTATTTCTACTGGTACTGGAATGCCATCCCCACCCACCACTGCCACCCGGCCCAACCCGGCTAATGGAGCCCCTCATGCCGCTCGATGAATTACTCACCCCCGATAGCGCCGTGTATAAAACCCTGCTTGAATCGACCAAGGCAATCCCCTGGCGAATCGATTGGGCCACCATGGCTTTTACTTATATCGGCCCGCAGATCGAGCCGCTGCTCGGCTGGGAGCGCGATAGCTGGCTGAGTGTGAATGACTGGGCGGAGCGTATCCACCCCGATGATCGCGAAGCGGTGGTGAATTTTTGCGTGGCGCAATCGCAAAGCGGCATCGATCACGAGGCCGATTACCGGGCGCTCACGCGTGACAATGGCTATGTGTGGATTCGCGATGTGGTGCATGTGGTGCGCAATGCTGCTGGCGAGGTTGAGGCGCTGGTGGGGTTTATGTTCGATATCAGCGAGCGCAAAAAAACCGAAGAAAAGCTCTTAAGCCTGCAAAAAGAGCTTGAAGCCCTGTCATTCAAAGATGGCCTCACCGGCATCGCCAACCGGCGCAAATTCGATGCCCAGCTGCATGCCGAATGGGCCAATGCCCAGCGCAGTGGCGAGCCGCTGTCGCTGATCCTGCTCGATATCGATTACTTCAAGCAATACAACGATTTATACGGGCATTTGCAAGGGGATGAATGCCTGCGCCAAGTGGCGCAAACTTTGCAGCTAGCCGCGGCCGGCCCGCGCGATCTGGCCGCCCGCTTTGGCGGGGAAGAATTTGTAATTTTGTTGCCTAATTCCGATCACAAAGCGGCGCAAAAAGTCGCCGCGCGCTGCTTGCGGCTGATTGATAAATTGCAATTACCCCATGCCAAATCCAGTGGCAGCCACCATATTACCGCCAGCTTCGGGGTGGGCACGCTGCCGGCCGGCGATGTGCGCAGCGCGGCCGAGCTAGTCGCGGCAGTCGATCGGCTGCTGTATCGCGCCAAGCAGCAAGGCCGCCATTGCATTGTGAGTGATCAGGCCAGCGAAGCCTGCACGGCCTAAATACCCAGGCAGGTATTGCTCACAGAGCTTGATAAAACCAAGGCCGGTGAGCAATACACCGGCCTTGTGTTTTGGCGCGCGGCTTAGCGCCCGATTAGCGCATGCACATCATGACTCATGATGGCCAAATACGCTGCCAGACCCAGATACAAGAGCCCGTAGCTAAAGCGATCACCACTGCTGGCCTGATAGTAATGCTGATTAGCCGGATCATGCGGATCAAACTGCCACGCCAGCTTGAGCTGCGGCAAGGCCAACACGGCCACCAGCACCAGCATCGGGCTGGGCCGATACACAAACAGCGCCAGCAAAATCGGCACGCCCAGCAGCCACAGCCGGGGTGACAAAATTGCAGTAATTCGCCCACCATCAAACGGCGCCAACGGAATCAGATTAAACAGATTGAGCATAAAGCCGGCATAGGCCAGCGCATAAAACAGCGGGCCGCCACCGGCACGGGCATAGAAATAACACGCCACCGCCGCCACGGTACCCGCCAGCGGGCCAGCCAGTGCGATATGGGCTTCGGTTTCCACATTCATCGGCTGCGCCTTAAGCTCGATCCACGCACCAACAAAGGGGATAAACGTCGGCGCGCCCACATCCAGCCCCCGCTGGCGCGCAGCAAGATAGTGGCCCAGCTCATGCACCAGCAGCAGGCCAACGAAGCCCACGGCATACGGCCAGCCAAAGAACCAGCCATACACCAGCACCGACAGCAGCATGCTGCCGCCGGTGGTGAGCAATTTGCCCAGCTTCGCGCTGCTTAAAAGCAGCAACAAGAGCTTCATACTTGTGCCGAATCGTCAGATTTACCGCCCAAAAAGCGCCGGATCGCCGCAAAGCCGCCGACCAGCGCCAAACCGATCAGCTTGGCCGATTTCGCCAAGAAGGCGCCAATCACCGCCAGCAGGCCGAGTTTTTTCGCAGCCACCCCACCGACCAGCGCAGCCAGGCCATATTCGGCCACCTTGTCGGTGCTGGCGTTAAAGTCGCTGTAGCGTTTGCCATCGTTAAATTCCAGCGCCGCCAGCAATTGTTTGGCGATGGGTTTTTCTGCCTCTACCGTGCTCATACCAGTCACCAGATTCATGCTGATATAGCCTTCGCGGCCTAGGGCATAGGTGTTGTAATTCACGCCCTGCTCGGCATCGCTGCTCGCGCCTTTATCGCGGGTATTGGCCGACCAGACCAAGCGATGGCTGGCCGCTTCATACGTCGGTTTTTCCACCCAGCCAATCACCTCAAATTCAGGAATACCGCGCTCTTTGCGCATTTTATTGGTTTCTTCGGTGCCTTCTTTCAGGCTGGTGAGGAGTTCGGCCGCATCCCAGTCTTTGGCATCGTCGTCTTTGATGTAGCCCGATTTTTCATAGCTGACATCAATAAACCAGTTTTGCTGCTCATCTTCCGGCATGATCAGCCCCAAGAGATCATCGCCCACCGAATTGCCCATCGCCACCATCAGCGTTTTGGCCTCGGCTTGTGGAATAAACGCATAGCCGGCCGGTAATTTCAGCTTGGCCTGATCAATCAGCCCGATCTCGGCCGGGCCATGCTGAGCCGCCTTGGCTGCGGCCTGATAGGCACTTTGAATCGCCGGATCGCTGGCCCACAGCCAGCTACTGCACAGCAAGGCCAGTACGGCCATGAAGAGTTTTTTCATCATCTCACCTTGTTTGGTTTTGGTTTTATGAAAGAAAGATGCTGATCCTGCCAACTGAGTAAGTCAAAATTTAAGCCAACATCTGTCAGACTAAGGGCAAAGTGCGCAACAAAGATCAATCCGCCAGCGCTAAGCTCACCGGCATGGAGACACCATGAAAAAAGCCGCTACCGTTCAAGACTATGCCCGCCGGCTGCAGCGCGCAGTGGGGCTGATCTGGCAACACCCGCAGCAGAGCTATTCGCTGGAACAACTGGCCGCGGCCGCGCATTTCTCGCCTTACCACTTCCACCGCATTTACCGGGAGATGATGGGCGAAAGTGTGGGCGCCACCCAGCAACGCCTGCGTTTACTGCAAGCGGCGCGTTCGCTAGGCCAAACGCCTGCGCAGCAGCTCGAACGCCTGGCGCGGCGCAGTGGCTACGGTAGCAGTGCCGCCTTTGTACGGGCGTTTGCCGCCAGCTATGGGCATACCCCGGGCGCCTACCGGCGCATGCGGCTACAGGTACTCCAGCGTCATTTACAACAGGAGCCCAGCATGTACCCGATTCGTCTGCATACCCAAACTAGCCCCTTGCCGCTGGCCTTGTGCCCGCATCAAGGGCCGTATATCCAGATTGGCGAGGCCTTTGCCAAGCTACAGCTGCACAAAACCAGCCTGCCCGTGAGCCTGCCGCTACGCTGGTTCGGGCTGTATTTTGATGACCCGCAATCCGTGGCACCCGAGCAATTACGCTCGGCCGCCGCGCTGACGGTGAACGCCGATGCGCCACTGCCCGTGGGCATCGAGGCCTTTGCGCTACCGGCCGGTCGTTACGCCGTGCTGGAGCACATCGGCCCCTATAGCGAGCTGGAGCAAGCCTATCAGTGGCTGTATGGCGTGTGGCTGCCGGCCAGTGGTGAGCAGCCGGGCAATGTACCGGTGATCGAGCAATATCTGAATCTACCGATCGACACCCCGCCAACCGAGCTACGCACTGAAATCTGGGTCGCGCTGCAATAACACCCACCACCTGTATTGCCCTACAGGCTTTTAATAACATTGCCTGTAGGACAATACCCTTGATCTCGCTCACTAGCCGGTAGAAATACCGGCCACCTTGCCATGGGCGATTCATGCCCAGCAGGCTACACTGGCGCTCTTGCCCACCTCGCCCCTGCGCCATCATGACTCGCACGATCTACCTGCTCCGCCACGGCCAAACCGAACTGAATGCACAGCGCCGCATGCAAGGCCATTGTGATTCCCCCCTAACGTCACTGGGCCAAGCTCAGGCTCGCGCCATGGGCCGCACCTTGCGCACCCTCATTACCGAACCCGCCAGCTGGCAGCTGGCCGTTAGCCCACTGGGCCGGGCACAATACACCGCACAATTAGTCTGCGCCGAGCTCGGTTTGCCGGCGGCGCATCCGCACACCGATGCGCGCCTCATTGAAGTAGGCTTTGGCGACTGGGAAATGCAGGCGGTCGAGCCGCTGCATGCACAATATCCCGAGCTGGCCGAGCGGCCCGATTGGCATTTCGCCGCCCCCAATGTGGAGCCCATGGCGGCCGTGCAAGCGCGGATTGCCGCGCTATTGGCCGACCCCGCTCTGCCCGCGCAACTGATTATCGTGGCGCACGGCTTGTTGGGGCGCTTTATCCGCGGCGCGTATGCGCAGCTGCCGCTGGATGAAATGCTGCAGCAGGAAATGCCACAAGACGCTTTTTATCGCCTGCAGCATGGGCAGATCGAGCGCATTGCCTGCCTGGACCTGTAATTATCCACAACTTATCGACGGGCTGTGCACGGTTTTATCCACAGTCGCTGCACTGCAACATTACCGGCAGGTTACCGTAAGTCGCTTGCGGACCGGCAAGGCATCGGATACAAACAAATGAACGATGCCAACCCGGAGGTGTGTGATGCGAATAATGACTGGATGTGTGTTGGCCCTCGCCCTAAGCCCGCTCTGGGTACAAGCCGCCGGCTGCCAAAAGCCACTGCGGATGGCGGTCGAGCAATGGCCGCCCTATGTGTATAGCGATGCGCAAGGCAAACCGCGCGGCGTGGATATCGAGATTTTGCAGGCGATCTTTGCCGAAGCCGGCTGTAGCCTGCAGATTGGCCCCGAATTACCGCGCAAGCGCCGGCAGGCGATGTTTATCGAAGGCAAAATCGACCTGATGCTGGCCGCCAGCATCACCCCCGAGCGCCAGCAATTTAGCTGGTTTACCGCGCCCTACCGCGATGAATCGGTCAGCCTCTTTAGCAAACCCGAACAAGCGGCCCAATACACCCAGCTCGAAGGTTTTGGCAGTATTTTGCAGCAGCGCATCGCCCTATTGGCCCCGAATGCCGGCTGGTATGGCGAAGACTACAAAAAACACTATTTCTGGCTCAATGAAGCGCGGCTGCTCTCGCCGTTTGAGACCTTTAATCAGGGCGTACGCATGCTGGCGGCCGGCCGCGCGCCTTTATTGCTAGGCGACACCGGCGCCGTACATTTTGAAGCCGGCCAGCAGCAAATCAGCGTCTATCAGCTACCCCTGCTGGTAATGAGCGAGCCGGTGCACTTTATGCTCAGCAAAAAAAGCGTAAGCCAAGCCGATAGCGAAAAACTCAACGCCGCCCTGCTGCGATTAGAAAAACGTGGTGTGCTAAAGAAAATCCGCAGCCAGTATGGTTTAAGCCTGAACGCCGCGGCCCCAGCCAGCCGCTAGGCTGTTTCCTGGCGTGACAGCCTCACCGTATGCATTGCGCATACTTTCATCGATTGATATTCTGAGTTCAAACTATAGAAAGATCACTCGGAGTATCCCATGCGCCTGTTGCAGCGTTTATCCCTGTTTACCCGTATTTTATTGTGGCTATTGGCCGTACAGCTTTTAGCCATCGTGGTATTTAGTATCAGTAGCTATCTGGGTAAAGCCGAAGAAGTACGCCATAGCATGGATGCGCGCCTGACCGCCGCGGCCAATTCGGTGCCCTATATGCTGGCCGGCGATTATATCGGCCGCGCGACTCAAGCGGGCAGCATTGCTGACGGCGAATATCGCCAGCTGGTGCGCCGGCTGGGCGAATATTCGCGCCGCGTCGGTTTAGCTTACTGCTATGTACTGACGGTGCGGGATGGCAAGGTGTTTTACATTGGCGATGGCGCCCCCGAAGCCGAAATCGCCGCTGGCAAATACGCCAAGTACTTTGACCAATACGAAGATGCCGCCCCCGCCATCCTGCAAGCCTGGCAAAGTGGCCAAGCACAGTTCGCCGAATATAGCGACAAATACGGCACGTTCCGCTCCGTATTCCTACCGATGCAGCAAAATGGCCAAACCTACCTGATTGGGGTGGATGTCACCATGGCGCAAGTGGCCGAGGCGAAGCTGGCCGAGCTGCTACGGATTATTCAACTGGCGATCCTATGTGTACTCATTGGCAGCGTGCTGGCGTATTTTGCCGCCCGGCAGATTGCCCATCGCCTGCAGCGCTCCGCACGCCGGATTGGCCAGATTGCCGCCCAGCGCGATTTGCGGCAAACCCTGCACGAACAAGGCGGCGACGAAATCGCCGCGATGATGAGCCAGCTGAATCAATTGCTGCAGCTCTTACGCGAAACCTTGGCCAAGGCCGGCCACAGCGCAGCCAGCAATGCCGGCGCAGTGCGCCAATTTCATACCTTAACCGAGCAAATGAACAAAAACCTGCTGCACACCACGCAAAACATGCAGGCGCTTAACCAAGATGTGCAAGCCATCGATCACAGCGCGCAACATTCAGCCACGCTGGCCGCCGCCACGCGCGATCGGGTAAATCAGGCCAGCAGCCAGCTGCAGCAAGCCGGCGCAAGCTTCGGGGCCATGCTCAGTGCCGTGAACGACAATGCCGGCTCGACCGAGTCTTTGGCGCACGAGCTGGACCAGCTGGCCCGCTCCACCGGCGACATTACCCGGGTTTTGGATGCGATTGGCGCGATTTCGGATCAGATTAACCTACTGGCGCTGAATGCCGCGATTGAAGCAGCGCGGGCCGGTGAAGCCGGGCGCGGCTTTGCGGTCGTGGCCGATGAAGTGCGCAAGCTGGCCGGGCAAACGCAGCTTTCGCTACAAGATTCGCGCAGCGCCATCGCCAAGGTGGTGGACGGCATCACCATCACCGCCACCGACATGAGCGATATGTCGGAACGCGCACGCCAGCTGGTGCAAACCGCCGATCAGGCCGTGAGCCATATCCACGAGCTAGTCACCATGCTGCACCAAACGGCCACCGAAGCCAGCGAAGCGGTGAGCGAGGCCGAGCGCATCGAGCAGGCCGTGCACCACATCGCCACCGAGGCCAGCGAGGCGGATCAACAACTGCAAACCACCGCGGGCCACTCGCGGCAAATTCAGGAGATCGCCCGCCAGATTGGCGAGGCCGCCAGCGAGCTGCAGCGCGAATTGCAGCAATTCCAAACCTAAGCATGAACAGGTTGGCGCGGCGGCCCTGCGTACCGTCGTGCCACTATGTCGGAACGGGTAATACCTAGCCAGGTATTGCCCGCCAATCCATATTAAAAATAGCTCAGCGGCAAATACCCCTAAGCATCAACGCCGCAGCACCTCGGCCAGCGCCTGCAGCAGCAGCGCGACATTTTCGCGCCGCGCGCCATACCCCATCAGCCCAATCCGCCAGGCTTTGCCGGCTAGCGCGCCCAGCCCGGCGCCGATTTCCAGGTTGTAATCGTTCAAAAGCGCAGTGCGCACCGCCGCATCATCCACTCCAGCCGGAATGCGCACAGCATTCAATTGCGGCAGGCGGCCGGATTCTTCCACCAGAAACTCGATGCCCAGTTCGGTCAGGCCGGCCAGCAGTAGCTGATGCTGCTGGGCATGCCGCGCCCAAGCGTGCTCCAATCCTTCGGCCGCCAGCAGACGCAGGCTTTCGTGCAGTGCATACAGCGCATTCACCGGCGCAGTGTGGTGATAGCTGCGTTTGCTGCCATTGGCATTGCCCCAATAGCCCATCACCAGGGTTTGGTCGAGAAACCAGCTTTGCACGGGTGTTTTGCGGGCTTTGAGTTTTTCCACCGCCGCCGGTGAGAATGACAAAGGCGCCAAGCCAGGCACACAAGATAGGCATTTCTGGCTGCCGGAATACACGGCATCAATGCCCCAGTCGTCCACCCGCAGCTCGATCCCGCCCAGCGCCGTCACGGCATCGACGATGCTGAGGCAACCATATTGCTTGGCCAGTGCGCACAGCGCTTGGGCATCCGAGCGCACGCCAGTGGAAGTTTCGGCATGCACAAAAGCCAGAAAGCGCGCTTGCGGATGCGCTTGTAGCGCCGCTTCTACCGCCTGTGGGTCAACGGGCTTGCCCCATTCGGCATCGACCACCACGGCATGGGCGCCCACCCGCTCCACGTTTTGCCGCATGCGCTCGCCAAACACGCCATTGCGACAGACGATGACGGTTTCGCCGGCCTCAACCAAATTAACAAAGCAGGCCTCCATCCCGGCCGAGCCAGGGGCCGACACGGCCAGCGTCATCTCGTTGCGGGTCTGAAAGGCGTATTGCAGTAGCGCCTTCACCTCATCCATCATGCCGACAAACAGCGGATCGAGATGGCCAAGCGTCGGCTTGGCTTGCGCCGCCAGCACCGATGGATACACATCCGATGGGCCGGGGCCGAGCAGCGTGCGGCGCGGGGGCTGAAACGGGGCAACTTGGGGCGGGACAAGCAGCATGGCAGGCTCCTGAGCGAAGTAGGCAACAGGCTGATTATGGCGCGCAGGCTGGCGCGCGTCACCGGGTTTTTGCTGCAAGTGCACAATATTCGCTGTACGGATCAGCCCAAGCTGAGCAATACCACTCGCGGCGCTGTGCCGGCCCCGCTAGGGCTGATCGCGGTACAGCTCGTTTTCCGCCACCGGGCTTGGGGTATTGCCCTCGGTGCCTTTTTGCATGCGACTTCTGGCGCTATACATCTTGCCGCGTGCCAGGCATTGCGGTGCAAAAGTGAGAAAGCCAATGTCGGTCGGCAGATCGTCATACACCGCCTCCATCCCGCCTTGCATGCAATAGGTTTCATGCCAGAAACCGGTGCCGCCGCTGTGGCGCATAAACTGCTGCCACCATTGGCGGTGTGGTTCGGAGCGCGCCCAGCGCTCCAGCGACTCGAAATCACGCCAGTATTGCCGCATGCCAACATGCGGTGGAAATAAGGAAAACAGCAGGTTTTCATGCCGCAGCAGGCCATCAGGCTGCTGCTCAACCGCTTGAGCGATTTTGGGCCCCAGGCCCAGCAGGGTTTTGAGGCCGGTCCAGGCGTTGACCCGTAAGCCGAGGTAAATCACCACCAGATCGGGGTAGGCCGATAAATCCACGGTACGACGATGTACTTTGCTCATGATTCGCTCAGCGGCAAACAGACCGCCTTAGCTTAAACCAGAAGCAGGGCCGCTGCTGCTGCCGCTCGCCCCGCGTGGCGCAGCCGCCGCAGCTGGCGGTGGTTTAGCTGGCTAGCCCACCGCCCCAGCTCCACCGTTTAACCAATCAGCTGGCGTAGCTGGGTGGCCCAATCCACGCGCTGCCAGTCCGGTCCCATCCACAGTGCGCGGTAGCTATCGCCACGGAAACGGCGATCCACTTCCACCAGCACATGCACGCCTTCCGGGCGTGGGATGCAGGTGACCTCGACTTCCTGTACGCCGGTGAGGCCGCCAAAGCCGCCCTGCGTCGGGCGGAATTCGAATTCCTGATAGCAGCCCAGCGAGCTGTAAATATCATTGACGCGCACGGTGCCGATTTCGACATCGGTGCTGGCGTGCATATAGCCCAGCTGGCCCAGCGCAGCGATCAGCGCCTGCATTTGTGGCAGCGGCCGTACATCGAGAAAATCACGGTCTTTGGCATCGATCGCCGCGGCAATCGCCAGATCGGTATGCACCCACACCGCCGCACGGATATGCGGGTAATACGGCGCACCCGGCGTGGTTAGCGCGGTGGCATTGTTCACCGGTAATTCAAGCGGTAATTGGAAAGAAAATGGCAGGCGTTGCTCTTGCCCAGCCTGGATTTGCAGGGCGCCACTGGCACGAAAACGCCCCAATGCATGGGCGACGCGGATTTCATCTTCGCCGGCTTCCTGCTCGGCTTCGGTCATCAGCACCAGATCTACGTATTCGATGGTTTGCTCAACGCTACCGCCTTTGATACACACCACCCCGCTCAGCGTACCGCCGGGCACCACTTGCGGATTATCCAGCACCGTATCCACCGTAGCGCCACCCACGCCCACCGCCGCAAACAGTTTCTTAAACATCGTTTCTCTCTAATTATCCGTGCAGCATATGCTGCGCTGGTTCTGATTGGTGGGCCGATAAAAAGTTTCACGCGGCAGTGAACAAAAAGATGGCTTGAGCATCTAGCGGGGTATATCGCTCAACATAAGCATTTATAATGATGATGTGGCAATACCCCAGACTAAAAACCATTCCGCCATCGCCATACCCTGCACGAGCCACTGCAGCCGTTGACAGCCTTGGTACAATGACTTTTTTGCCTGCTGTCCGAGTCCTGCCATGAGTAGCCGCCCCGAACCGAACCTCAGTGCCGATTTATCCGGGCTTAATTGCCCGCTGCCGATTTTGCGCACCAAAAAAGCCCTGGCTGCGCTCGAAGGCGGCCAGCTGCTGCAAGTAACGTGCACCGATCCAGCCACGCCAACCGACTTTGCCGCCTTTTGCAAACAAACCGGCCATACCCTGGTCGAGCACTGGCAAGCTGAGGGCAAGTTTCTGTTTCTGATTCAAAAGCGCAGCGCCTAAGCCCCATACCCGAGCATGTATCGGGCGATAGGCCATAGCCAAATTAAGCCACACGGATATACCCCACAAGGATTGCCAATATGACTACCACCTTGACCATTACCCGCCCCGATGACTGGCACCTGCATTTGCGCGATGGCGCGGGCCTTGCCAGCGTGCTGCCGCATACGGCGCGTGAATTTGGCCGCGCAATTGTGATGCCCAATCTGAAGCCGCCGGTCACCAATGTGCAGCTGGCTGGGGAATACCGTGAGCGCATTCTGGCCGCCCGCCCGGCCGGCAGCGCATTCCAGCCACTGATGACGCTCTACCTCACTGATAACACCACCCCGGCCGACATTGTGGCCGCCAAGGCCAGCGTCTTTGTGCATGGGGTGAAGCTGTATCCGGCTGGCGCCACCACCAATTCGGACGCCGGCTGTACCGACGTCAACAAAGTGCTGCCCACCATCGAAAAAATGGCCGAAGTGGGCCTGCCGTTTCTGGTGCATGGCGAAGTGGTGGATGCCGAAATCGATATTTTCGATCGCGAAGCGGTGTTTATCGACCGCATCATGAAGCCACTGCTTGAGCGTTTCCCCACCCTACGCGTGGTGTTTGAACACATCACCACCAAAGACGCGGCCGAATTTGTGGCCAGCGCCGGCCCTAATGTGGCCGCCACCGTCACCGCGCACCACCTGCTGATGAATCGCAACGCGATGCTGGTCGGCGGCATTCGCCCGCATCTGTATTGCCTGCCCGTGCTGAAGCGCGAATTGCATCGCCAGGCGCTGGTGCGCGCCGTCACCGCTCATGATGAGCATGTGCGCCGCAAATTCTTCCTGGGCACCGATAGCGCTCCACACGCCAAAGGCGCCAAAGAAAGCAGCTGCGGCTGCGCCGGTATGTATACCGCCCATGCGGCCCTGCCACTGTACGCCGAAGTATTTGATGCGGCCGGCGCGCTGGATAAGCTGGAAGCCTTTGCCAGCCTGAATGGCCCGGCCTTCTACGGATTGCCGACCAATCCGGATAAGGTGACGCTGGTGAAAGAAAGCTGGACCGTGCCCGCCGAATATCAGTTTGGCGATAGCGTGGTGGTGCCATTGCGCGCCGGTGAAAGCATCCACTGGAAACTGCAGGACTAAGGCGATGGACTGGCCTCACCGTGGTTCCTGTTTATGCGGCAGCGTGCGCTATGCGGCAGGCGAATTTGCCCCGCAAATGGCGCATTGCCATTGCAGCATGTGCCGCAAATTTCACGGTGCGGCTTTCGCCACCTTTGGCAGCACCCGCGCGTTTCGCTGGCTCAGTGGCGAAGCGCAGCTAGCCAGCTTTACCGCAGCCAATGGCACGGTGCGCCAGTTTTGCCAGCAGTGCGGCAGCAGCCTTACTTTTCAATCGCCCGCCACTCCGGCCGGGGTGGTCGAGATTGCCCTCGGCACGCTGGACACCCCACTGGCACAGCGCCCTGACGCCCACATCTGGGTAGGTAGCGGTGCCGATTGGTACTCCCCCACGGCTGAGCTGCCCTGCCATCACGCCGGACGTTCTTCGGAGCTTGTATGCCCATAATTCGTAGCCCACGCCAGCACAGCTGGCTGCTCTGGGGGCTGGCGCTGCTGGCGCTAGCGGTCTGGGGCCGGCCTTTGATTCAATCCACCCAGTTTGAAAATCATTTCTTCGGGCTGTTTTATTATTCGATTTTGGCAGGGCTGGCGCTGTTTTGGGCGCTGCCGAGCGAGCAGCGCCTGATCGCGGGCCATTTTCAGCGCCGCACCCTACTGCTGGGTCTGCTGCCGATTCGCACCGTGAGCGCGCCAGTGAGCGCGTTTCGTGAGATCCGCCTCGAGCAAGATCCGAATCTCTTCCGCCGCGATACGGTCTGGCTCATGATCTGCGGCGAGCCGGACAACCCCGAGCAAGTGGCCCGCTTTGCTTTTGCCCACTGGCCGGCCAGCGCGCGCAATATTGTGGCCGCGAGCCAGCTACAAACCGAGCTGGCCGCAGCCACCGGGCTGAGCATTGTGCGCGCAGAAGACGCCGCTGCCGAATAAGCACACTTAGCATCGGCTCAAAGCGTTGTAAGCACACCGCGCCGCGCTGCCAGAACCAGGGCCCAGCAGGCCAGAATGCTATGATCGCGGCATGATCATTTCGCCTGCTGGCCTGTTCCATGTTCAAGCTCCGTACCCTATCCTGGCTATTCCTTCTCAGCGGCGCCGCGCACGCGGCCGACCTCGCTAGCTGCCAAAGCATCGCCGATAATCACGCCCGCTTGGCTTGCTACGATCAGCTAGCCCGCAACGTGAGCCCCGTGGCCACGCCAGCTGAAACCAGCACCAGCAGCGCCACAGTAGCCGCAGCGCCGACCGAACCGAGCATCCCAAGTACAACGAACACCGTGAGCCCGGTCGCGGCCACCACGCTGGCCAGTGGCGATGCGTTTTCACAGCGCTGGGAGCTCGATGCCGCCGATCAAAAAGGCGTTTTCACTATTCGGCCGCATCAGCCGGTGTATTTCCTGCCGTTCTCTTGGCGGGAAAACGTGAACACCCAGCCTTGCTCGCTCAACCCGCGCAATTGCGCCAAACGCTCGGCCGATAGCTTTAAAAATCTCGAAGCCAAATTCCAGCTTTCATTCAAAACCAAATTCTGGGAAGACATGCTAGGCAGCCCGATTGATCTGTGGGGCGCCTACACCCAGCAAAGCTATTGGCAGGTTTACGATCAGGAAACCTCTGCGCCATTTCGCGAAACCGATTACCAGCCGGAAATCTGGGCCACCTTGCCCTTGGCGTTGGGCCCCGACTGGCTGCGGCTACGCATGCTCAATCTTGGCCTGGTGCACCAATCCAATGGCCAAACCTTGCCGCTCTCCCGCTCGTGGAATCGCCTGTATGCCAGCGTGGGCCTGAGCTCGGGTGATTTGTCGGTGATTATCAAGCCATGGTGGCGACTCAAAGAAGACCCGGCCGATGATGACAACCCGGCCATCACCGACTACAGCGGCCGTATGGAAACCCTGTTGACCTATCCTTGGGGCAAACATCAATTTGCGCTCACCTGGCGCAATAATCTGAAATTTAACAGCAGTGTACCCAATCGCTCTTACTGGCTATTGGAATGGGCCTTCCCGCTCGCCGGCCAGCTGCATGGCTATGTGCAAGCCTTTGATGGCTATGGCGATTCACTGCAAAACTATAATTTCAAAAATCGCGGCGTCGCGCTAGGTGTGTCGCTGGTGAAATGGCAATAAGCCGCCGGCCATTCGTTCGCGCCTCGCGTGCTGACTAGTGGCCATAATCCAGCGGCTGAACGTCTTGCAGCGTGCCATTCACAAAGCGCAGCTGCATCATCAGCTTATCGCGGCCAAAGTTATACACCCACACGGTGACTTCGTTGCCGGGCTGGCTGCGATCGACTACCCATTCGCCCCAGCGATTGCGATAGCGGGCCGGCTCGATCAGCGTACTGATCTCGCTGGGCTCGCCGCATTTGCTGCGGATTGAGGCTTGGCTGTCTTCCACAGTGACTAGCCGATTGCCACAGCGAAGATTCGTATCGGCCCAAGCGGCCTCCGTGCCCAATAGCGTCAGCGCTACGGGTATTGCCACCCATGCTTTATTCAAAACAGCCTCCAAAGCAATACCCCATATAGGTATCGTCATTAATACATCGTATCAGCATCCAGCCAGCCCGCGCAGCGCAAGGCCGCAGTCTGGCTGCTAGTATAGAAGCGCCACCCTGAATGGAGCGCGAACCACTGTGCAACTTGGCGATTTCGTTTATGCCCTCACCGTCGCCCTCATCGGCCTGGGCGGCTGGCTGTACGCCCGCCACGAATCCGTGCAGCAAGTGCGCCTGCAGCGCTACTGGCTGCTGGCCTGCCTGTGTATCGCGGGCGGGCTTTGCCTCGAAATTGCCGCCGAACACCTGCCCGCCTGGAGTCTCGCGCTGGCCATCAGCCTGATTGCCGCTGGCAGCCTGCTGCAAAGCCATAGCTTGGGCTTACTCCTTAACCCACCGCAAACCCTCTGCCGCTTTAATTGGAGCCTGCTGGGCGTGGCCAGCAGCGCCGAGCTCTTAGCCAGCTTTGGCCTACTGCCTGCGCGCTTGAGCATGCTGCTAACCGCGCTCACGCTAGCCACCTGCTTTTTGCTACTTAGCTGGCGCTTTTGGCAGCACGAGCAAGCCTTTGGCCGGCGCTGGCCGGGTATGTTGCCCCTGTTGGGCCTGCTGGCGGCCAGCTGTTTTCTATTTCGCGCCGGCCTTATCGCCCTGCTGAGCGACAGTTTTTCGCCGCTGCTGGAGCAGTTTTTATTTCTGATCGCCTCTACCTGCAACATCATGATGAGCCTGGGGCTTAATCTCTTGCTGCTACGGCAAACCAATCAGGCGCTTTCACGCCTGGCCATTCAGGACGCGCTCACCGGCGCCCTGAATCGCCGCGGCCTATATGACGCCGTTGCGGCCTTGCCCGCCCCCACACGCGAGCCCGTGAGCGTGGCACTGATTGATCTGGATTACTTCAAACAAATCAACGACCACTACGGCCATGCCGTCGGCGACGATATTCTGCGCCAGCTGGTTGGCCATTTGCAGCGCACGCTGCGCCCGCACGATCTGATCGCCCGCTATGGTGGCGAAGAGTTTTGCGTGCTGCTACCCGGGCTTGATCAAACCACCGCCAGCCGGCTGTTGGATGAAATCCGCGCCACGTTTGCTAGCCAAAGCTGGAGCGATACCGTGCCCGAGCTACGCTGCAGCTTCTCGGCCGGAGTGAGCGAGTGGCAAACCGAGCAAGACCCCGACAGCAATTTCGCCCTCGCTGATCAGCGGCTGTATCAGGCCAAAGCCGCTGGCCGCAATCAAATTCACCCTACCCCGCGCGGCCATTGATCATCCTTGGCTTGCGCCCCCGCCAGTGGACGGGGATAATCGCCCCCGCGAAGCGGGACAGATCATCGCTGCCGTGGCAACACGGGGGAGGAAAGTCCGGGCTCCATAGAGCAGAATGCCGGCTAACGGCCGGGCGGCGTGAGCCGACGGACAGTGCAACAGAGAGCTGAACCGCCGATGGCCCCGCAAGGGGATCAGGTAAGGGTGAAAAGGTGCGGTAAGAGCGCACCGCGGCGCTGGTAACAGTCGCTGGCAGGGTAAACCCCATTCGGAGCAAGACCAAGCAGTAGGCGTTGAGGTTGCTCGCTGAGTCTACGGGTAGGTTGCTGGAGCGCGGTAGTAATGCCGCGCCTAGAGGAATGATGATCACGGGTGGCAACACCCGGACAGAACCCGGCTTATCGGCCCGCTTCGCCCTTTCTAAGCCCCACTCAAATCGCCAACACGGCACAATCGCCATTCATACCCGGCCTAGCGACGGTGAATCACTGCATTACACATACTGCAGTTGCCGACGCTCCGCCTGAATAATCGAGAGATACACCAGCGTGGCGCTCAGGCCAAACTCACTTTTGGCTTCATTCACCGCTTGATTCAGATTCATGCCCTGCGCCATCCGCTGCTGAACAAATTGCTGTACTTGCTCATTCATTGCACTACTCCTGCCAACTGATCATGCAGAAATTGTGCCTGCACTGCCCATCGGCGCGCGTGGTAACAATACCCCGTTGGCATGTGCATAAATTACGTCAAGGCCTGTCAACCAGCGCCAAAGGCCGATGCAAAATAATCGCCCCTACAAATCAAACGACAGGTATAAGGCTACAAGCTTTATCTACTGTGCCTTGCGCGTAAATACCCATACCCCCGCCTGTAATTCAGGCGGCACAATCAGCTGAGATAAAGCTGGCACCTCGGCCCAATCAAACGCAGTTTGGGTTTCATAATCGGCCCAATTGCCGGTGATAAAGCGCGAATGGCTGCCGATCACAATATACGTCTGCACGCAGCGCTGCCGGAAAATCTGCCGCTCAAAGCCATTCCCCGCCGGCGGCCAGCTGCATATCACCACCTCCGGCTGATACCGCTGAATCGCCTCAATCGCCCCGAGGCGCTCAACTTCAGGCGGATAACTCACCACTTTTTCCCAGCTGTAATCATCGCTGGTGCGCAGCGGGATGCCCGCTTCGCGCAAGAACCGGCTTAAAGTGCCATCCCCGGCAGCGATTTCCAGCGCCGAGCGCCCCTGCAGCAATTCAGCCAGCGCGCTAATCAATTCCCGGGAGTAAAAACACCAGATCCCGCGCTTTTCCACCAGTGGCATTAGGTATTGCTTTTGCCAGATCAGCGGCCAAAGCCTGCGAAACCAGCGCAGCGACACGGGCTTGCGCACCAAATCATGCGCAAAGAGTAGCCTTTGTGCCAGCAAGCCATTCCATAAATTAAAACGCACCTTGCCGCTTTTCACGCCCGTAGCCAGCGAAAACGCATACTGCCGCAAGGCGAGCTCAGCCAAACGCAAGCGCACTTGCTGCTCGACAAACAAGGCAAACGCACGCCCATCCCGCTCACCAGCCAGGAAACGGGCATCCGGCTGTGCCCGCTGCGCGGCTTTAGCTAGCAGGCGCTTGAGTTCAGCCGGATCACGGCGGGCAAACGTTTGCGCCAGCTCATCGCGCACCCCGGCCCACAATACTGGAAAAGCCGCGGCCAATTCGCTAAAACCCGGGTTTTGCTGCAACCAGGCCCATGTTTGTTCTGCACTTTGCTGCGCCATTTTGCTCCCCTTTGGCCAGCCACTACCGTAGCAAAGCCAAGCCCTTGTGCGCAAACCATCCTGTGCCGGCGCCAACAAAGCGCAACGAGCGCCACATTTTTGCCACACATCGGCTCACCAGCGCCATTTTGCGCAATTAACCTTGACGCGGGCTAGTGAATGCGCTTTAATTGCAACCCTTGTGAGCAGCAATGCACACTGGCCAATTAGCTCAGTTGGTAGAGCAGCGGATTGAAAATCCGCGTGTCCGTGGTTCGATTCCGCGATTGGCCACCAAGAATTAAACAAAAAAGCCAACCTTCGGGTTGGCTTTTTTGTTTTGCACGCCCCATTTCAAGACGTCATTTGCAGGACCCTAGCGCGCCACCTCAATCTGCGGGGCGGAAGCCAGCTGCATTTTGCTGCGGCGTAGCATCTCTTTCTGCATAGCCGCAAATTGCTGCTGCATCTGCTGTTGCACATACTGCTTACCCAGACTGGCCATCCAGCCCGAAGCTGGCTGCCAGTCGGCGGCATAGCTCATGGTGGTGGATTGCGCCTGCTGTTGCAGCTGCATACGGCTACTGAAGGCGCCTTGCTGCGCATCCAAGCTATGCGCCACAATTTCGTCCAGACCGATTAATTCGATCTCACGGGTGGAATTGAGCGACCAGCTTAATAAGCCCAGCTGCAATTGGCCTTCCTGCTGCACCACCCAACGATTGGCTTTGCGGCTCAGCACCTTGCTGCTGCTCATGTTCGGCATGAACTCGCTCATATGCTCAAAATCACTGAGCACTGCGAAGGCCAGTGGCTTGGCCACAGGCACACTGAATTGTGCAGAGAAATATAAATGCCCATTGCGCTCGGTGCTTTGCACAGCAATGGGGGCCAAGTCTTGCGCCCAGACCGGCCCAACAAGCAAGATGGCTAGCAATAAACGGCGCATATCTCCTCCTGCGCCCACCGGCAAATCAGCTGGGCAAGTGACTGCCCGCAGCAGCCCGGAGGTTCAGTTTAGTGGCGAGAAAATTTCTGTGCCAGCTGATTCAGCTTTTCGGCACGTTTGCGGTCGGCCTCAGCGGCCGCTTCGGCGGCCTGCTTAGCACGGCGCTCGTCCGCTGCTTTTTTGAAATGCTCGTGCAGGCTGGTAGCCGCGAATTCACGCTGCTCATCGGTCACAGCATCGGCCTTGCTGCCATCGAGGTTATAACGCTCGCTCGCGGTTTGCATGGCTTTCAGGTAGCGCACTGACCGGGTATGCATCGACAAAGCACTGCGCAATACGCGCCGATTAATCTCTGGCAGCGCGGCAATCACTTGTTTGTCGATCCCGATCGCCAGCGGCTGGCAGTCACGGAATACCGCAAACTGTTTTTGCAGCTCTTTCAGCAAGCCAAAAGTAGTAGGGGTGGCGGGTTTGGTTTCTGGGGTGGTCATTCGATCAACGCTCGTCAAACAGTGGTTCTGCGAGCAGGCATTCTAGCAGATTCGCTTGCGATACCAAGCCTTGCAGATTGACGGCCGACTAAAGTCTTATGACCAGCGCTTACGCCGACGCCCCAGCAAGGCAAGCGCACCAATCCCTAGTAAAGCCCAGCCCTCAGCGCCAAAGCGCCCCTGCGCCGGAGCAGCAGGCGCTGGGGCAACAGTTTTTGGCAAGGCTGGAGCGGAGAGAGACACGCTCACAGCAGCCGGGTTGGCCGCCACAATTGCAGTTGTAGCCGCCACTTCAACCACTGCCGCTTGCGCTTGAGCGGCAAACACGAAGGCAAACACCACAAGAATCTGACGCATGCTGGCACCTTAACAAAGTAATTTTGTTACGTAATATACCAGCAAGATAAGACAATTGCATTACCAATTACAGCCAGCGTAATGACGTGTAATTGTAGTCACAAGCTGCGTCAGTACATTTTCAGCCTTAGATTTATGCTGGTAGCGCCTGCCCGAATGCGGCCAGATATTGCTCAGCCAGTTCCGCGCGAGTGAACTTGTGATTTTGCCCGCCTTGATGCGCAATCTTGATGCTACCCAGCAATGACGCCAGCCGACCGGTCGTGGGCCAATCCCAACCTTGCAGCAAGCCATGCAATAAGCCGGCCCGGAAGGCATCGCCACAACCTGTTGGGTCCACTACGGCCGCCGCTGGCACAGCTGGGATCTGATGGCAGACGCCATTGGCATAAATCTGCGCACCTTGCGCGCCCAATGTAACGATCAAGGCTTCAACCTTGGTGGCCAACTGCGCAATACTGAGTCCGGTGGCTTTGCTGAGCATTTCAGCTTCGTAATCGTTGAGCGTTAAGTAGCTTGCGAGCTCAACCAATTCCAGCAGCTCTTCACCACTAAACATCGGCATACCCTGGCCCGGATCAAAAATGAATGGCACCTTAGCCGCGGCCAGCTGCCGCGCGTGCTCTTGCATGCCTTGTTTGCCATCCGGGGACACGATCCCGATTTGCAATGGCTCTTTCACCATTGCCAATGTATTCACATGCGACATCCCCATCGCGCCAGGGTGAAAGGCAGTAATTTGATTGTCGTCGAGGTCAGTCGTAATAAAACACTGCCCAGTAAAGCCTTCTTGCTCAGTAATGTAATCGCGCCGAATCCCTTGCTGATCCAGCCATGTCGCGTAGAGATCAAAGTCTTTGCCTACAGTGGCCATGATCAGCGGCTCAGAGCCCAGCAGCTTCAGCGTATAGGCGATATTGCCAGCACACCCACCTAATTCGCGACGCATTTCGGGCACCAGAAACGACACCGACAAAATATGGATTTGCTCGGGCAGGATGTGCTTTTTGAAGTGATCGGGAAACACCATGATGGTGTCGTAGGCCATAGAGCCGCAAATCAGTGCAGACATGTTTTTCTCCTCAGTGTGGGCTGAATTATACGTGCTGAGATGGAAACACTGGCGTAATTTGCCCAGTACATTCGCTGTTGCAGCGCAACCACGGTCGGCGGGGATTTCTGGCCTTTCGTCGGAGCTGACTTTACGCTGACATCCAGTCTGGGCATAGTGCCACACATTAGGGAAATTACTTATCCGTCGTTGGTATGCCGCTCGATCTATTCTCGCTGTCTTTACTTGCCATGTTGGCCGCCTGCCTCGGGGCCGGCATGTATCTGGGCCTTGCCCGGGGCCATCGCTCGGAGCGTGGGGTGAGCACGCTGGCGGCTGGCGGCGCTACGCATCAACTCGGCTGGCTACTGTGGGCGCTCGCCACTTTTAATAGCCACCAATGGCTCAGCTGGCTGGGTGTGCTGTGTCTGTTGCTGGGTCAGCTGGTGCTTTTGGCGGGCACCCGCCGCACTTTTGCCCGCCCGGCCCTACTGGGCTGGTGGGGGGCCTTGGTCCCCTTGTGGCTGGTGGCACTCATCATGAGCCTGAGTGGCCTGATTTTGCCGCACCAAGCACCGCTGCTACATGCGCTATTGCTGGCGCCGCTGGCCTTCCAGATTTCCCGCGAAGCGTTTCACCCCGGCAATGACGAGCATTGGAGCGCTCCCCGCTGGCTGCTGGTCGGCTGCATGCAGGGTCTCTCGCTCACGCTAGCGCTGAGTGCCTTAGGTACCGCCAGTGGTGTGCTATCGCTGGAACGCGCCGCCAGCATTTGGGCAATCCTCGCCTGCCTGATCAGCCTTATCTTGCCGTATAGCTATCAACTGCTGGTAGCGCACCGCCTGCATGCCCGCCTCAGCAAACTGGTGCGCTATGACGCGCTCACCGGTCTCCTGAATCGCCGTGGCCTCGAAGAGCACGCTGGGCGCGAGCTGCATCGCGCCCGCAAGCACAATGGTTCGATGGGGTTGATGCTGATCGATATTGATCAGTTTCGCGTGGTGAACCAGCGGTATGGCTATGGCGCCGGTGATGTCGCTCTGAAAAAATGCGCCCGCGAATTGCGCAAAATCCTGGGTGAAGACGCCCTGATCGGCCGGATTGCGGGCGAAGAATTTTGCGTATTGCTCAACGATTACAATTCGCAGCAATTGCGTACTCTGGCGGTCGAAATCGAAATGAGCCTGCAGGCATTGGCGATTGAGCATGGCGATCACTGCTTTCACCTTTCGGTCACACTGTCACTGGTGAAATATGGCCGCCATGGCTATCAGTTTGAGTCGCTACTGCAAAAAGCCGAAGAAAAACTGCAATACCGCAAAGGCAATCTGCGCGGTGAAAATCCAGCGGGTAGCGGCGCGATCACCATTACTCCGGCCACCTAAGCCCCGCCCGCCAAGTCACGCTTGGCCCGACTTTGCCATAGATCAAGCGGCCACAAACTTAGTGCTAACAATCATTTAGCCGCCGATTTCAGCAGTGGTACAGTAGCCTCAACCTTAACCCGAGGATACGCCCGATGAAATTCGATACGCTTGCCATCCACGCCGGCTATAGCCCCGACCCCACCACCAAAGCCGTGGCGGTGCCGATCTACCAGACCACCAGCTATGCCTTTGATGACACCCAGCATGGCGCTGATCTGTTCGATCTGAAGGTCAAAGGCAACATCTACACCCGCATCATGAACCCGACCACCGATGTGCTAGAGCAACGGGTAGCGGCGCTCGAAGGTGGGATTGGCGCACTGGCGCTGGCGTCCGGGCAAGCGGCGATTACCTACGCAATCCTCACCATCGCCGAAGCGGGCGACAATATCATCGCCACCAGCGCGCTGTATGGCGGCACCTACAATCTGTTTGCCCACACCCTGCCGCAATATGGCATCAGCGTTAAATTTGTCGATGCAAACGACCCGCAAGCTGCTGCCGCGCTGATCGACGAGCGCACCAAGGCCATTTATTGCGAATCGATCGGCAATCCATTGGGCAACGTCGTTGACTTTGCCGCTTTCGCCGCCGTCGCTCATGCCGGAGGCGTACCGCTGATTGTCGACAACACCGTGCCCACACCGTACATCACCCGCCCGATCGAGCACGGCGCCGACATCGTGGTGCACAGCCTGACCAAATACATGGGCGGCCATGGCACCAGCATTGGCGGCATTATTGTCGATAGCGGCAAATTCCCGTGGGCGGAGCACAAAACCCGCTTCAAACGCCTGAACGAGCCGGAAGTCAGCTACCACGGCGTGGTGTACACCGAGGCGCTCGGCCCCGCCGCCTTTATCGGCCGCGCGCGCACGGTGCCGCTGCGCAATATGGGCGCGGCAATCTCGCCGTTTAACTCTTTCCTGATCTTGCAGGGGCTGGAGACGCTGGCGCTACGGATGGATAGACACGTGGAAAACGCGCTGAAAGTGGCCGATTTCCTTGCCACGCATCCGAAAGTGGAATGGGTAAACTACGCCGGCCAAGCAGGCCACCCGAGCAAACCCTTGGTGAATAAGTACTTTGGCGGCAAAGCGTCAGGCTTGTTGACCTTTGGCGTGAAAGGCGGCCGTGAGGCCGGTGCACGCTTCCAGGATGCGTTGCAATTGATCACCCGGCTGGTGAATATTGGTGACGCTAAATCATTAGCTTGCCACCCGGCCAGCACCACGCATCGCCAGCTCTCGCCTGATGAATTGAAACGCGCTGGGGTTTCGGAAGATATGGTGCGTCTGTCGATCGGGATTGAGCACATCGACGATATTCTGGCCGATCTGGATCAGGCCTTGGTGCAAGCCTAAACCCTAGGTATATCGCCACAGGCCAATTCCAGCAAAGCCTGCAGCAATATACCTGGCTAAAAATCAAACCCAGTCTGCCGCAGCGCCGCAACGGCCTGCTGGCAGCGGGCCTCGCCGCGGCCGGCCACCAGCGCAAACGGCACCTGCGCTTGCTCGAGCGCAGTTTGATAGCGCACTAGCAATGCATCGCGATCCAGCGGGTTTTCGCGCAGCGGGTCGGGCTGCCATGGCAAATCGGCGGCGGTGAGTAAATGCAGCTGATAATCCGCAGGCCGCCACAGGGCGCGTAATTCGGCAGGGCATTCGCCAAAGCGCACCTGCGCCCAGATGATGCACACCAACACACTGGTATCGCATACCAGCCACTCCGCCTCACTCGCCAGCTGCTGCTCCAGCGCCAGCTGACCATGAGCAATCGCCAGAATGTCATCCATGCTGTAGCTGGTGCGCCGCTGCGCGGCAAACCATGGGCGCGAAAACTCGGGCACCCATGGCGCGTGCAAAGTGCGGGCTAGCGCGCGGGCCAGACTGGTTTTGCCGCAGGATTCCGGCCCAACGATCGCGATTTTGCGGGTCATGCCGCCGCCAGCTCGCGTTGCCAGTTCCGCCAGCCCCATACCGCCAGGCCTGCCAATAGCAGATACAGCACGCCGGTGATGTGCAGCGATTTATAGAAATACACCCCGCTGGCCAGCAGATTGAGCACTATCCAGTACGGCCAGTTTTCTAGGCGTTTTTTCGCCTGCATCCACTGCGCCAACAAGCCAAACACAAAGATCGCCGAATCAAGCACCGGCACATCGGTGGGCAAAAAATGGATCTGCAAATTGGCCACTGCCGCCGTGGCCAGCACGCCCACCCCATTAATCAGCCACCACTCATTGCGGCTGAGGCGTTGTACCGGCAATTTGACCACCGTGGTGGCGTCCAGCCGACGCTGCCGCCATTGCAGCCAGCCATACACCGCCAGCACGGCATACACCGCCTGCAGCGTGGCCTCGCCAAACAGATTAAATTGCGCAAACAGCCACACATACAGCACGCTGGCCACCAGCTGCAGCGGCCAGGTCAGCACATGCGAGCGCGCCGCCAAGGCGATAGCCAAAATAGTCAGGGCAAAGCCGATGATCTCCAAAGCAGTCATCCGGGTTCCTTCCGGGGCAAAAGCGTTAGTGTACCGCGCCGCAGCCAGCTGGCTAGTGGGGCAGTCCGCCTGCGTGCCGCAAATGCACTGTGCTTTGCGTCACCGCAAGTTGCGCCATGATCGGGCCAAATGCTGGCAGCAAGCGGCGTGGCTCACGGTATAATCAGCCCTAACCAATGCGGAAAGATCGCCATGACCCAAGCAGCCCTGCCACTCGCCCAACGCCTTGTTATCAAAGTAGGCTCCAGCCTTGTTACCAATGATGGTAAAGGCCTCGATCATCAGGCTCTGGCCCGCTGGGCCAAAGAGATTGCCGAGTTGGCTCGCCAAGGCAAACAGGTGGTACTGGTATCGTCTGGTGCGGTCGCCGAGGGCGTGGCCCGCCTGGGCTGGAGCAGCAAACCCACCGCCATCCACGAAAAACAAGCGGCCGCAGCGGTGGGCCAGATGGGCCTGTGCCGCGCGTACGAGGCGGCTTTTCAGGCGCATGGCCTCACTTGCGCCCAAGTGCTGCTTACCCACGAAGACCTGGCCGATCGCACCCGCTATCTGAATGCTCGGTCAACCTTGCTGACCTTATTGCAGCTGGGCGTGATTCCGATCATTAATGAAAACGATACCGTGGTCACCGCGGAAATTAAATTTGGCGACAACGACACTTTGGGTGCATTAGTAACCAATCTGATTGAGGGCGATGCGCTGGTCATCCTGACCGACCAGCAAGGCCTATTCACCGCCGACCCGCGCAAAGACACAGCGGCCCAGCTGGTGCAATTTGCCACCGCCGGCGATG
Organism: uncultured Chitinibacter sp.; assembly: GCF_945957625.1. NCBI lineage: Bacteria > Pseudomonadati > Pseudomonadota > Betaproteobacteria > Neisseriales > Chitinibacteraceae > Chitinibacter > uncultured Chitinibacter sp. The sequence continues at coordinate 102,612 of NZ_CAMFLP010000002.1, forward strand.
AAAGCCTGGAAGCAATGGCCGGTGGCGCCGGCTCTAGCGTCGGCACCGGCGGCATGTACACCAAAGTGATCGCCGCCAAACGCGCCGCGCGCAGTGGCGCAGCCACCATCATTGCCTGCGGCCGCGAAGCCGATGTCTTAACCCGCCTGGCCAAAGGCGAAGCCATTGGCACCCAGCTTACCGCGCACACCACCCCATTGCATGCCAAAAAGCAGTGGATTGCCGATCACCTCCAGCTCAAAGGCCGCGTAACGCTGGATGCCGGTGCAGTACGGGCGCTGAAACAAGGTGGCTCAAGCCTGCTGCCGATCGGGGTGATCGCCGTGGACGGCGAATTTTTGCGCGGCGAGGTCGTGAGCTGCGTTGATGCCAGCGGGCAAGAAATCGCCCGCGGTCTGATCAATTACAGCTCGCAGGAAACCAGCCGTATTCTGCGCAGCCCCACCGGCCAAATCGAAGCCAAGCTGGGCTACATTGATGAAGCCGAGCTGATTCACCGCGACAATCTGGTAATTTCCTAAGGTATTGCCCGCCAAGCCTTAATCAGCAAGCTTTACACATTAATACAAGGGTGAGGTATGCAAGATCCGGCGCAATTGGCCCAGCTGGCCCGCAGTGCAGCGCAACGCAATGACTGGGCCGCCGCCGAACAGCTGATGGCGCAAGCCCTAGCGCTCGCGCCGCAGGTGGCGCCGCTGCACCTCAATTACGGCAACATCCTCAAACAATTGGGCCGGCTCGATGCCGCCCGCAGTGCCTACGAGCACGCCCTGTACTGGCAGCCGGATTGGGCCGATGCGCATTACAATCTGGGCAATCTGGCACTCACCCAGCACGACCAACTTGCCGCGGCCGAGCATTATCGCGCGGCAATCCGCAGCCAGCCCGACTATCTGCCGGCACATTACAGTCTGGGCACCATCCTGACCAATCTGGGTCAGCTACGCCCCGCCCACCAGCATTTTGCTACCGTGCTGCAGCGCGAACCGCAGCATCTGGATTCACTACACAATCTGGGCCGGCTGTATCGCCGCGAAGGGCGGCTGGAGGAGGCGCGCGCCTGCTACAAGCAAGTGCTGCAACTGGCGCCCGAGCACGCGCTGGCTCGTTACAGCTTGGGCACCCTTGATTTGCTGGAAGGCCACTGGGCAGCCGGCTGGCAAGGCTATGAGGCCCGCTGGGCGGCGCTGGGCAAGGCGTATCCGGCGACGCCGCTGCCATGCTGGCGGGGCGAAGCGGTAGCGTCCGAGGCGAAGCTCTTGGTGATTGGCGAGCAGGGCTATGGCGATATGCTGCAATTTGCCCGTTTCTTGCCGCAGCTATGCACGCGCTTTACGCAAGTGACCGTCTTAGTCCCCGCAGCGTTGCAGCGCTTGTTGCAGCAAAGCTTTCCGCAACTGGAAATCGTGAGCGAGCTGGCTAGCCACGCGGGCTTTACTCACCATATTCCGTATATGAGCCTAGCTGGCGCTTTGCAGATTAGCGAAGCCGATCTGAGCAGCGAAGCTTACTTGCAGGTTGATTCAGCCGAGGCAGCCCAGTGGCAAGCGCAATTACCGCCGGGGCGCAAAATTGGGCTGGCCTGGCAGGGCAACCCCCAGCAAGTAGACAATGGCTGGCGCAGCATTGCGCTGAGCCAGCTAGCCCCCGTGCTAGCTCAGCCCGGTATTCAGTGGTGCAGCCTACAACATGGCCAAGCGGCGCCAGCGCCACTGCGGAACGACATGCAACACTGCCCCGATTTTGCCGCCACCGCGGCCTATCTGCAGCAGCTGGATTTGGTGATTACCGTCTGCACCTCGGTTGCCCACCTCGCCGGCGCCCTTGGCCGCCCCACGCTGCTACTCTCGCGCTTTGACGCCGACTGGCGCTGGCAAGCACAGCGCAGCGACAGCCCTTGGTATCGCTCGATGCAGATTATCCGCCAGCCGCAATTGGGGGACTGGGCGGCGGTGGTCGAACAAGTGAGACAAGGGCTAGCAGCAAAGGTATAAAAAACGCCGCTGAGTGCGGCGTGGTATTTAATCTAGGGTCTCTAGAGTGCGCTCAGGCACCGGGAAGTCAAAGCGGCGTTTGATCAGATCGGGGTTGTACGACTCTAGGAAAAAGCAAAAACGATCCGTCAGCGCATACTGCCACTGATTAAATCCACGCGTAATCTGCTTCCAGTTCACGGTTTTACCTACCGTCCAGGTTTGGTCAGGTTTGCCCCAAGCATAGGCACGGTACTGCCCAGAATTGCAGTGCATCCCCTCGTAAATAACGCTTTTACTAGCGCCACTACCCGGCACAACCGCCACCACATACCGCACCACCTCATCGGCGCCGGGGGTCACTGAATCGAGCGCCAGATAGTATTTGCTGGATTTATTGCGCTCAGGAAAGCTAAATTCCTGCCATTTCTTCAGCTCGTTTAACTTAGGCGGCTGAATCAGGGCATTATCTTCTGCGGGAATTTCGGGTGGTTGATCAGAAAACCAATCCCAGAAATCGGCTTTACCACCTGTCCGTGGATCACGATTCGCGCCATTGGGGCTATTGGGCCCAGCCCAGCTGAGCACCGAGATACTGAAAATAATCGCCAGAGTACATACTGAGCGCATCAAGATGATCCTTGTGTAGGCGACCGCTGGCCGCCGATTAATGCTCGATCCGCACAATGCGCACCGCTTCTCCTTCGTGTTCGCTATACCAAGCCGGCTGCAGCGTCACGTGGTCGATATGATATTGGCTCTCCAGCATCTCGTTCAACTGTAAAATCATCCGCGGCCAATCGGCGGGCTCGGCGATGATCAGATGGGCCGAAAGCGCATTACGCTTACCGCCGATATTCCAGACATGCAAATCATGGACTTCGCTGATGCCCGGCGTGGCTAGGATGGTGCGGGCCACGGCTTCTAAATCAACACCATCCGGTACGCCATCCATCAACAAATGCGTCGATTTACTGAGCAAGGCCCAGGTCGAGCGCAGAATCAGCAAGGACACTGCAATCGAGAGGATCGGGTCGATCGGCTGCCAGTTGGTAAAATAAATCACCGCCCCAGCCGCAATCGCCGCGACCGAGCCGAGCAAATCACCCAAGACATGAATCAGCGCGGCGCGGCTATTGAGATTGTCGTGATCATGCGAAAGCTGCCATGCGGAAATCACATTCACCAGCAAGCCGATCACCGCGATCACCATGACCCCCATGCCATTGACCGGCGCCGGATGCAGTAAGCGCTGCACCGCCTCGACCATAATCCACACCACCAGCGCAATCATGGTCAGGCTATTGATCAGTGCGCCAATCAGCTCGGCGCGCGCATAACCATACGATTTGGCCTGATTGGCCGGGCGTTGGCCAATCAGATTGGCGATCAGCGCCAACAGCAGCGCGGCGCTGTCGGTCATCATGTGGCCGGCGTCGGAAATCAGCGCCAATGAATGCGCCCACCAGCCCCCAATCAGCTCGACAAAGGCAAAGCCGAAGGTCACCACCAGTGCAATCAGTAGGCGTTTTTGCGAGCTGGGCACGCCATGATCATGATGATGGTGGCTGTGATCGTGGTGATGATCGTGGCAGGCATTGTGGCCACCGGGGCGATCGTGTGGATGCTGATGCAAAACACCATCGGGATATTTCTTCGCCGTATGAGGGGTATAGTTCGCCATGCGCTATTCCATAATCCATTTAGCGACATACCTATGCAGGTATATCTAAACAGGCCACCCGCAGTAGTGCGAGGACTTGGCTACAGTAGCATAGCTGGGCGTGCACCGGGCTGCGCCAGCGCAAAGCGCCACCAATCACTGGCTAGCGCCCAAGAAAAACGGCATCAAGCTGAGCTTGATGCCGTTGGTGTATCGCTAGGTCAATCAGCCTGACTTAGCAGGTTTCTGGCGTACAAAATGCTGCGCTCGGTGCGACCGCCGCAGGCGTCAGCATAGCTAAGGCGCTCAAGGCCTGAGCAAACGCCGCCGGCTGGCCCAGGAACGGCCCGATATCGAGGACTTGGAATCGACCTTCCCGCTCCAGCAATAGCGAAGGAAAACCGCGCAAGCCATGCTGCTGCATCAGCTGTTGCGTAGCGCGATAATGCGCCTCCACATCGCCAGCCAGCTCAGTCATGGCCGCGCTAAAGGCCACACTATCCAGACCCAGCGCCGTTGCGTGTTGCAACAAGACCGTGCCTTCGGCGATCCGCTCGCCTGCGGCATAGTGAGCGCTTTGCAAGCGGGCCAGCATCGCCCGCCCCAAGCCGGCCAGCTGCTCGGCCGCCAATATCGCCAAGGTAGGCGGCGTGGAATCAAACACCGCGCTGCTATCGCATAGCAAGCCATCAAAATACGCCGCGCCAAAAGGCTGGCCGGTCAGCTCGGCAATCCGCCGATCATGCGGAATCACATAATCGCGCAAGGCCAGGCTCACACTTTGCCGATTTGCACCGGCCATCATGCCGCCCGGGTGTAACACGAGCTGCACTGTAGGCAAAGCGGCAGCGGCTTCGATCAGCGGGGCGGCGGCATAACACCAGCCACACAGCGGATCAAACACATAATGCAGCGTGAGTTGTGGGCTTACCATTGCATTTCACCTTTGTTTACTTTGGCGCCAATCTCCAGCGCGATCCCCAAGCCGGCATCTGGATAAGCTTTTTTCATTGCCTCAATCAGTGCGGTGCCGTTGGCCGCTTGCGGCAATTGTTGCTCGAATGTTTGCAGGTAAGCCTTGGTGTAATCGATGGCGCTGATATCCATTTTCGCACCCGCCTGCATATGCCCTGGCACGACCACAGTCGGTTTCAGTGCAGCCATTTCATCCAATTGGGCAACCCAAGCTTTGCGCTCGGCAGCCGATTGCGTGTCGGCAGTCCACACGTGCAGGCCATTGAGCACACCCACATTGCCAGCAATGGCTTTGATGGCCGGAATCCACACATACGGCCGGTGCGCCAGCGCACCAGTAGTACCGCGAATCTCGACCGCTTGGCCATCAACGCGCAAAGTGGTGGTGTTTAGCGCTTCAGGTACCACCGGTTGTACCGGGGCATTGGCCCCCATTTTCGGGCCCCAGAAAGCCACTTTGGCGGGCAATTTGGCCTTGATCTTGGCCAATACGGCTGGCGTCGCCACCACTTTGGCCTGTGGGAAGAATTGTTTCAGCGTTTCCACGCCGAAGTAGTAATCCGGGTCAGCTTGGCTCACCAGAATGGTGGTCAGGGTTTTGCCGCTATCGAGCACATTGGCGGCAATTCGCAGTGCATCGGCCTTGGTAAAACCGGCATCGATCACCAGCGCTTCTTTCTGGCCGTACACGAGGGTGGAATTCACATGAAAGCTCGCGCCATCAGCGTTATACACTTTCAATTGCAACGGCGCCGTTTCGGCTTGGGCCGCGCCAAAGGCCAAGAGAAAAGAAGCGGCGAGTAAAGTTTGACGTACCATGGTGCAATCTCCTTGCATTTCGTTCGTGATTGAATGGTCGCCAGTTTAGTTGCATGAGCTGCGCAGATAAATCGGCTAAACTGCGCAATATTGTTGCAAAAATCGATCAGATAGCGAACCAAGATGGACCGACTCACCGCAATGAAAGTGTTCTGCGAAGTAGCCGCCAGCGGCAGCTTTAGCGCCACGGCCGACAAGCTGGATATGTCGCGCGCCATGGTGACCCGCTACATCGCCGAGCTGGAAAACTGGCTCGATGCGCGCTTATTGCAACGCACGACCCGCAAAGTCACCCTCACCGATGCGGGCGAAAGCTGCCTGCGCCGCAGCCAGCAAATGCTGGCACTGATGGGGGATATCGAAGAAGAAACTGCCCGCCATGACGGCGAATTGCGCGGCCAGCTGCGACTAACCAGCAGTATGTCGTTTGGCTTTGCGCACCTAGCCGCTGCCCTCAGTGATTTTCTGCAGCAACACCCGCAACTGAAAATCGATCTGAATGTCAGCGACCGCACCGTCAATCTGGTTGAAGAGCGCATCGATCTGGCGATCCGCATTAGCAGCGAGCCCGATCCATTGCTGATCGCCAAACCCCTCGCTAGCTGTCCATCTGTCTTGGTTGCCGCACCGGGGTATCTGCTTGCACACGGCACACCTACTGAGCCTGCAGCCCTTACCCACCACCGGTGTCTGAGCTACGCCAATTTTGGCAAAAGCCGCTGGCAGTTTCAGCGCGGCGAGGAGCAGCAAAGTGTGAACGTCAGTAGCCGCCTCAGCGCCAACGAAGCCACAGTGCTGCTGCATGCGGCCCTGGCCGGTGGCGGCATTGCCTTGCAGCCCACGTATCTGGCGCAGCCCTATCTGGCGACGGGCCAGCTGCAAGCGGTGTTACCCGATTGGGCCGTGCCGGCAATGACGATTTACGCGCTCTACCCTTCCCGCCGACATTTATCGCCCGCAGTGCGGGCTTTACTGGATTTTTTGCATGCGCGTTTTCAGGCGCAACCGTGGTAAATGACAAATGGGTCAATTAGCTTGCCCATACAGCGAATCCGCAATCGCCGCCCGCGCAAAATTGCCACAAGCTAGCAATCAGACCCGCCGACCAGCCTAATCCTGGTCTATGCTGTGAGGTAGATTCTCTGCACCTGCCGCGCTCAAAAATGCGGCCTACTCGGGAGTGTGTCAGCAATGCCGATCAAGTCCAAACTTCTCCTCGCCTCGCTGTCTGTCAGTGTTCTGGGCATTATCCTGGCCTGCTGGGCCGTTGCCGGCTGGGGCTGGTCAGGCTGGAGCGCGGTGGCAGTCTTTGGCGTGGCGGTCGTGGTGCTGCAAGGGGCGCTGGCCCATTGGGTGCTCAAACCGATGCAAGTGCTGCTCGATTCGATGGCTCATCTCTCGGAAGGCGGTGGCGATCTGAATAAACGCATTCCGGTACACAGCGAAGATGAGCTCGGCGAAGCCGCCCGCGGCTTTAATGAATTTGCTACTGCTTTGCAAAACACCTTCCGCGAAGTGCAGCGCGATATGGAAGGCTTGTCACTGGGCTTAAAAGAAATCACTGCAGTCACCGGCCAATTGGTGAAAGACAGCCACACGCAGGCTGATTTTGTCGCCGCTTCGGCTGCGGCGGTAGAAGAAATCACCGTTAGCATTACCCATATTGCCGATAGCGCCAACGAAGTGGATGAAGTGGTCGCCGAAACCCAGATGATTTCGGTCGATGGCGCACACACCGTACACAGTGTCTCAGATGAAGTCGCCAAAATGCAGTCGTCAATCAGCTCGCTGAGCACCGCCATGGCCGATCTGGGGCAGCGCTCAAAAGAAATCGGCGGCATCGTGAGCGTGATTAAAGACATCGCGGAGCAAACCAATCTGCTCGCGCTGAACGCCGCCATCGAAGCGGCCCGTGCTGGCGAACAAGGCCGCGGCTTTGCCGTGGTGGCTGACGAAGTCCGCAAACTGGCCGAGCGCAGCGCCAAAGCCACCGTAGAGATCACCGAACGGATTAGCTCGGTGGCTAAAGATACCGATGCTGCACTGAAAAACATGGATCAGGCCGCCAGCGGTGTACGCAATAGCGTTGATCGCGCGCAGGAAGCCAGTAATCTGATGCACGATATCGGCAACCGGATGCAAAACGTCGTGGAAGTGGTGCGCAGTATTGCCGACGCCACCCGCGAGCAAACGGCCGCCAGCACCACAATGGCGCAGTCATCCGAACAAATCAACGCCATGACCCAGTCTTCCGACTCAGCGCTGCAGCAAACCAAACGCGCGCTGGAAACCCTGGATAATCGCGCCCGCGAATTAATGGCGTCAGTGGGCAAATTCAAACTAGAAGACATCTCGGTACTGCATGGCTGGTTTGCTGCCAGCGGCTTTCGGGCGGTTGCCGATATCAAAGCGCGGTTAAATAAAATTGGCCACCACTGGAGTGACAATCATAGCGGGAAAGATGTCCCCGGCATGCTGAAAAAAGCCGTCGAGGAAGGAAAACTTCCTACTGCGGCCGCGATTGGCGGGGTAAAAATCCAAGCGTGGGCAGGTAAAGGCATTCTGGCCAATCTGGACGAGCTGGCCGCGCGTCAGCGCTGGAATCAAATTTTACCGCGGGTGCTGGATGATCAGATGCACGGCGATGGCCATTATTGTGCGGTGCCACTGGGGGTCGCCCGGGTGAACGTGATTTGGGCCAATGTCGGCTTGCTGCGCCGGGTGGGCGTGAGCCAACCGCCACGCAGCTGGGAAGAATTCATCAGCCTATGTGAAAAACTGCAGGCGGCCGGCATCACTCCGATCGCGCACAGTGAGGTGAAATGGCAAGTAGCGACGCTGTTTGAAGCAGTAGCACTGGGGATGGGCGGAGCTAAATACTATAACGATGCCTTCAGCCGGCTCGACCCGGCCACCTTGAGTGGCCAGCAAACGATTCAGGCGCTGGAATTATTCCGGCGGATCAAACCCTTCTGTAGCGAAGACCCGGTAGGCCGCGACTGGAATCTGGTTTCTGCCGACATCATCAATGCTCGCGCCGCAATGCAGCTGATGGGGGATTGGGTCAAAGGTGAATTCGACACCGCCGGCAAGCAGGCGGGCACCGATTATTATTTCTGGCCCGCGCCCAACCAGGCTGGTGAGTACAGCTTTGCCGCGGACACCCTCACCATGTTCCGGCAAGATGATCCGGCCCGCGCAATTGCCCAGCGTGACTTTGCCGAGCTGTTGATGAGCCCGGAATGCCAGATCGCATACAACCATCACAAAGGCTCAATCCCCGCCCGTACCGACATCGATCGCAATCAGCTCGATGCCTACGGCAAAGCCTCGGCGAACGACTTTGCCGATGCGGCGCAGAAAAATACCCTGGTGCCATCATGGGCCCACAATATGGCAGTACAAGATGATCTGAAAAAGGCCTGGATCGAAGTGGTGTACGAATTCTGGAATTCGCCCACCATGACCGCCGCTGCCGCGGCCAGCAAACTGGTGGCCGTTGTACGCCGCTAAACGCTGATTGCAGAAATGAGTCACCCAACCAAGCCACAGCTACTGCTGTGGCTTGGTTATTTAGGGCTTTTTGGGTAGCCACTGGATAACGCTGATGGCGTCTTCCAGCTGGCGCAGCCGACTCTGGCGGCGCGTCAATTCGGCCTGTAGTGCGGCCAACAGAACGACGGCACGAAAAGGTTTGCCTGCTTGGCTCGCCAACGCCCGTGCCACCATCTGGGCATCAACTTCCAGTAGGCGGGTAGCCTCGGGCAAGCTCACCGCCTTGGCCGAGCTGGGGCGGCGACTTACAAAGCTAATCGCGTAAGCCTGCTCATTCAGCAATACGACAAATTGCTCGTTGTGCGGGCCTAACTCCCTACGCAGGGTTTCTAGCTCGGTAATCTCGGTGCGGATCTGGGCAGCCAATGGCATGGGGCACTCCTATGTTGCCGCGATTAAAGTCAATTCGCCCCGCTGGGTCAAGACGGCAGTACGGCTTTTGGGGGCTACCGCGGCGAACAACGCTACCCTTTATCTCACGCCAGCATAATTTTACTTTTTGCATCAGCAGCTTGTAACTATAAACAAGGCATGCCAAATCCATATTCACGCCTACTGCTCAGTTGCTTGCTGTGCGGCCTCTGCTGGGGTTCGTCGGTCTATGCCGAACAACCGCTAGTGGTGCGCTTTGCGCCCGAAAAAGACTACGGGCCATTTATCTATGCGGATCAACATGGCGCCATTCGGGGTTTATCGGCCGAAATGCTCAATGCCCTGCTCCCGTATGCCGGCCTAGAGATTCAGTATTTACCGGCCCAACCGCTGGCCAGTATTTTGCAGCAAGTACAGCAGCAACAAGCTGACCTGGTTTCATCATTGCGCCCCACCCCTGAACGCGGCCGTTATCTTGGCTTTACCAGCCCGTATGTGGCGGTTCCCGCGGTATTGGTAACGCCCGCCAGCCATAGCGATGCCAATTTGCAGGCATTAGCGGGCCAGATTGTGGCCGTGGGTCAAGGCTATGCAGTAGAAGACTATGTCCGTCGCCTCTATCCACAGGTAATCTGGCATAGCGTAGAAAATGACCAACAGGCGCTACAGCTCCTCAACGAAAGGAAAGTCAGTGGTGTGGTTGCAGATCTGGCCAGTGTGCTGTTTATCCAGCGCCAATTTAGTCAAACGGCGTGGCATATTGGAGGCTCAATTGGTTTTCAATATGAATTAGCCTTTGCCTATCGGAAAGACCGTCCTGAAATCGGCGAGCGCCTTAATCACGCGCTGCGGCAATTACCCAACACCGAGCGCGAAGCCATCTTGCAGCGCTGGCTCACCGCCCATGATTTAAGCGCCCCGACCCCTTTGCAAGAGCGTCTGTTATTGCTGGGAGTCATGCTCCTTGCGGCGGCAGGCCTGATCATCACCATTTTGCTGCTCAGGCCGCGCCATGCCCAACTCTAAACGCACTCCAGCGCAGTTGTGGTCAGCACAAGCCAAGCTGATGCTCGGCTATTTTTTACTGGCCTATCTGTCCATCCAGCTATTTCGGCATGGCACTAGCATTGCGGTGATCTGGTTTGCCAATGGATGGGCGATTATCGGGCTGGCTGACCTGCCCTATCGCAATTGGCCACGCATGCTGGCCGCCATCTTAATCAGCCTCTTGGCCGCCAATCTCGCCTCGGGCGATCTGCTCGCCACCGCCATTCAGTATGTGCCCGGCAATATGGCCGAGATTTTGCTCGGGGCATGGCTTGTGCGGCGGCAACGGCTGCGAACCGGGTTTTATTACTCGGTAACCGGTGTGCTGCGCTTAATGTATCAGGCGGTATTTCTACCGGTGCTGTGCGGCGCCTTGATGTCTGCGCTGGTGTTCTGGCTGCAAGGTCAATCGGTCGGGCATCTGCTGCTGCATTGGGTGGAGGGCAGCATCATTGGCGGCGTAGCCATGGTGCCGCTCTGGTACTGGATCAGCCAGCATGGCCTGCTCGCCCTGATTGCCCGCGTGTGGCGCCTAGAGTATTTTGCCCATCTGCTGCTAACGATCGGCATCGCGATACTCGCGCCGTTAAGCATTCCATTTCCATTTATTTATGTCAGCTTACCGCTGTTTCTGATTGCCTATCGGCACGGGCTGGCGGGCAGTGTGTTGGCCAATGCACTGGTAGCACTGACGATCAGCACCGAAATCAGTTTTGGCCTGCTACTACCGCCAGCTACAGTTTACAACTGGGGCTTATCGCTGCTCTACATCCCGGTATTGGCCACGCTGATTCCACCGTTGCTACTGGCCATTGCCCTGGATATGCATAAGGCTGCGGGTGATGCCCTGCAGCTGAGCGAACAGCGCTATCGCTCGCTGTACCAGAACACGCCGGCCATGCTGTTTTCATGCAGCGCAGAAGGCGAGATCAGCAGCGTGAATCAGCTCTGGCTGGAGCGTATGCATTACACCGCGAAAGAAACCATCGGCCGCCCGGCCACCGATTTTCTTACCCCGCTCGCGCTCAGTATCTGGCGCCAAAATCTGTGGCCGCGCTTGCTGGAAACCGGCCAGTGCCAGAATGAACATCTGCAACTATTGAGCCGGCAAGGCGAAGTCATCGAAGTGCTGATGTCTGCCGCGCTAGAGCGCAATCGCCGGCATGAAATCACTCGGGTGTTGGTGGTGCAGCTCGACATCACCGCCAAGCTCAAAGCCGAACATCTGGCTTATCACGACACCCTCACCAATCTGCCCAACCGGCAATTGTTTAATGATCGCCTCAGCCAAGCTTGCCAGCAGGGCTTGCGCCATCACACCCCATTTGCGGTGGCCTTTGTTGATCTGGATCGCTTTAAAGCCGTGAATGATCAGCACGGCCATAAAGTTGGCGACTTGCTGCTGATCGAAGTGGCCAAACGTCTGCAGCTGGCCACTCGCAGCACCGACACGGTGAGCCGGCTGGGTGGAGATGAATTTGTGCTGCTGCTCAGCGGGGTGACGCAAGGTGAAGAAGCCCAGCAGTTGGCCGAGAAAATCGTCACCTCGCTGGCCGAGCCCTTTCACTTGGCCGGCCACACCTTAGCGATCTCGGCAAGCTTGGGGCTGAGCTTCTTTCCACATCATGGGCAAGACCCAGCAACCCTATTGCGCCTTGCTGATGAGGCGATGTATATCGCCAAAGGCAATGGCAAGAATGGTTTTCACTGCCATACCCAGCATGGGTATGGCCCGAGCTAGCTTTTAGGCCTGCGCGCGGGTGGCCAACCAGGCCAAGATCCCTTTGGCGGCCTGTCGCCCAGTGGCGAAACACGCGGTGAGCAAATACCCCCCGGTCGGCGCTTCCCAATCGATCATTTCCCCAGCCACAAAAACGCCCGGGCAGGCTTGCAGCATCAGGCCGGCATCCAGCGCCTCCCAGCGTACACCACCAGCCGAGCTAATCGCCTCATCCAATGGCCGTGGCGTGCGAATCGGAATCGGCAAAGATTTAATCGCTGCGGCCAGTGCCGGCCAGTCTTGCAGCTGAGGCTTGCTTAACAGCTCATGCAAGAGCGCGGTTTTTACGCCTTCCAGTTTCAATTTGCGCCGCAAATGATTGGCCAGCGAATCGGCACCGCGTGGCTGCTGCAAAGCCGCCAAAATCTGTGCCTCGCTGCGCTGCGGCAACAAATCAACATACAAATGCACCGGCTGGCTAGGTTCCGCCAAGAGCTGCTCGCGCAACTCGCGCGATAGCGCATACACCAGACTGCCCTCAACACCGCCAGCCGTCAGTACAAATTCGCCGGCCCTTTTTACTGCGCTGGGGCTCGTGGCGGCCGCCACGGCTTTCAAAGGCGCGCCGGCGTATTTGTCGGCCAGATAGCTGGACCAGCCCACATCAAAGCCACAGTTGGCCGGCTGTAATGGCGCCACCGCGACACCCTGAGCCGCTAATAGCGGCACCCAGCGACCATCCGAGCCCAGCTTGGCCCAGCTACCGCCGCCTAGCGCCAGCAGCACCGCGCTAAAGCGCCGGGTGATTTCACCCTCGGGCGTAGCCAGCCGCAATTCGCCCGCCGGCGTCCAGCCCAGCCAGCGATGGCGTACATGCAAGCGCACCCCTTGTGCTTTCAGGCGACTTAGCCAAGCGCGCAGCAACGGCGCGGCTTTCATTTCGGTCGGGAACACCCGCCCCGAGCTCCCCACAAAAGTGTCGATACCCAGCCCATGCACCCATTCGCGGACGGCCTGGCCATCAAATTGCCGCACCATCTCAGCCAATGGTGCCGACCCCGCACCATAGCGCTGGATGAATTCTGCGCACGGCTCGGCATGGGTGATATTCATCCCGCCCACGCCGGCCAGCAAGAATTTGCGCCCCACCGAAGGCATGGCATCAAAGACTTCGACCGCGACCCCGGCTTGCGCCAAAACCTCGGCGGCCATCAGCCCCGCTGGGCCGCCACCGATAATGCCCACCACGGGCGCTGCTGTTTGCATAGATTGTGCTGGCCTGCGGCCAGCCCTGTGAATTGAAGTTCGAGAAACCGATTATGGCGCGGGCGCGGCCAATTCGCGCTGAATTTTCCACTGGCCATGCTCACGCACCAGCCAGAGGGTTTTGCGATTGCGCTCACGCAGCAAATTAGAGCGATAGTCCTGCACAAAGCGCACTTCGGCGGTATCCAGCTGCTGCGCTACGATCTCAACCTCGCGCAGGCGGATCTGCACAAACTCGCCCGCTAACACGCGCTGCTCGCGCTGGGCGCGCCATTGCGCCAGCGTTAAGCCGCCCTCCGGGGTGAAGGTATCCGCATAGCTGGCCAGATAAGGTTTAAGCAGTTGCTGCTGCCAAGCGCTAGACCACTGCTCCAGCAGCGCATCGATGGCTTTGGCCGATTGCGAGCGCAGCAAAGTGGGGCTCTCCGCCGCCCATACGGCCGACGGCAGACTGATCAGCAGCGCGCTGCTGCAGGCTAGGAATAACTTACCCATGTGGGGTCCTTTCACGCGTACGGCCTGCGTGTTTGCACCACCAACACCGGTACGACAATCTAATTGACTCATTGTGCAGTCTGGCCACGACGGCCAGAGCACACCCTACTTTTGCAACTCGCTACACAGAAATTGCGCTTAGTAATGCGGCGGAATCTCGTCGAATAAGCTGCGCGGCGCGGCGGCTTCCGCCGGGGCCTGGTTTTCCTGCAACAGGCGCACGGCCGCCACCAGCTGATCAATCTGCCGCTGCTGCTGGGCCACCAGCTTGTTCAGCTCATCCAGTAAATCGTCTTGCAAGGCGAGACGGATTTCCAACTCGGTGAGGCGTTCTTCCATCTTGGATTCTCCTGCATTGCATCGATTAGGCGCCTGTGCACAGGCAGGCGCATTGTAAGCCAAGTCGCGGGGCGGCGACTACCGCCGGGCATCTTGGCACATTACTCTGCCAGGGTATCTTCCCAGAAGCATTACTAATTAACACATACCGAGCAATACCCATAGAGAAACCCCGACCAATGGTCGGGGTTGCTCGGCCCAGACTCACCTACCCGCTTATTGTGGCAGTGAGATTGTCACGCGATCCAGCGCCGGCACCGGCAGATTCGGGTTGGCTTTGAGGTAGCTTTCCATTGCATCGATGTCTTGCGCGCCGCCCAAGATATTGGTGCCCTTGGTTAACACAGTGAAGTTATCACCGCCACCCGCGAGGAAGTTATTCACCGTAATCCGGTAGCTGGCAGCAGTATCGATCTGCACCCCATTAAGCTTCACGCTATTGCGCAGCACGCGCTGACCAGCGGCGCGGCCTTTATCGTAGCTGTAGCTAAAGCCATTCGATACGAGCAAAACACGGTCAAACGGCTGGTTGTTGGTGTAACCCACAAACTGCTGCTCCAGCAATTCGATCAGATCAGCCCCAGTCACCGTCATCGACACCAAGGTATTGCCAAACGGTTGCACGGTAAACAGCTGCCCATAAGTCACCGAGCCATCCTTCGCTGGCGTCAGATCGGCACGCACACCACCCGGATTCATAAAGGCGATTTGCGCGGCGCCCAGCTTAGCATCTTTGGTCGCGGCCAATTGCGAATCGGCAATCACATTGCCCAGTGCGCTTTCGCCTGCTTTATTGGCAGATTTGCTCAGTGGGCCGGCCACGGTACCGGTGATGCGGTCTTCCAGCGGTTTAATCAGCGCTTCGTACTTGCTCACCAAGGTGCTCAAGATGCCGTCTTTCGCCACATCATTGGTCACCCACAGGTTTTTCGCGCCAGATTTCACCACATCGCGGGTTTTCGGATCGAGCTGCAGATCAATCTCGGACACCACACGGCCATATTGGCTGGCACTGGTCACCAGTTTGCCATTGATCTGGCAGTTATAGGCTTGGTGGGTATGGCCAGAAATCACCGCATCCACAGCTGGGTCAAGCCGCTTGACGATATCAACAATCGCGCCCGACACGCCTTTACATTCATTCAGGCCGCCGGTTTGCGTGCCGCCTTCATGCACCAGCACCACAATTGCTTCGATACCGTCTTTTTTCAGCGTTGGCACCAGCGCATTGACGGTATCGGCTTCATCTTTAAAGCTCAGCCCTTGCACGCCGGTTGGGGTCACGATGGCCGGGGTGTTTTTCAGCGTCATACCAATGAACGCCACTTTCACACCACCAAAGGTCTTCACCTGATACGCCGGGAACAATGATTTACCGCTGGCATCGTCAATCACATTGGCGGCCAGGAATTTAAACTTAGCGCCTTTAAAGGCACCGGCAGAGCTACAACCATCTTTCGGATGGCAGCCACCGTTTTGCATTCGCAGCAGCTCTTCACGGCCATCATCAAACTCATGATTGCCGACGGCATTCAATTCCAGGCCAATTTCATTCATGGCCTCGATGGTCGGTTCATCATGGAATAGCGCCGAAATCAGCGGGCTGGCACCGATCAGATCGCCGGCCGATACCACGATATTGTTCGGGTTTTTGGCTTTCAGGGTTTTGATCCAGGTGCCCAGATATTCCACCCCGCCCACGGCCACGGCTTTGCTGGCATCCGAGGCATCTACGCCTTTGGCAGAGCCCGGCTTGAGGTTGCCGTGGAAATCGTTAATCGCCAGGATTTTGACGTCGATCGGGCCCGAAGCCACGGCCGCTGGCGTAGCAGTTGGGGCAGGTGTGGCCACTGGATTGTCGGTCGCACCACCGCAGGCAGCGATGGCGACAGGTAATGCAGCTAAAGTCAGCATTTTGTGTAGTTGCATGCTGTTGTCTCCCTATGATGAGGCGACCACAATATGCGATTAGCATGACAAAAATGGGGCGATTCGATGAACTTAAAACGACCGTTTCATGACAAGACCGAGACTTGCTAATACAGGGTATACAGCCACAACCCATGCATTAGCTAGGCCTGATAAAGATACGCCACTAGGTATGCCGAAAACGCGCGATCAACCACAGGGTAATCAGCACAAACAGCAAATTACTACTAGCCGAAAACACCAGCGCCCAGCCTCGGCCATGCGCCAACACCTGCACCAGCGCATAAAAAGTGGCGATCAGCGAAGACAAAGTCCATACCGCCCATGAGCTCAGCGCAATATTGGCACTGGAACGCGAGCGCCAGAGCGTGCGCCATTGCGGCAAATAGGCCAGCAAAGACAGTACGCCCACGCCAGCTTGCAGCACCGTGGCCCCTTCAAGAATTAATTTATTGATGGCCATGCGCCAGCCTAGTTATCCGTTTTATCCTCGAATGACTGCCCCGGGTGCGCGAAGTTCGCCCATGCTCGCCAATTTCCAACAATAAGACAAAGACATAGCGTGCTACCAAGCAAGCCACTGGGTGTTTCACCATCACCACAGCCATTCAGCTCAGGCTTAACCCTGCCGATAAATCAGCTAAGCTAAAGCAAGCCCACGACGAGTCCGGCCATGAATCAAGCGATTACCGACCGCGCGCAATGGATCAGCTATCTGGCCAACCAGCCCACGCCCATCCTTGCCCACACCCAGCAAGAGATTCGCCATTTTCAGAGCGAGATCGACCAGATCGGTTTGCATGAGATCAGCCAGCTGATCCGGCATGATCCGCTGCTCACGCTGCATATCTTGCGCTATCAGGAAGAACACCGGCAAACCCGCCAAACCACCGATGTCACCACCATCGACCGGGTGCTCCTGATGATTGGCGTAGTGGGCTTTTTCCGCGTATTTGGCACCCTGCCCACGCTGGAAAACGATGTGCACGCTCAAAAAGCCATGATTTATGGTGCGCACCGTACTTGCGCCCGCGCCTATCTGGCCTCGCGCATTGCCGAAACCTTCAGCCACTATCGGCGCGATATCGAGCCCAAAGAAGTCATCACCGCCGCCCTCTTGCACGACACGGCCGAAATCCTGCTGTGGATGGCCTCGCCCCGCCAGATGATGATGGTGAGCGAGCTCATGCGCTCCAACCCCGGTATGCGCAGCGTGGACGCCCAGCACAAAATCCTCGGCTGCCAGATTAATGAAATCCAGCAAGGCTTAGTCGAGCTGTGGCATCTGCCCCACACCCTGCTACACCTGATCGACGACCACTACGCCGACGAACCCCGCGTGCGCTTGGTCCACCTCGCCGTCGGCATGGCCCGCCACCTAGAAAAAGGTTGGGACAACCCGTATTTCCAGGCCGACCTGCAAAACTGCGGGCAGTGGTTTCACCTCGAGCCGGCTTTGATCTACAACCACATCCGCGATGTGGCGCTCGATTGCGCCCGCAGCTGGCACTGGTATGAAGAACAACCCGTCGCCGCTATGTTAATTCGCGCCTAAGGGCGTTTAGCCTGAAAAATAAAAAAGCCACCTCGCGGTGGCTTTTTTATTGCTGCGGTCAAGACTGACCGCACTGCACGCTTAGCCGCACTGCACGGCCAGCTGTTGGCTGGCGATGGCGGCGGTTTGGCGCAGCACGCGATGCAAGGCACGATCGCGTGATTGAGGAACGGGTTGCCAGTCGGTCACCGGTTTGCGGCGGCCGCCGCGACAGATCACGATTTGAAACCAGCCTTCCATTTCCTCGGCCCGGGCTGCCGGGCGTGCTTCAATATTAAAATCAAACATGTATAAACGCTCCAAGTGGGCGCTTGCACGGGTTTTCTGGTTGGAAAAATACTGTGTTAGCGCCGTCAGCCATCCACGCCGGATGGCATAGCACCAATCGAAGAGCACCAGGTTCGGTTCGAACCCAATCCGGGTTGGTCCGGGTAGGCCATGGCTGACAGTAGAGGGGGCTGTCACCAGCGGGCGTTTTAGGTAGATCGGCAGGGCCGATTTGCGAAGATAAACTTGCTTAACACATCATGCCTTTAGCGGCACTTTGCAGGATGTGCTCGATCAATTGAGTGCCGCGAGTATGCCCGATCTAAAAAACACTGTCAAATCATTACTTTGGCTTTTATAAGCCACCCCGAACTACCCTGCCTGCCATGCACTCGCCCACCCGGCTTGCGGTATAGTGAAATGATTGCGACTCTGTGATCGGGCTACCGATGAATGAATCTGATCCGATAGGCGGCGCCTTGGCCCGGCTGCAGCGCGCGGCCGATAGCCATAAAGGCAGCTTTGGCAGTGTAGCCATTCTGGGTGGCGCGCCGGGCATGGTGGGTGCGGCGCTCTTAGCTGGCCGTGCGGCTTTGCACATGGGCGCCGGTAAAGTGTGGCTGGGCTTGCTGGACCCGCGCCCCTACTGCGATTGGCAACAACCCGAGCTGATGCTGGGCAGCACCGCGCACGCTTTGGCCCAACCCTACACCCATCTCGCCTGCGGCATGGGCATGGGTATTAGCCCGCAAAGCGCTGAATTATTAGGTTTGGCCCTCAATACCCCCACCCCCTTATTACTGGATGCTGATGCGCTCAATCTGCTGGCCACCCAAGCCCATTTGCGAGCGCAATTACAAGCCCGCTGGGCACAGGCCACGGTGCTCACGCCACACCCGGCGGAGGCGGCGCGGCTGCTGGCTTGCACCACTGCCGAAGTACAGGCTGATCGCGTGCAGGCGGTACAGACTTTAGCGCGTGAATTAGGTTGCACCGTGTTGCTCAAAGGGCATGGCACCTTAATCGCCGACCCAGATGGCCAAATCAGCCGCAACCTCACCGGCAACCCAGCACTGAGTAGCGCTGGCCAAGGCGATACGTTGGCCGGCATGATCATCGCGCTGGCCGCGCAAGGGCTAACGTTGGCCGAAGCGGCGCGGGCGGGCGCTTATCTGCATGGCGCGGCGGCTGATCGCTGGCGTAAACAGCATCCAGCCGGCATTGGTCTCACCGCCAGCGAAACCAGCCTGATCGCCCGGCAGATCCTGAATGAAGATGTCATAAAAAATTCATCAAATGGCAACACATGAAGGGGATAAGGAAAGGGAAAATCAGGTCATAAACAATTTATACCGTTTTACCTTTTCTTTTTTGGAGTCGTGCCATGACGAAAGCAGCCCCAGCCGATACCGCGTCAACAGCCCCAAGCACCACCCGCCGCCGCCCTGCCGCCCGTAGCGCGGCCAAACCGCGCGCCACCGCCGCCAATACCCAGCCAGAAGCACTGCCAGCCGCCGCCGCTGAAGTGGTCGCCGAAGTAGCTGTGCCGGCCGTGGCAGCTCCGGTAGCCGCAGAGGTAGCACCTGCCCAGCCTACGGCCGCCGAAGCCAGCAGCAAAGACAGCAAGGCCGGCAAAGCCACTCGTGGCAAAAAGGCCGAGAAAAAAGAAAAACTGGTACGCGATAGCTTCACCTTCCCTGCCAGCGACTACGCCCTGATTGCCAGCAGCAAACAGCGGGTGATCGCCGCCGGTGTGGAAGTGAAAAAAAGCGAAATCGTGCGCGCTGGCCTGTATGCGCTCAGCCAGCTGGATGACGCCGCCCTGCTCGCCTTGGTAGGCCAGCTGGAAAAAATCAAAACCGGCCGCCCAAGCAAGAAATAAGCGCCCAAGCAACAAGCCGCCCGGCTGGCGTACACCAGACGGGCGGCTTGTTTAAGAGCAAGCTTTGCTTGCCAGCGCACCGCAGCGCTTAGTACTTCGGTAAAGCAGGTTGACGGGTTTTCCACAGCGAATACAACACCCCCGCCGCCAAGAGGCCAAAGGTCACCGCCAGCGACAGGGCGGCAGGCACTTTGCCATCAAAGACGAAATCACCCAGGAAGATTTTCGAACCAATAAACACCAGCACCAGCGCCAAGGCGTATTTCAGGTAATGGAAGCGATGGATCACCGCCGCCAGCGCAAAATACAGCGCCCGCAAACCTAAAATCGCAAAGATGTTGGAGGTGTAGACAATAAATGGATCGGTGGTGATGGCAAAAATCGCCGGCACACTATCCACCGCAAACACCAAATCAACCAGCTCCACCATACACAGCGCCAGAAACAGCGGCGTTGCCCACCACACCTGCTTATCGCTGCCTGCCGCCGCCGGGGCGCGCACAAAAAAGCGCTGGCCGTGTAGTTCATTGGTTACCCGCATATGCCGGCGTAGGAAACCCAGCAGCGGGTTCTGGGCCAGATCGGTATTTTGCTCACCGGCAAACAGCATTTTCAGGCCGGTGAAGATCAGGAACACCGCAAACACATACAGCGTCCAGTAATACTGGGCCACCAGCGTAGCCCCCAGACCAATCATGATGGCCCGCAGCACAATCACGCCCAAAATACCCCAGAACAACACCCGGTGCTGATACATCCGTGGCACGGCAAAATAAGTGAAGATCAGCGAGATCACAAACACATTATCCAGCGACAGGCTTTTTTCGATCAAAAAGCCGGTGAAATACTGCATGCCGGATACTGCCCCCAGATACCACCACACCCAGGCCCCGAACAGCAGGCCGGCGGCAATATAAAACGCCGACAGCTGCAGGCTTTCACGCACGCCGATCTCGTGGTCTTCCTTATGCAAGACCCCCAAATCAAACGCCAGCAGCCCCAGAACAATGGTGACAAAGGCTAACCACAACCAGAGTGGCTGACCCAGCCATACCCCCAGTAGTATCTCCATGATCTTCACTCCACAATTAGCTTAAAAGGATATACCCCATCAACTTCGTAACACGCTGCGCGCAGTGCGCGGCTGGCTCGGGATTGGTTGTACCGCATACCAATCGTATTGCCAGCAGGCCATGGCCCGCGAAATTAACACCGCCTCGCCATCGGCCAGCCAGCCATCGGCATCCACCACCCCGAGCATTGCGCGCAATAGTTTCACCTGTAGCGCCGGGTCATCCACCTCGGCCAGCAAACGATCCAGCAAGGTGGTGTCCAGCTCAAGGTGCCCCACCGCTTGGCCGGGCAGGTATTGCAGCAGGTCATCGCACAGGTCTTGCAACACCTGCTGCAATAAAGGCTCACTGATGCCTAATTGGGCCAGCAGCCGGCTTTCGCGCACGGCGGCCAGTTCGGCGGGGTCTAGCCCCCCGTCCGACAACAGGGACAGGGCCAGCAAACGACAAACTGCTTCATGACTATTCACAGCATAACGACGCATGGTGGTTACTCCTGAGCTGGGGAAAAACCGATTGAGTCAGATTTAGTAACCCAGCCCAAGCGGGCTGGCTACTGGGGCAAAGCCACGGCTTTGCCGTACTCGGCGGCTCACCGTGCGGCTGGCCCGATCGGTGGCGCGATTAATCGCAAACAGCTGATCGGTGGCCACATCTTCGATAATCACATCGGGAATCTGATGCAGGCTAATCACTAGCTGGCAATGCTGATCCACCCCGCCGCGCGGGCCATTCACATCAGACAGGCGCACGGTCACTTTGCGGATATGGCTAGCCAAGCGCCCAAGGCCAAATTCGATCTGGCGGGCGATATGCCGCTGCAGTTTTTCGTCCAATGCAACGCCCTGGCTACTGATTTCGATTTTCATGGCATGACTCCTTTGCAGAAACAATCCGAGCTGGATATGGGTCAAATTTAATGCCGCACGCCAATAAATAAAAATCGTATATTCTTGTTTCTAACTTCAGTTTTTTGGAACAATCGCCGCCATGAACCAATTAAACTACAAGCACTTGTATTACTTCTGGGTGGTGGCCCGCTCGGGCGGGGTGATTCGCGCCAGCGAACGCCTACACCTCACCCCGCAGGCCATCAGTGGCCAGCTGCGCGCGCTGGAAGAGCAAATCGGCCAGCCGCTATTGCGCCGCGATGGTCGCCAGCTGGCACTGACCGAAACTGGCCGGCTGGTGCAAAGCTATGCGGATGAGATGTTTAGCCTTGGCGAAGAGCTGCAAACCGCGCTGGCAGGCGGGCCGCAAGCCTCGGTGCAACGTTTGCGGGTAGGGATTGGCGATATGGTGCCCAAAACGGTGGCCTTTGAGCTCTTGCAGCCAGCGCTGCAGCTGGATGAGCCACTGCGGCTCATCTGCCGTGAGGGCCAGCTGCTGCCGCTGCTGGCGGAGCTGGCGACGCACAAACTCGATCTGGTGATTGCCGATCGGCCCGTACCGCCCGAAACCAATATCCGCGCGTTTAATCATTTGCTGGGCGAAAGCACGCTCACATTGATGGGCACCCCCGCGCTTTGTGCGCGCTGGCAAGGACCGCTGCCGCAGGCGCTGCAGGGCGCGCCGCTGTTATTGCCGGGGCCAGATGCCGTAATTCGCCCGCGGCTAGAAGCCTGGCTCGAACGCGCGCAAGTGCGGCCGCAGATCGTGGCCGAATGTGATGATGGCGCTTTGC
The DNA here is from genome assembly GCF_945957625.1 of uncultured Chitinibacter sp. Taxonomy (NCBI): domain Bacteria; kingdom Pseudomonadati; phylum Pseudomonadota; class Betaproteobacteria; order Neisseriales; family Chitinibacteraceae; genus Chitinibacter; species uncultured Chitinibacter sp. The sequence goes on from NZ_CAMFLP010000002.1 coordinate 125,226, forward strand.
TCAAGGCCTTTGGCAAAGCCGGCGCCGGCTTTTTTGCCGTACCCACCGTGCTGGCCGCCAGCATCGGGCAGGAATACGGCGTGCAAGCGCTGGGGGTGATTAGCGAGCTGAAAGAGCAGTTTTATGCCATCAGCGCGCAGCGCCATCTGCGCCACCCGGCCGTGGTGGCCGTGACCGAAACGGCCCGCCAGCATTTGTTTGCCTAAACACCGGCTGGCGGTACGTGGCCGGGGCGGTTTAGTGCGCCAAGTGCATTTGCTGGCGCTGTGGCGCGCTGCTTTTTTTCTCGCTGCTTTTGCCCTGCTTGCCGGCATAATCGCTAGCGAGTAGCGCCTCGGCCGCCTCTGCCGACATACCCCCCTCCTGTAACCACACGCCAACCAGCTTGGCCAAGCGGTCTAGAGCAATACGGTGGGTAGCATCGGTATGCTGATACAGCCAATCGCTCAGCGCCATAAAGCGCTCGAACGGCTCATGGCCCAAAATCACCGGCAGCGTATTGGCAAAGCGGCCCGAATTGGCCACCAGATCCCAATAGCGGGCAAAGCGCACCAGTCGCTGCATAGTCGGGAAATCAATATCGCGGTTGGCCATGATGGTGTACGGCGGATACGGGTCGTACACCATCGCAAATTCAGCGGTATGGCGAATAATCGGCGTGCCGCGCAGGCGTTTCAAAATCCCGAACTGAATCTCATGCGGGCCAATGCCCACCAGCTGATTAAAGCCGGCGGCAAAGCTCTCTACCGTTTCGCCCGGCAAGCCAGCGATCAAATCCACATGCAAATGCGCTTGTGATTCCTGCATCAGCCAGCGGATATTCTCCGCCGCTTTGGTGTTATTCTGCTTGCGGCTCACCAGCGTTTGCACCGCCGGATTCAGGCTTTGAATCCCGATCTCGAATTGCAAAGTGCCCGCTGGAAACCGCCGAATACTGTCTTTGAGCCCATCGGGCAAATGATCGGGCACCACCTCAAAATGCGCAAACACCGGGTCAGCCGGGTTGGCCGCCAGCTTATCGAGGAAAAACTGCATAATCCGCTGGCTGGTTTTGATATTCAGATTAAAAGTGCGATCCACAAATTTAAACAGCCGCGCCCCACGCTGATACAGCGTTTCCATCTCGGCCAGAAACGCATCCAAATCAAACGGCCAGGCGGTTTTATCCAAGGCCGACAGGCAAAATTCGCACTTAAACGGACACCCGCGTGAGGCCTCGACATACAAGGTGCGGTGGCGAATATCTTCATCGCTATACAGCTGATACGGCATCACCAAGTCGCTGAGCTGCGCCTGCACGCCAGCGTGAATCTTCATCAGCGGCTGCGGCCCCTGCAAAATCTCGCGGCATAACTTGGGCAGCGTCACCTCGCCCCAGCCGGTGATCACATAATCGGCGTCTTTCACAATCTGCTGCTCGGCGCTCTCGTACGATACCTCAGGGCCGCCGAGGATAATCTTCACCTCTGGCGCAATGCGCTTAAGCAGCGCCACCAGCCGCGCGGTTTCTTCCACATTCCAGATATACACGCCAAAGCCGATGATCTTGGGCTGCCGCGCCAGCAACCGCTCGGCAAACTCGGTGGTTTTGCCACCGATCACAAATTCCACAATCTCGGTCTGCGCCTGCAAATCGCCCATATTGGCCAGCAAATAGCGCAAACCCAGCGAAGCATGGGTGTAGCGGGCGTTGAGCGTACAGAGCAGGATAGACATGGGGGTAGATTGCGAAGCAAAAGCGGTATTTTACGGTGTTACGGCCAGCTCGTGGCTGGGAATTGCTCAAAGGCGGGGTAGTACCGTAACACCTGCAAATTCACATTGGCAAAACGGCATTGGTGCCAAGCAGTTATGGCTCAGATACACTCTGTGACGGGCAGCAGGCGGCCAAGAGCAGGAGTTACATATGCTCCCAGCTTGCGGAGCTCCTGCCTCAGGTTACCTCCAACGTTAATGCTTAGTTCAAATGATTTCATCACACGTTTTTTACCGACTAACTTTGGCGACGTTATTCGCCACTACCCTCATAACAGCATCCTCAGCATCTGCAGATGACCTGTCCGCAACTTTGGCTAAAGTACGGCCAACACCTTGTCTAGATGCTGTGGCCCCATTCTTTATCACTGAAATAATTGCAAATGGGTCGCACTCCTTTTTGGCTGATGTCGGTCGACAAAAGAACCTCTCGCAAACTTGGGCACCCGGAAATCCGTTGTACGATCAAGCCTACTCGGTGGTTTTCAGCGTATTTAGCAACGACGAAGTATTCAAAGAACAGTTTCGCATTGTCTCTGCAAAAACTTACCTAGTACTCCAATTCCGGCGTGCATCATCACAAGAGCAAGATTACCTAAGCAAATTCTTCGCCTCGAAGGAAGGAGCGGTGTACTGGGAGTACATGTTAGACGGTGCAACGTGCGAAGGCTTATTTTCTGGAGTCTCAAAAAGAAAAGTTCCAATTACGGCAGAGCAACTGGTGGTGGCTGAGAACTGGATAAGAAAATTTCCGCTCAAAAAGGAGGAGTTTGAGGCAGAATATTTAAAACTAACCGCAGCCCAAAAGAAAAACTTTGATAAGGGTTACAAGCTTCTCTCAAGACTTTCAAACTCGGAGGCGCCTGACGAAGTTGCCTTCCAAGTTTCACTTATTTCGGACGAAAAATTCATCCTCGCAGCAAAAAGAAGTGCTCTCCCTGCAATGAAAGATTTGAATCAAATAATTGACGGATTTGCTGGTAGTAGGGATTGAGGAAATACTAAACATCCCACTTAGTCGGCTGCCCCACTTCGTAGAAGTAGGGCTGTAATGGCGAAGTAATTTTGGCCGTTGTTCATTTGCGACGACCCACCTCTTTGGGTCGGGAGCTGCCACCCAAAATCGATAAACAATTGCCAATAAAAAACGCCGCGGGCGAATACCCTGCGGCGTTTTTAATTAGCGAAGGCCCGGCTTATTCGCCTTGGGCGGCCTTGATGTCGGCAACCATCTCGGCCAGCTCACCACTTGCGTACAGCTCTTTCATGATGTCGCTGCCACCTACGAATTCGCCCTTGATATACAGCTGCGGAATCGTCGGCCAGTTGGCAAATTCTTTGATGCCTTGGCGAATTTCTGGGTCGGCCAGTACATTCACCGCCGCAAAATTCACGCCCAGATTTTTCAGAACCTGTACCGCGCCTGCTGAAAAGCCGCATTGTGGGAAAGTCGGGGTGCCTTTCATGTACAGGATGACCGGATTTTCGTTCACTTGTTGGCGGATGGTGTCTTGAATGCTCATGATGATTCGCTCGCAAAGCCTGAATAAATTAGTCGGGAATTGTAAAGCCGCTACCCGCCGCTCGCAAGGTGTGGCGACGGAGAGTCGGTCGCCGGCCACCAGCGGCCGCCGCTCACTCGGTCATTGTCGCCCAGATCGCGCCAGGTGTGTACTTCGGCAAAGCCGGCCGCCTGCAATAATTCGCGGCAGGCCGCGCCCTGATCCCAGCCATGCTCCAGCAGCAGCCACGCCCCGGCACGCAGGTGGGCCGGCGCAGTGGCAATGATAGTGTGTAAATGCCGCAGCCCATCGTAGCCATCGGTGAGCGCGCCACTGGGCTCAAAGCGCAAATCGCCCTGATGCAGATGATCATCTTCGGCGTGGATATACGGCGGGTTGGACACAATTAGCGCAAATTGCTCCGCCCCCAGCGCGCTAAACCAGTTTGACTCTAGCCAGCGCACCTGGGCGCCCAGCGCTTGGCCATTCTGCCGCGCGATCGCCAAAGCATCCGGCGATAGGTCAACCGCACTGACGGTTAAATCGGGGCGCTCTAGCTGCAACGTGATCGGGATACAGCCCGAGCCCGTGCCCAGATCGAGCACCGCCCCGCCCTGCGGCGCGCGGGCCAGCGCCAGTTCTACCAGCAATTCGGTATCCGGGCGGGGTATCAGCACCGCCGGGCTCACGGCAAATTCGCGGCCATAAAACTCGCGGCTACCCAGCAAATACGCCACCGGCTCGCCATCGCGGCGCCGCTGCGCCAACGTGGCAAAGGCCTGCGCTTCGGCTTCGCTGGCCGGCTCATCATCATGCGCGATCAGCCAGGCGCGATTTTTTTGCAGCACGTGCAGCAGCAATACTTGCGCATCGATCCGCGCTAGGCTGCTGCTTTGCAGTAGTTCTCGCCAGCTTGCCACTTAGTCGTCCCGCGTCAGTACTTCAAGCAATTCAATCTCGAATAGCAAATTGGAATTCGGTTTGATGTGAGCGCCGATCTGGCGCTCACCGTAGGCCAGATGCGCGGGGACGAAGAGTTTGCGTTTGCCGCCGACTTTCATGCCCATCATGCCCTGATCCCAGCCTTTGATCACTCGGCCGGTACCGATCACGCATTGAAACGGCTGGCCTTTGGCGACGGATGAATCAAACACCGTGCCGTCTTCCAGCGTGCCGATGTAGTGGGCGGTGATTAGCGCGCCGCGCACGCAGGTTTTGCCCTCGCCCACGACGAGGTCTTCAATGATTAATTCGGTGCTCATGCTCTACTCTGCGAAATAGCGTTAAGCCGCCGATTTTAGCATGCTGCCGCTAGCCCACCGGCGCGGGAAAGACCAGCGTAACACTGGCGCCACCCAGCCCGCTGCGGCCCAGCTCGATGCGCCCGCCATAGGCCTGCACAATATCGGCCACCACCGCCAGACCAATGCCATGGCCCGCCACGCGCTCATCCAGCCGCACGCCGCGCTGCAGCGGGGCGCTGGTATCGACAAAACCACGACCATCGTCGCTCACCACGATGGTGAGCTGCTCGCGGGCGGCAAAGAGCCGCAGCTCGACTTGGCTCTGCGCCCATTTGCCGGCGTTATCCAGCACATTGCCGATCACTTCAAACGCATCGCCCTCATCCAGCGGCCATTGCAATTCGCCCGCGCAGCTAAGCGAAAATTGCAGCGCGCGCGCGGCGTGGACTTTTTCCATGCTGGCGATCAACCGCTCGGCAATCGGGCGCAGCGCCAGCGGCGCGGCCAGCGCGGCTTGCCCACGCAGGGCGGCGCGGCCCAGCTGATGCTGCACAATATGATCCATCCGCGCTACTTGCTCGCGCACATGGCGCGCCAGCTCGGCCGATTGCTGCTCGGCGCGCAAGATGGCCAGCGGGGTTTTCAGGCTGTGCGCCAGATCGCCCAGCGCCTCGCGATAGCGTTGCTGGCGCGCGTGCTCTTGCTCCACCAGCTGATTCAGTTGCCGGCTCAGTGGTGCGATTTCGGCCGGGTAGACACCGCTCACCTGCCGCTGCCGACCGGCCTCGATCTCGCGCAATTCGCCCGCCAGCTGGCGCAGCGGGCGCAGCCCCCAGCGCAAGAGCAAGGCTTGCGCGAGCAATAAGCCTAGCGCAGCGGCGGCCAGCCAGCCCCACAAGGCTTGCTGAAATTGTCGGTATTGCTGTTGTAGATTGCGGGTGTCTTCATACACGATAAAGCGCACCACCTGCGGGGTATCGGCTGCCACCCAGCGTACCTGATAGGCTGCCAGCAGATACTCCCTACCCGCTAATTGCAAGGGCTGTTGCAGCCACTGGCCGGTAGCGAGATTGAGCTTGGGCAGTGCGGGCAATTGCGCGGCCGAGGGTGTGCGCCAGATCGGCTGCGGCTGCTGGGGAAATTCGATCTGCCCATACAGGCCCGAATCGGGCGTCACCCATTGTGGCTCAGTCAGATTATTGGGCATTTGCAGCCGGCCGCTACGATCGAGCTCGCTGACCGCCAGCAGCGTATACACGCCGCTGCGCAGGCGCTCAAAATGGCTGAGCTGCAAATGGCTGAGATAAATGCGCTGTACCGTCCAGCCAGCTAGGCAGAAAAAGGTCAGCATCACCACGCTGGCGCCGATGTGCAGGCGGGTGCGGATGGCGCTGCTCATGCGTCTTCCAGCGCCAGCCGGTAGCCGCGGCCGCGCACGGTTTCGATCACCACCAGACTGCCATCGGGGCTGAGCTTGCGCCGCACCCGACCCAGCAGCACTTCGATCACATTGCTATCGCGGTCTTCATCATGCGGGTAGAGATAATCGCTGATCGCCTGCTTGCTGACGATATTGGGCCGCGCGCCGACCAGGTATTCCAGCAGGCGAAACTCATAGGCGGTCAGCTCGATGGGTTGGTCAAACATCTTGACCTGCTGCCGCGTAATGTCGATTTTGAGCGGCCCAAGCTGCAAGCCATCGGGCTGGGCTTTCAGCGCGCGGCGCAACAGCGCCATCACCCGCGCGGCCAGCTCTGGGTATTCAAAGGGCTTGGTGAGGTAATCATCGGCGCCGGCTTCCAGCCCGGCCACTTTATCTTGCCAGGCCGCGCGAGCGGTGAGTACCAAAATCGGCATATCTTTGCCGGCGGCGCGCAGGCGGCGAATCAGCTCAACCCCGCCGAGCTTGGGCAGGCCCAGATCGACAATCAGCAAATCAAACGGGTATTCCTGCGCCTGATACAGGCCATCGGCGCCATCAGCGGCGGTATCCACGCGATAGCCAGCGGCGGTGAGCTCGCGGGCCAGCGCTTCGCGCAGGCGGGTTTCGTCTTCGATCAGCAAAATGCGCATGGCGCACTCCTTGTGCCGGGCAGCTTAGCGCACGGCTCCGGTGGCTTCATCGACAAACACGGCGCGCACATCGCCCGCCGAGGTCAGCACTTTCACGCGCCAGACCGATTTATTGCCATCGACGAATTTTTCCACGTTCAGCACTTTGCCACCGTTGGTTTTCTGTTGCGCCAGAGCGGCGGCTTCATCACGGCCGACCGCCGCTTGCACCAAGGCACTGGCACTCAGACACACCACCAGAATCGCTGTTTTCCACGCTGTTTTCATCGGTTTATCCTCCAAGATCAGCACATTGTAACCGCAAGCACCATTGGCCTACTGAGATAATTTACACACGCCCAAGCGGGCTTATTTACTGCTCTAGCTCCACCAGCACCCGCACCGGAATCCGCGAGCCGGGCCGCCCCGGATCATAGGCCAGATTGGTGGTATAAATTTGCGAGCGGTATTCATAGCTGACCCGATAATCGCGAATACGTTGCGTGGTATCGCTCACCGGGCGGCAGCGCTGCACCTCGCGGCTGACCGTGTCGTAGCGCGGGCTAGGGTTGTACTGGCTGGCCACATGATCGCCCAGCATGGCGCCGATCAGTGTGCCAGCCACGGTGGCCACATCTTTGCCACGGCCTTTGCCGATCTGGTGGCCGATCACCCCGCCGGCCACGCCGCCTAAAATCGTACCGGCGCTGTTATCCAGCGTATTGCGCGGCACTTGTTCGGTGATCCATTCGCTGCGGCACTCCTGCCGCTCTTGGCGAACTGATTCATACTGCGGCTCGACACTGCGCACGATGGCGTAATCGCGCTGCTGCCAGCGTGGAGTGCTGTTGTTGGTACGCTCACCATACCAGCCATCGCTGGCCATGGCGGTGGTGGTCATCAGCGCCAGCAGGCTGGCGCCAAGCAAGGTAGTGGTGCGCATGATGGTGACTCCTGTGCGTGGGTACAGCTGCACTATGCCTCTGACCAGCTGAATCTGCGCTGAACCGCAAATGTGCGCCCGCACTCGGAACTTCACCGCCACCCCACTGCTCAAAGTGGGCAATCAATGTATTTCGATAGGATGCCCATCATGCCTGAACACCGGCCCCGCTTTGCTGCTCGCCATGCCCTGCTCCCGCTCTTGCTGCTGGGATTGCTGACCGGCTGCGAGCAAGCCACCCAGCTCACCCAGCAAGCCGCCTCGTCCGTGGTGGGGATTGTGGGTGAAGAAGTCAAACGCCAGACCGATGGCGTGATTGAGCAAGTGGCCAGCGATGCCAATGAAGTGCTACAGCCGCTGGGCGTGGATACCAATCAGCTAGCCAGCGCGGTCAAACAAAAAACCGGGCAACTGGTGCAACAAGTATTGAGCCCGCAAGCCGACTGGAGCACGTTGCTGCAATTTAAAGGTAAATTCCCGCAAGATATCGGCCTATTTACTGCCGTTAGCCCCATCATGCCGGGGCTAGAGCAGATTTTGGGTGATCAGCTGCCCGCTTGGCTGGCCGCGATGAGCGCGCCCAGCCCGCTGCATTACGACAAGGTGCTTTACCTGATTGGCAATAAGCCCACCGCCGGCAAGCCGGATACCGCATGGCTGATCATCGATCCGGAAAACCGCAAGCTGCAAGCCGGGCTGATTCAGCAAGGGCAAGTCAAAACCTTTAGTAGCGCCGGCGAAGCCCTGCACCAGCCGGCTGAAGTACAGCAACACATTCAGCAATACAGCAAGAAATAAGCCGGCATAAGGGTATAGGCTGCCAAGCAATATCCAGCAAGGCCTGCAGCCCAATACCTATGGCTGAATATGAATAAAGCCTGGCCGGTATAAAAAGCCCTGCACCAAATCCACGCCCAGCGTGCAGGCCATCTCGCGCTGGGCTTCGGTTTCGATGCCTTCCAGCACGGTTTGTTTACCGGTGGCTTGGGCATAGGCAATCAGGCTGGAGATAGCGGCGCGGTGGAAGGGGCAATGCAAGAGGCTGAGCCAGCTGCGATCAAATTTTAGGCAATCCACCTTGATCAGCAGCGGCAAAGACAGCATCGATTGCGGCGCGCCAATGTCATCCAGCGCCAGCGGAATGCCTTGGCGGGCAAAATCATCGGCCATTTTGATGCTGCGACCGGCGGCGCTGATATCGCTGTTTTCGATGATTTCCAGCACCACATCGCCCCGGCGCGATAAGAGCTGCAAGAGCGGATGCATTTGCTCACCTTCATCGGCCACCTGATACACATCGGGGTCGAGATTGACAAACAGCGGCAGCGGCGGCGCGTAATCGAGCTGCAGCTGCTTCATCTGGTATTCGGCCTGAAACATCGTCAGCGGGCTATCGTGCAGCGCATGAAAGACCTGATCAGTACGCAAAATCTGGCCCTGGGCATCGTAAAAACGCGCCAAAGCTTCATAGGCGGCGATTTCGCCGCTGTGCGGATTGATCAGCGGCTGATATTCAACGCCGAAACGCTGCTGCCCAAGCACATCGAGCAACAGGCTGACCGGAAAGGCAGACATAACAGACAAACACTACAGCAAGGGGGCTAGCAGCTTAACCCTAATTGTGTGACCCGCGCCACCTTTATTGCACCGTATAGCCTGCTAATGCAATCTGGATATTGCTTGCAGGGCAATACCCCAGCACTAGCGTACCGGCCAATACCAGGCGGGCCGCTCCAGCGCACTTTGCCCTTCGATCTGCGTTTCGCCCAGTTCCTTCACCAAGGTAATCACCTGTGTTTCACGCTGACGGCTTAAAGCGGTTACCAATCGGGCGGCATGGCTCACCACAATGATCTGCGCCTGGGCGCTGGCGGCCACAATCAGCCGCCCCAGCGCGGGCAGTAAATCGGGGTGCAGGCTGGTTTCCGGCTCGTTCAGCACCAGCAATTCGGGCGGGCGCGGGCTGAGCAAAGCCGCGCAAAGCAATAGATAACGCAAGGTGCCATCCGATAATTCGGCCGCCGCCAAAGGCCGCAGCAGGCCGTGCTGCCACATGCGCAGCGCAAAACGGCCATGCTCGACCTCAATGTCCAGCCGTGAGCCAGGAAAAGCATCTTCGATCGCCGCCGCCAGCTCATCCCCGCGTCCCAGCTCGCGGATGGTCTGGATCGCCGCGGCCAAATCGGCGCCATCATGCGCCAATATCGGCGTATAAGTACCCACTTGGCTCTGCCGGGCGGGTGCCTGGGCATCGCTGCGCAAATGGTCATAAAAGCGCCAGCCGCGCATCCGCTCGCGCAAGAGCAGCACTTCGGGTGCGCGCAACGGGTCGGCACACTGCGCAAACAAACTATCGTAGGCCGGTAAATGCCGGCTAAGCACTTGCCACTCGCGGCCGCTGCGCACCCGGCACAAGGCATTGCGCCGATCGGCCAGCACCGCCGCTTCGCGCAGCACCGGGCCGGCCCAGATACATTCGCGCTTGATCTGCGGATCTTGCCCAAACAAGGTCGTGCTATCGGGCGCGGGCAAACCTAGGTCAATCAGATAGCCATAATCGTCGGCGGCAAAGCCCAAGCGCAAAGCGATGGTTTCTTGCCGGGTCGTACCCTGAATCGGCACTTCGCCAGCCTTCATCGCCCGGCTAATGGTTTCGGGCCCAGCCCATAACGTGGCCGCAAAGCCGCCTTCCTGCGCCAGATTGGCCACCAGCCGCCCCTGCGCGCTCTCGGCCAGCAGGCGCAAAGCGCGATAGAGGCTGGATTTGCCACTGCCATTGGCGCCGGTAATGACATTCACCTGCGCCAGCGGCACGATCAGCTCGCGCAAAGAGCGGTAATTGGCAATCGCCAAGGTTTGCAGCATGGTCATCCCGGCCAGAATAAGCAACCTTCAAGCATACCGAAAGCCCGCCCACAGCGCAGCCCGCGCAGGCCAACTTATCCACGCAAAAACAGCAAAAGGTAATTTTTATGAAAGCTATGAAATAACTCACACACATAGCCTCCAGTTATCGGCGTAGAAAAATTCGCGCAGCATATTTGGTGTAGGATGCCCTGCTTATAACAAGGAGATGACATGCGCAAACCGATCACCCCGCTGCGTGCAAGCGGCCTGTTGTTATTCAGTTTAATTAGCGGCTCGCTCTGGGCCGCCAGCCCCTGGCAAGAAGGCCGGCAATATCAGGCCGGCGAAGAAGTCAGCTATCAGGGTCAGGTGTATCGCGCGCGCGTAGCCCATGAGGCTATTAGCGGCGCGAACTGGAATCCACAACAAGCCGCCTCGCTGTGGCTGGCGCTCAAAGCCAGCCCCGCCCGCGCCACCAGCACGCCCGCCGCGCCCGCCGCGCCCGCCAATAATGGCATCGCAGCCGGCAGCTGCCCTAGCGTCTGGAGCAGCAGCGCCACCTATGTGGGTGGCAATCAGGTGAGCTACAACGGTCGTCTCTATCAAGCCAAATGGTGGACGCGAGGCGAAATCCCCGGCACTACCGGGCAGTGGGGGGTGTGGCAAGATCTAGGGGTATGCGCGGCCAACCCAGCTGCAACAAGCACACCAGGCAATACCCCCACCCCAGTCATCACAAGCAAACCAACGGCAACCCCGACCCTCGCGCCAACCGCGACGCCGAAACCCACCAGCTCGCCGAGCACCGCGCCAAGCGCCAGCCCCAAACCGAGTGCGAGTCCAAGCACCAAACCAACGGCAACACCCACCGTCGCCCCGACAGCCACGCCCAAACCAACAGCCGTGCCTACCGTTGCCCCGACCGCAACACCCAAACCGACTGCCACACCTACCGTAGCCCCAACGGCTACCCCTAAACCAACGGCAACGCCAACTGCAGCCCCCACCGCAGCACCAACGGCCAGCCCAACGCCAGCCCCAAGCGCAACGCCCGCACCTAGTAGCGGCTTGGGTTTAGTGATTAATGAAATCGCCAGCGACCCATACGGTAGCGGCAGCTGGCTGGAAATCCGCAACGACAGTGCCGCCAGCATTAATCTGGCCGAGCTGAGCCTGCGCACCCGCAATAACAGCGGCACGCTCACCACCTTTGCCCTTGGCAGCGGCACGCTGCCCGCCCAAGGCATCTTGGTGCTGGCCGCCAGCACCGGCGCCGCCGGGCAAGTGAATACCAACCAGATCCGCTATCTGGGCAGCAGCAGCAACTATCCGCGCTGGAGCAGCGCCGGCGGTGCACTGGAGCTGCTGCGCAATGGCCAAACCGCCGATTTTGTCCGCTTTGGTAGCAATAATGATGCCGCCAGCAGCGCCAATAGCTGGAATGGCAGCAACGCGCCAGCGATCAGTAATCAGTTTGGCCATGCACTGGTGCGCTATTTCACCCAAAGCAAAAACACCCGCAGCAGCGCCGACTGGACCAATGTGGCCTTCTCGACCCCGGCCGGGCGCAATGATGTGCCTGCCAATGCCAACGACGACGATGGGGATGGCATCCCCAGCAGCGCCAAAGTCGCGGGCGGCACTTATGCCGGGCTGGATTTATACAGCATGGGCGCCCGAGCGGGCCGCCGCACGATCCTGATTCAGGTCGACTACATGCAAAGTAGCGATGAAGGGGTAAAACCGCAGCGCGAAGCCCTGCAAGCGGTGGTGGACGCCTTTGCGCGGCGCAATATCGATGTACTATTTGATACCGGCAATCTGTACGCGGCCGGCTTTAGCCCGGTGAATTTCAATCTGGGTGGCGGGAAAGCAGTGCCGTTTGCGGCCTGCGTGGATTTGAGCCCACCCGCCGGCTGCAGCCGGCTGGCCGATTACAAAGCCGACAGTATGGATTTACGCCGCCGGCAGATTTTCCACTATCTGTTAATGGCCAGCAGCCGCAATGTCGATGGCAGCGCCGGCTCATCGGGCGTGGCGGAAATCAATGGCAATGATCTGGTCGTGTCGCTGGGCAAATGGGGCCTCAACAGCAGCACGGCCAGCAATCGCTACCGGCTGATCAATTTCCAGGCCGGCACCATCATGCATGAGCTGGGCCATAATCTGGGCCTGCGCCATGGCGGCTTTGAAAACACCAACGACAAGCCCAACTACTACAGCATCATGAATTACCTGTATCAGTTGCAGGGTTTGGGCCAGAGTGCCACCAGCGCCGGCGCGCTGCAGCGGTATTATCTCAAGCGCGGTTATTACAGTCTCAATAGCTGCAGTATCGAAGGCAGCCCGTGCGGCAATACCTTCCGCATTGATTATTCCGATGGCAGCGGCGAGCGCCTGAACGAAAGCGCGCTGCTCGAAAGCGCACTAATCGGCCGCGGCAGCAGTGCGGGCCTGTATGCCGACTGGAATAACAGCCGCACGCAAGATGGCGCGAGCTATGCTCTCGATCTGAATGCCGATGGCAACCTGGGCTATCTGCAAGATTACGATGACTGGGGTAATATCAATCTGCGCTTTGCCCGTACTAGCTCGGGGAATGCCGGCGTAGCCATGCTGCGCAGCTTCAGTGCAGTGAGTGAGGTACCGGCCTCGAAAGCCTTTATGCATGACGAATTTGAAGCGGCCGAAGAGCATGCGCCCGATGCCAGCTTCTTTGCCGAGCTGCAGCAGGCCTCCCCTTATCGCCAATAACTGGATCTCGAATGACCAAGTCAATCAACTTGACGTGTGCCCTGGCCAGCCTGCTGGCTGGGGTGTGGCTGGCCAGCCCGGCCAGCGCCGCACCCTTGCAAGTACACAGCACGCTGCAAATGGGCGAGCAGCTCAGCGGCCCATTGCGGCAGTTCAAACAACGCCAGGGCCGCCTGCAGGTGCAGGTGGGTGAGCAACGTATGGAAGTCAGTCCTCTGCCCGTCCGCTGGGCCGTGGCCCCGCAAGGCCTCACCGCCACGCTGGCGCGCCGCGCACATCCGGCAGGCCCGCAAGACTGGCTCACGCTGGAAGGCCAAGCCCGCGATGGCCAGCCGCCACGCTGGCTGCTGGGCCGCAATCTCACCAGCGGCGTAGCACTCAACCCACAGCAGCAGCTGGTGTGGCGCGATGGCGCACTGCAACTGAGTGATGGCCAAGGCGGCCTGCAAACGCTGCCGGCAGATGGCGTGATTGGGCGGCAGGGCCAATGGCGGCAATGCCTGCAGATTGTTGATCTGCGCGTACCCGCCGCTGAGACTAGCGACAGCGAAGTCACTTTTGATCTGCTCTCGTGGCCCACCAAGCAGGCCCGCTGCCGCTAAGCGCGATCGTCACGCCAACAAAAAAGCCAATGGTGTTTACCCATTGGCTTTTTTTATTCCTAGCGCCGCTTTACATCAGGAAAATCGTCGCCAAGCCCAAGAAGATAAAGAAGCCCAGGCTGTCCGTCATGGCGGTAATCAACACTGATGAGCCATAGGCCGGATCGCGGCCAAGTTTTTGCATGGTCAGCGGCACAAACAAGCCCACCAACGCCGCCACCTGCAGATTCAACATCATCGCGCCCATCATCACCAGGCCCAGCGAGAGCTGGCCGTACAGCGCCCAGGCCATCACGCCGAGCACTCCGCCCCACACCAGGCCATTGATCACGGCAATACCCAGCTCTTTGGCCACCAGCAGCCGCGAATTGCTGGTGGTAATTTGCCCCAGCGCCAGGCCGCGGATAATCAGCGTGGTGGTTTGCGTGCCGGTATTGCCGCCAATGCCGGACACAATCGGCATCAGCGCAGCCAGCGCCACCAGATGGGCAATGGTGTCTTCAAAGGCGCCAATCACCCGGCTAGCCACAAAAGCGGTACAAATATTGATCGCCAGCCATGGCCAGCGGTTTTTCACCGCTTTGCCCACGCTGGAAAAGAGGTCTTCTTCTTTCAAACCCGCCAGCGACAGCACTTCGGCTTCGGATTCTTCCCGGATCACATCCACCATCTGGTCGACGGTGATCCGGCCAATCACTTTGTGATTGCTATCCACCACCGGCGCGGAAACGAGGTCATAGCGCTCGAAGGCCTGCGCCGCGGCGCCCACATCATCAAACGGCTGGAAGATCACCACATCGCTGGCCATTACCCCAGCCACGTATGCATCTGGATCGCTCACCAGGAGTTTATTCAGGGGCAATACCCCCTTGATGATCTCATCATCATCCACCACAAACAGCTTATCGGTATGGGTGGGTAGCTCATCAAAGCGGCGCAAATAGCGCAGCACCACTTCCAGCTTTACATCGGCGCGGATCGTGACCATGTCGAAATCCATCAGCGCCCCGACCTGATCGTCGGTGTAGGACATCGCCGATTGCACTTCCGCGCGATCGTCGGCATCCAGCGTTTGCAGTACTTCGCTTTGCACCGCCTGCGGCAGATCGGGCACCAGATCAGCCAGCTCATCGGTATCGAGCTGCCCGGCGGCGGCGATGATCTCGTGCGGGGCCATGCTGGCCAGCAGCTGTTCGCGCACCGCATCCGAGACTTCCAGCAGAATATCGCCGTCGTCGTCGGCATCAACGAGGCTCCACACCGTTAAACGATCGGCCGGCGGCAGGGCTTCCAGAATGTGGGCAATATCGGCCGGGTGCAGATGCGCCAGCTTCATTTTCAGCTCGGCTTCGTTTTGCCGATGCACCAGTTGCTCGACCAGATCGTGCTTGGCCATGGCCTGCTTGTGCACCATGCTCTCGACGATTTTGTGCCGTTCGAGCAGATGAATCACCTGCTGCAGACTTTCTTGCAGGCTTTCCTGGGCTTTGCGGGTGGTCACATTCATAAGCAAACTCGGGCAAGGTGAACTGGCGCCAATCTGGCGCGCGCAGTGTAGCACGCGCAAAAGCACAAAATGATGGCGATAATTAGGATTACCGGTTTAAGCAATGTCGCAGCGGAGCAAGCGGCGTATAATCGCCGCCGCTGATTGATTGCATCTTCATTACGGGGCGCTTCTTATGCTCAATGCCTTTGTCCTTTCTGCAGGCCGCCTGATTCAAGTGCCGGCGCTGGTGCCAGAAGACCTCTCACGCCCCGAAGTACTGTGGGTGGATATGGTTGACCCGACGGATGATGAACGTCAGCTGGTGCAGAGCGTATTTCATCTGGAGCTGCCCGAAGATGAAGAGCTGAAAGACTTGGAAGAATCCGCCCGCTGTTATGTCGACGACAATGGCGTGCACATCAGCTCGTTTTTCCTCACCCACGCGGAGGACGAACACCAGAACGTCACCGTATCGTTCCTGCTCAATGAAGGCCGTCTGCTCACCATCCGGCAGGAAGAACTGGCGGTATTTCGTTTATTCCGCCTGCGCGCGCGGGTGCAGCCCGGCTTTGTGGCCAGCGCGCAGGAAATTTTGCTGGCGATTTACGATGCCGCGGTGGAATACGATGCCGATGTGCTGGAAGAAATCTATACCAAGCTCGACGATGTCAGCCGCCGCGTGCTGGACCATAGCGCCGAGATGACCGACGAGCTGATGGGCCAGGCGCTGGCCGAGCTGGCCGGCCACGAAGACATCAACGGTAAAGTGCGGCTGGACTTGATGGACACGCGCCGCGCGCTGTCTTTCCTCTTGCGCTCACGCCAGCTGGCCGCCGCGCAGGAAAACGATCTGCGCGAAATTTTGCGCGATCTGGAATCACTGAATAATCACAGCGCCTTCCTGTTCGACAAGATTAACTTCTTGATGGATGCGGTGATGGGTCTGATTAATTTGGCCCAGAATAAGATTATTAAAATCTTCTCGATCGCCAGCGTGGTGTTTCTGCCCCCAACGCTGGTGGCCTCGATTTACGGGATGAATTTCCAGCATATGCCCGAGCTGCAATACGATTGGGCCTATCCGCTGGCGCTGCTGCTGATGGTGATGTCGGGCATCGCGCCCTATGTGTTCTTCAAGCGCAAAGGCTGGCTCTAAGCCACTTATCTGACGGGCGCGCCGGGCGTGTGCGCCGTCTTACCGCCAATCGTGTCAATGTAAGTATTCTACTGGCATTGCCCGCGCGGCTTGCGTAGGCTCAATCGTTATCCGCAGCGCCACACGCCCATGACCCGCACAGTCCAGAATGCTGACCAACGTTTGCGCGATATTCAGCGCCTGCTGCATAGCGCGCCCGAACAGGCGCTGCAGCTAAGCGAGCAATTGCTGCGCGAAAGTCAGCAAATCGGTGATATGGCCAGTCTGGTGCAGGCCACCGTGTTTATTGCCAACACCCACAATCAGCTGGGCGTGCGCTGCGACGATCAACAACGTCTGCTTGAAGCTCTGATGATTTGCCAGCACCACGATTTACCCCATCTCGCGATGGACGTCCTTGAGCGGCTCGGCCGCGATTACTATACCGGCGGCCTGTACGCCGAATCGCTGGCGGCCTGGAAGCAATGCATCGAGGTGTGCCGCACCCTGCGCCACTGCGGCCCCACCCACGCCGATGCGCTGATTGGGCTGGGCCATGTCTGCAGCGCCTACAACGCCTACGAACAAGCGGTGGAATTTCATCGCGCGGCGCTGCAATTATTGCGCTTAAACCCACAGCTGCAGCAGCAAGCCAAAGCGCAGCTGAGCCTGGGCTGGGATCTCTATCACGCCGGCCAGATGGGTGAGGCCATCAATACCCTGCAAGCCTGTGCCGATTTCAGCCAGGCTAATGGGCTGCAACATTTTGTTTCGGAATGCCTGCTGCATCTGGGCACCATTGCCCTGAAGAGCTACCACCTGGATCAAGCCGAGCTGTATCTGACTCAGGCGCTGGAATCCATCGAGCAAACTCCGGCCCACTGGACCGAATGCAATGTGCTGGGCCAATTGGCCGAAGTGCATTTTTTGCTTGGCAATCCGCGCATGTCGCTGGACATTATCGAGCGGGCCCTGCGGCTGGCGCG
Organism: uncultured Chitinibacter sp.; assembly: GCF_945957625.1. Lineage (NCBI taxonomy): Bacteria > Pseudomonadati > Pseudomonadota > Betaproteobacteria > Neisseriales > Chitinibacteraceae > Chitinibacter > uncultured Chitinibacter sp. The sequence goes on from NZ_CAMFLP010000002.1 coordinate 142,535, forward strand.
CCAAGATGGCATGCGGCATATCGAAGCCCGCTTTCATGCCCAGGCCAGCGGCTATTGCGCCGCGCTGAAAGACCACGATGGCGTGGGCTTTTATGCCCAGCAACTGGATCAGATTCACCTGGAAAACAGCAAATCCTGGCATATTCCAGCGATCGACCTGAGCGACATTCGCCAGTACTTACCGAAAAAAGCCTAGGTATCTTAAGCAAAATCAATGACAACAAGCCTCGCCAGCCTATACCCTCAAGCCAAACTGCCGCGCCTAGACCGGTCGGCTTGTAATTGGCCGCTTGGCCCCCATATGCTGACGAATCATCACTGCCGCTGGAGCCGCCCATGAGCGTGCCACACCTCACCACTGCCCTGACTGGCCCCCTCTTGGAGCTGGAACGCAAAATCCTCGATGCCCAACCGGAAATCGAGCATTGGTTCCGCAATCAATGGCAAGAGCACACGCCGCCGTTTTATGGCTCGGTGGATTTGCGCAATGCCGGCTACAAGCTGGCGCCCGTGGATATGAATCTGTTTCCCGGCGGCTTTAATAATCTGAATCCGGAATTTCACCCGCTGGCCGTACAAGCGGCGATGATGGCGCTGGAAGGCTACTGCCCGGATGCGCGGCGCATTTTGCTGATTCCAGAAAACCACACCCGCAATGCGTTTTACCTGCAAAACGTAGCGGCACTGGTGAAAATCCTGCGCCAAGCCGGCATGGTGGTCCGCGTAGGTAGTCTTAGCCCCGAAATTAGCGCCCCAACCGAATTAGCCCTGCCTGATGGCAGCACCCTGCTGCAAGAGCCGGTGGTGCGCCAAGGCAATCGCGTAGGTCTGGCGGATTTTGATCCGTGCGTGGTGCTACTGAATAACGATTTGTCCGGCGGCATCCCGGCCATCTTGGAGAACATTGAACAAACCCTGCTGCCACCGCTGCACGCTGGCTGGGCGGTGCGGCGCAAAACCGGCCACTTCAGTGCTTATGACAAGGTGGTTGACGAATTTGCCAAGCTGATTGATATCGATCCGTGGTTTATTAACCCGTATTTCGAGCATGTAGATGGGCTGGATTTCCACGCCCGCGAAGGCGAAGAACAGCTGGCCGCCACGGTGGATGCGATGATCGGAAAAATCGCCGCCAAATACGCCCAGCATGGCATCGACCAAACCCCGTTTGTGATCGTGAAGGCCAATGCCGGCACCTACGGCATGGGCATTATGAGCGTGAAATCCGGCGCCGAGCTGGTGAATCTGAATCGCAAGCAGCGCAATAAAATGTCGGTAATTAAAGAAGGCCTCACCGTGCACGATGTGATCGTGCAAGAAGGGGTGCCGACTTTTGAAACCATCGACGAAGGCGTAGCCGAGCCCGTGATTTATATGCTGGATCGCTTTGTGATTGGTGGTTTCTACCGCGTACACACCGGCCGCGGCATTGATGAAAATCTGAACGCCCCGGGCATGCATTTCCAGCCGCTGGCATTTGCCACCCCGCTGACCACCCCCGATTGCGATGGCTCGCCCGATTGCGAAGCCAACCGCTTCTACGCCTACGGCGTGGTGGCGCGACTGGCCCTGCTGGCTGGCGCGCTGGAACTGGAAGCCGAACCCAACTAAGCGGAGCACCCGATGGCCCAGCTGCATATCCTGTTTGTTGCCGATCCGCTGGAAGGCTTCAAAATCTACAAAGACAGCACCTACGCCATGATGCGCGAGGCGGCGCAGCGCGGCCATCAGGTGTTTGCTTGCCTGAGTGATGATCTGCGCCTTAGCCAAGGTCGGGTGCGCGCACGGGCGCAGGCGCTGCAACTGCAGAGCGAGGCAGACGCTGGCGCTTGGTATCAGGTTACCGACACAGTCGATCGCGAGCTGGCGGATTTCTCGGCGGTGATCATGCGTAAAGATCCGCCCTTTGATCAGGCCTACCTGTATGCCACCCAGCTGTTTAGCCTGGCGGAAGCGCACGGCGCAAAGGTATTCAACCGCGGGCAGGCGCTGCGCGATCTGAATGAAAAGCTGGCGATCTTTCAATACCCAGAGCTGATCGCCCCCACGCTGGTCAGCCAGGATATGGCTGATATTCGCGCCTTTGTGGCCGAGCATGGCGATGTGATCGTTAAGCCGCTGGATGGTATGGGGGGGGCGGGTATCTTCCGCCTGACCAATCAGGATAAGAACTTGGGCAGCATACTGGAGATGCTGAGCCACAATGGCAGTCGCCTAGTGATGGCCCAACAATACCTGCCCGCCATCAAAGACGGCGACAAACGCATTTTGCTGATTGATGGTGTTCCGGTGGATTGGTGTCTGGCGCGAATTCCGGCGGCGGGCGAAACCCGCGGTAATCTGGCCGCCGGTGGCACCGGTGTTGCCCGCCCACTGAGCCCGCGTGATCGCGCGATTGCCGAACAGCTGGGGCCCAAGCTCGCCGCACAAGGCCTGCTGCTGGTGGGGCTGGATGTGATTGGCGAGCATCTGACGGAAATTAATGTCACCAGCCCGACCTGCTTTCAAGAAATCACCGCGCAATCAGGCATCAATGTGGCGGGATTATTCATCGATGCGCTGGAGCGCCGGTGCGCCTAAGCGCAGACCTGCCCCGCCTGCTGCGCGCTGGCTTGGTGCTATTGCTGTGCCTGTGGCTCAGTGCCTGCGGTAAAAACGAGCTGTATCAGCAGGAAAGCTATGTGTTTGGCACTCGCGTGCAGATCAGTATTTACGGTCTGGATGAAGCCGTAGCCGCCAAACACGCCGGCGCCGTGCTGGCTGAACTGGATCGGCTACACCGCAAGCTGCACGCTTGGCAGCCCTCCGAGCTCACCGAGCTCAACGTTGCCATTGCACGCGGAGAGAGCGTGCAGGCGGATGTTGAGCTCATCGAAATGCTGCGCAGTGCCCAGCAATATGCCCGCCAGAGTGATCAGCTGTTTAATCCAGCCGTGGGCGAGCTGGTGCGGCTGTGGGGCTTTCACCAAGACACCTTTGCGCCGGTCACTCCTGACCCCGCGCAGTTGCAAGCCGTACTGAGCGCAGCCCCCACGCTGGACGCGCTGCAAATTGAAGGCAGCAGCATCAGCAGTAGCAATCCGGCAGTGCAGATTGATCTGGGTGGTTTTGCCAAAGGCTGGGCCCTGGATCATGCCGCGCAATATTTGCGCCAGCAGCGGGTGCTCAACGCCCTGATCAATATTGGCGGCAATGTTTTAGCGCTGGGCAAAAAAGATCAGGAGCCGTGGAGCATTGGCCTGCAACACCCGCGCAAACCCTCAGCGATGGCGGTGTTACAGCTCAAAAGCGGCGAAGCCATTGGCACCTCGGGCGATTATCAGCGGTACTTTATGCAAGGCAAAGAGCGGCACAGCCACCTGATTGACCCACGCACCGGCCAGTCAGCCCACGGTATTCAAGCCGTCTCGATTATTGCCCCCCCGAGCCAGAGCGCGGGCACGATTTCCGATGTTGCTACCAAGCCGATGTTCATCGGTGGTTTGGCCACCAGCTGGCAGTATGCACAGCGCTTTGGTGTACGCGATGTACTGGTGATTAATGAGCAAGGGGAAGCCTATCTGTCGCCGAGCATGCAAGCCCGCCTGAAATGGCTAGATGCCCCCAGCCGGATTTACCGCCTGCGCTAGGCTGACGGCAAATTGCAATTTGGCCTGCGTATACTACGGCCAGTCAGCTGGCCCACAGGTAGGCACAGTGTTGCAGCGCGGCTGTTTGTCATTTTTGCTACTGCTCGAATCAGGCAAACAGTTATATGATGCATTAATTGACTGAAAACCTAATGCCCATAAGGCTTTAGGGAACGAAGAAGGAAGTACTGGTTCATGGTAGGCATAATCATCGTTACCCACTATTCGATGGGTGAGGCATTGATGACCTGTGCGCAGCACATCATGGGTCGGCCATTGCCCAATTTGGGCCAGCTTGCCGTGAGCAAAGCCGACGACCCGGAGCAGGTATTGCAACGCGCCAAAGCACTGATTGCCGAGCTGGATGATGGCGACGGCATCTTATTGCTAACCGATATTTACGGCGGCACGCCCTCCAATGTTGCCAACCGGCTGATCGAAGCCGGCAAGATCGAAGCCGTCGCCGGCGTGAATCTACCCATGCTGGTGCGGGCGCTGTCGTATAGCCATCAATCTCTCGAGATTGCCGTGAGTAAAGCCATCACCGGTGGCTTGGAAGGCGTGTTGTACATGCTCCCCGGCAACCCTTTGTAAGCAGGAACACACTATGCCGCAGCTTGAAGTCGAAATCGTCAACAAATTAGGCCTGCATGCGCGAGCCTCGAGCAAATTTACCCAGCTGGCCAGCCAGTTTCAAAGCGAAGTCTGGATCAGCCGCAATCAGAAACGTGTGAATGCCAAATCCATTATGGGCGTGATGATGTTAGCCGCCGGCAAAGGCAGCAAGATTCTGATCGACACCAGCGGCCCGGACGAAGACAAAGCCTTGGAAGCGCTCACCGCGCTGGTGGCAGATCGCTTCGGCGAAGGCGAATAAACGCAGACTTGCGCCGGATTGCCGCCTGCAGAGTGGCAACCGGCACGCCAGCCCGTGCGCTGGCCTAACCGGCGGCAACGCCAGCAGGAGGAACAGGGATGAGTATCAGCCTACACGGTTTGGGCGTGGGAGGTGGCATTGCCATCGGCCATGCTCATTTGGTATCGCACACCGATATCGAGATCGTGCATTACGTCATCCCGGCCGATGGCATCGCCGCCGAGCTGCAACGCTTTGACGAGGCCATCCGCAATACCCGTAAAGAGTTGGAAATGCTGTGGGGCAGCATCCCGGACAATGCGCCAGCCGAGCTGGGCGCTTTCCTGAGCCTGCACATCATGCTGCTCAATGACCACACCCTGTCGAAAGAGCCGCGCCACATCATTGAAACCGAGCGCTGCAATGCCGAATGGGCCGTTAAGCAGCAGCTGGATGTGTTACTTGCCCAATTTGACGAAATTGAAGAAGAATATTTACGCGAACGACGCACCGACGTCATTCAGGTCACGGAGCGAATTTTCAAAGCGCTGGCCGGCCATCAGCATGGCCCCCATGCCCTGCATTGCGGTGGCGATGACTGCATTTTGGTCGCACATGATTTGTCGCCGGCCGATATGGTGCTGTTCAAAGACACCAATTACCGGGCTTTTATCACCGATGTGGGTGGCCTGACCTCGCATACCGCTATTCTGGCGCGCTCGCTGGATCTGCCGTCCGTCTTGGCACTGCGCACCGCGCACCAGATTATCCGCGAGCAAGAGCTCATCATCGTCGACGGGATCAAAGGCTGCGTCATTATTGATCCTGATGACAAAACGCTGGCCGAATACCAGTTCCGCCAGGCCGAATGGCTCATCAAACAGCAGCAACTACAAGATATCCGTACCAAGCCGGCCGTCACCTATGACGGCACCGAAGTGGATCTCTCGGCCAATATCGAGCTGCCTGAAGATTGCGAGCTAGCGCTAGAAAATAACGCCAGCGGCGTGGGTCTGTTCCGTTCCGAATTCTTGTTTCTGAAAGAAGACGATCTACCCACTGAAGAAGAGCAATTTGTCGCCTATAAAGCGGCCGCCGAAGCCATGGCGGGTAAGCCCGTCGTGATCCGCACGATTGACTTGGGTAAAGACAAAATTCCATCCTGGCAGGCCGAGCGCGAAGCCCCCAATCCGGCGCTGGGGCTTACCGGGATTCGCCTGTGCCTAGCCGAGCCGCAAATGTTCCGCACCCAGCTGCGCGCTCTGTTACGCGCCTCGGCATTTGGCAAAATTAAATTGCTGATCCCGATGCTGTCGGCGCTGAGCGAGGCCAAACAAACGCGCCAGCATATCGAAGACATCAAGCAGCAACTGCGCGAAGAAGGCATTGCCTTTGATGAGCAGATCGAGCTTGGCGGCATGATCGAAGTCCCCGCCGCGGCCATGGCAGTGGGCGTATTCCTGCAACACCTCGATTTTATTTCAATCGGCACCAATGACCTGATTCAGTATTCGCTAGCGGTCGATCGAAATGATGATTCGGTGAGCCATTTGTATGACCCGCTCAACCCCGGGGTCTTGCAACTACTCAAACACATCATCAGCACCGCCGACAAACTCGGCAAACCTGTATCTATGTGCGGCGAAATGGCCGGCGACCCCAGCCTGACCCGACTGCTACTGGGTTTGGGGCTGCGGCGCTTCTCGATGCTGCCGATTCAATTATTGAAAGTAAAACAGCAATTACTGGGCGCCGAGCTTGGCCGGATCAAACCCATCGTTAGCAAAATGCTGAAAGCCGACGATGAAGACACGCTGCGGCAATTGCTGCAGCAGCTCAATAGCTAGCTGGGAGCTCGCCCGTGGCTCAACCCATAGGCAGCGCGCCTCACCTCCTCTCGCTGGCCTCGTTGCACGGTATGCTGGCGCAGGCCAAGGCGGACTTCACCAGTTGTTGTGAGCATAGCCAGAGTCTGGCGCTGCAAATCCTGCCACAGGCACGGCAGCATGCCGAGCCCAAGCTACTGAGCGAGACCCTGCATCTGTTGGGGCGCTGCGAGCAGGTATTACAACAAACCAGCGAAACGCTACTTCATCTGCAGGAAGCCAGCCAGCTGGCGGCTCCAGACACACTGGGCAACATTCTTGAGCTAATGGCCCGTTGTCATGCTGATCAGCAAGACGCCAGTTTAGCCATGCAGTTTTGGGGCAAGGCGCTGCAGGCGGCGCAGCCCTTTGATGACCGCGAATGCTTTGTGCAGTGCTTTCTTGGCGTGGGCAATCTGTATTTTCAGCACGAGCACTTTAATGAAGCGCTGTATTACCAAAGCCAGGCGGTCGATTGGGCCGAATTAAGCGCTGATGCCGACCTACAAGCCCAAAGCCAGCTGCATCTCGCCGCCACATTGATAAAATGCCAGCAATTCGATTTGGCGGAGCAACTACTGTTTCGCACCGAAGATCAATTGCAATTACCTGCGCGCTTAAGCTGGCTAGCGGAAGTAAACCATTATCTGGGGCAGCTCTATCAAGCCCGCGGCGATGATTTGCGCGCTGAGGTGTTTTTTCAGGCGGCCCACGATATTAACCAGCACACCGCCTACCACTGGGGGCAAACCCAAAGTCTGCTGAGCCTAGGCCGTCTGAAAATCCAGCAAGGCGCAAGCGACGCTGCCGAACATCTGTTAACGCAGGCACTGGCGCTGGCCGAAACGCACGAAAGTAATCAGCAGCGTTTGCAAATCCACCGTGAGCTATCCGCCTTGTACGAGCAGCGCGGCGACTTTATCCGCGCCACGATGCATCACATTGGCTATCACGAGCATTATCAACAACAGATTCGGCAACATACGCGGCAAAACCTCGCGGCGCTGTCCAGCCGTCGCCTGCGGCAAGCCGAAATCAAACTACGACTGCTGCGCAGCGAGCTGGAAATCCGCCAGCTACGTCAGCAAAGACATCAGGAACAAGAACGGCTAGAGCGGCTGGAAACCGCTGCTTACCGAGATGCCCTAACCGGTGTTTACAACCGGCGGGCGCTGGATGAACAACTACCGCAACTGATCCAGCAACTCGCCGAGCAAAACCTGCCTTTGTGTCTGTTGATGATCGACTTTGATCATTTCAAACAGGTTAACGACCACTATTCGCATCAGATTGGCGATGTAGTACTGCAAACTGGTATGCAGCTTCTACAAGGCATGATTCGTGATACCGATATTCTGGCGCGCTTTGGCGGGGAAGAATTTGTCCTAGCCCTACCCAAAATCCATGCGGGCCAGGCCATGCAAATCGCCGAGCGGATGCGGCGGAAAATTGCCGATTACCCTTGGAACGAAGTGACCGCTGGGCTTAAGGTCACGATTAGTCTGGGATGCGCACAATGGCATCCGGGCATGCGCCCAGCCGAGCTCATTCAACACGCTGATCTGGGCCTCTATGCCGCGAAAAATGGCGGTCGCAACCGAGTCTGTCTGCATGAGGATCGCCCATGAGCGAGGCACAAGATCTGCTCCACACGCTGGCCGAGCTGGATTTACGCTTGGATAGCGATCCGGCGTATGTCAGAGCTGCCGCACCTGAGCTCCTGAAAGCCATCCGCCGCGCTAAGCAAAGCGAATGGCTGGGGCTCACGCACCTACTACAGGCGCGCGCCAGCTACCAGCTGGGCGAAGTCCCCCTCGCCTGCGAGCAAATGCAGCAAGCCATCCGCGCCTATCAGCGCCAGCAACAGCTGCATCCACAACTGCAGTGCCATGATGAACTGGCCAACTGGCTATATAGCCAGCTGGACTACTTCCGCGCGCTGGATGAATGGCTCAAAGCGCTAGAAATCGCCACCCAGCTGCAAGCCACCGAAGGGTGTATCCGTGCCTATATCGGTGTGGGCAAAGTGCATTTGGCGTTTGGTGATGATGTAAGGGCGATGGAATGCCAGCAAATCGCCCAGCAGCTTTGCCAACCGCTAGCCGATGCGCAACTCGATTGCGAAGTCAATCTGAATATCGCCACTTCGGCCTATCGGCTGGGCGATGATCATTTAGCCGCCAGTGCGCTACTGCAGGTTGAGCAGGCGCTGGCCAAACACAGCCTGCCGCCCGCCTGGGCGGCCGAAGCCCTCACAGTGCGCGGCCTGTTGGCGCTGCGCCAAACCCAATACGAAGAGGCGCAAGAGTTACTTAGCCAAGCCTACCAGCGTTATCGCCAGCTACAACAACTTGCCGGGCAAGGGCGGGTCATGCTGGCATTGGCCCGCAGTTTTCGCGCATTACAACAGCAAGATCTGGCCGAAGAATGCCTAGAGGAAGCGGCCCGCCTCGGGGCGGCCGGCCAGTGGCCAGAAATCAGCATCGAGGCACATAGCCAGCTGGCCGAGCTGTACATCGATGCCGGCCGCTACCAGCCGGCCCTCGTGCACCGCAAAGCGTTGCACGCCTTGATCGCCGCGCAGCATCAAGAACAGGGTCAACCATTGCAATTACCCCGGCAGGCCACCAGCCAGCTGCGCAAGCTGGAACGCGAGCTGGAAACCCATAAGTGCTGGCTGCGCCTGCGCCAAGCCGCACCGACCCGCCACTAAGCCCCAGCCCGCCGGTCGCCTCGGCGGCTTGGGGTATAATCCGCTTTTTGCCTTACCCCTTGCCTCATGACTATTCAAACCACCTCGATGTCGGCCGAACTGCAGGATTACTTCCTGAATATGGCGCTGCGTGAACCGCCGATTCTGCGCGAATTACGCGAAAGCACCGCCAATCATCGGGTGGCCAAAATGTCGCTCGCACCCGAGCAAGGCGCCCTGTTGATCTGGCTGTTGCGGCTGATCAATGCCAAGCGCTACCTGGAAGTCGGCACGTTTCTGGGCTATAGCTCAACCGCCGCAGCGCTGGCGATGGGGGAAGATGGGCACGTCGTCGCCTGCGATGTGTGCGAAGAATTCACCCAAGAAGCGCAGCAGTGGTGGCAAAAAGCCGGCATCACCGAGCGCACCACGCTGCACTTGGGCCGCGCGGTTGATACCTTGGAGCGCTTACTGGCCGAGGGCCACGCTGGCCAATATGATTGCTTGTTGATCGATGCCGACAAGCCCAACTACCCCAATTACTTTGAATACGCGCTGCAACTGGTGCGCCCACGCGGGCTGATTATTCTGGACAATATGTTTCTCAATGGCCGCGTCGCCACACCGGCGGAGCATCATCCGCGCAGCGTAGCGATCCTGCACGAATTCAATCGCCAGCTGCGTGATGATCAGCGCGTGGAGCATTGCATGCTGCCCACTGGCGATGGCATGACGATTCTGTTTAAGCGCTAACTATCCATACGTATAGACCTGTAGCCCTTAGTGTATAAACCCTAGCGAGCCATACCCGCACGGGTATTTGATCCGGCATCTAACTTACCCCAGTTTTGCGGCAATGCAACAAGCGCCGCATGCCAGTGGCAAGTTAGCGCTCAGGCGCTACACTGGGAAGCATTCCTTCCCCGGTGTTCGTCATGCAAGTGCTGCAGCAGCCCTTTAGCGCCACCCCCGAATTTAGCCAGCTGATCGCCCAGATCAATGGCCAGCTGCACAATCGCCGCACCCAGGCGCAAGCCCAGCTCGACAGCCTGCTGCTGCGCTGCCGGCAAGAGCATGACGCCGTCGGGCTGATCACCACTGTGGAGCTGATGTCGCAGATCAGCTATGGCGATCAGCTGCTCAATCAGCAATACGAAGCCCTGCAAATGGCCGAAAGCCAGCATCTGCTGGCGGCGCAGGCGCGCTTACTCACCCTGATTGGTCGGGCCCTGTACGCCAGCGCCCGCTACCAAGAAGCGCTACAGCACTGGGCTCGTTGTTTGGCGGTAGCCGAGCTGGCCCAAGAAGTGGTGCCGTGGATCAAAGCCAAAATGGGCTTGGGGCAAATCTACGATGCGCTGGGCGATCCGGCCCGCGCCATTGCCCTGCACAGCGAAGCCATCCAGCGTGCCGAGGCCGTGGCCGATGCATGGCTGCTATTGCAGGCCAAAATCAATCTGGGCGTTAATCTACAAAAATTGCAGCGACTGGATGAAGCACTGGCGGCGTTTAATCATGCGCTTGATCTCGCCCGCAGCCTGCAGCATGCCGACGACGAAGCTGAAGCCCTGCTGCGCGTGGGCGGGCTGTATCTGCACAAACAAGCCTATTCGCTAGCCTTAACCGCATTGGAAGCCGCCTGCACGCTAGCCGAGCGCAGCAGCTATTGGTGGGCGCTAGGGCAGGCGCGGCTGCAACGCAGCGAGTGCCTGTTGCGGCTGCAACGCCCCAAAGAGGCGCTGCAAATGGGTTTTCAAGCGCTCGAAGCCGCCAAACAGGCCAACGCCAAACATCTGCAGCTCAAATGCCAATTGCTACTCGGCGAAATCAACGCCGAGCTCAATGAATTTGCCACCGCCTACTACACCCTGCACAGCGCTTGGCAGCTCGAGCAGCAAATCAGCCAGTCCACCCAGCGCGAGCCCTTAGCCGCGCTGGCTGAGCTCACGGCCAGCACGCCAAGCCCAGATCAACTGCTGCTTGATCTGGCTTGCAGCCCCTTACTGGCCGGCCCCGCCAGCGCCGAAGCGCGTAGCCGGCTATGCCAAGTGGCCTGCCAGGTGCTGCAAGTGGGGCAAACCAGCTGGTGGCAGCTCGCTGCCGATGGGCAGCAATTGCAATGCAAACTCCGCCACAACCAAGCCGGGTTGCCGCTACCTTGCGGCCCCGATTTAGCCCGCCCGCGGTTTACGCCGCTGCTTGAGCAGCTGGCCGCGGGGGAAACCATTATCGCTCACGCCGCCGAGCGGCATTTTTATACTTGGCAATGGAGCGAGCTGGCGCTGGCTGCACAAGGCATTGGGGCGCTGTTATTTTTCCCGATTAGGCAAGATGAGCGCTTAATTGCGGCCATCTGCTTTGAACATCTCGGCCCGCAACGTAACTGGCAACGCGCGGATGTCCTGCGCGCCGAGCGGCTGGCCCTGCTCGCATCCCGCATGTTGTGATCCGCCCGGCAACTGGCTGATCTGCAAGCAAAAACTCGCCCAAGCGGCGAAACCCCTAAAAAATTTACGGTCTTTTCGCTCCAAAATATCGCGCTATTCCGATAAAAAACAAGTATTTAGCTGCCGCAAGCGCCGCAAATCTGCGACAATACACGATTAGTCTGTTTTGTTGTCGCCATGAGTTCTGTTCAAGCCCCCCTCACCCCGATTTACCAGTTGCCGGCCGGCATGCAAGCCCGCCAGCCCGCCCCATTCTTGCCGATGAGCCGCAAGGAAATGGATGCGCTGGGTTGGGATGAGTGCGACATCATCATCGTGACGGGCGACGCCTATATCGATCACCCCAGCTTTGGCATGGCGCTCTTAGGCCGTTTGCTTGAAGCGCAAGGCTTTCGTGTGGGGGTGATTAGTCAGCCGGATTGGACTTCCGCCGAAGATTTCAAACAGCTGGGCAAACCGCGGCTGTATTTCGGCGTCACCGCCGGCAATATGGATTCGATGATCAATCGCTACACAGCCGACAAAAAGCCGCGCTCGGACGACGCCTACACCGCGGGTGGCGTGGCCGGCAAACGCCCCGATCGCGCGCTCAACGTGTATTGCCAGCGCTGCCGTGAGGCCTATCCGGGCGTACAGATTATGGCCGGCGGCATCGAGGCCAGCCTGCGCCGGATTGCCCAATATGATTACTGGAGCGACAAAATCCGCCAGTCGGCGCTGATTTACAGCAAGGCGGATCTACTGTTGTATGGCAATGCCGAACGCGCGCTGGTGGAAGTAACTCAGCGGGTTGCCGCTGGTGAGAAAATGAGCGAGATCCGCGATGTGCGGGGCACGGCCTTTCTGGTGCCGCAGGGCTGGCGCCCCGAAGGCTGGGTGGAGATGGACTCTTCCGTGGTCGACAATCCCGGAAAGATTGATCCACTGATCAACCCGTATGCCGATGAAAGCGAGCGCCAGCAAAGCGCGCAGAGCGATACCCCCAAAGATGGAGCACAGCCAATCCGTATTGTTTCACGTGAAGCACGGCTGGCCGCGCGGCGGGAAATCCGCGGCCGCACGGTAATCCGGATTCCGTCATTCGAAACGGTAACCTACGATCCGGTCAGCTATGCCCACGCCAGCCGCACATTGCATCTGGAATCCAACCCCGGCAATGCCCGCGCGCTGGTGCAGCAACATGGCGAGCGCGATGTCTGGATTAACCCGCCCCCGATTCCGCTGAAAACGGATGAAATGGATTACGTGTTTGACCAGTATTTTGCCCGTAATCCGCACCCCAGCTATGGCCAGCAAGTGATTCCGGCCTGGGACATGATCCGCTTCTCGATCAATATCATGCGCGGCTGTTTTGGCGGCTGTACCTTCTGTTCGATCACCGAGCACGAAGGCCGCGTGATCCAAAGCCGCTCGGAAGATTCGATCTTGCGGGAGATCGAGGAAATTCGCGACAAAACCGCCGGCTTTACCGGCCATATCAGCGATTTGGGCGGCCCCACTGCCAATATGTACCGGCTGGCCTGTAAAGACCCGGCCATTGAGCGCTCCTGTCGCCGGCTGTCCTGTGTTTACCCGGGTATTTGTGAAAACCTGAATACCGACCACAGCAGCCTGATTCAGCTCTATCGCAAAGCGCGCAAGATTCCGGGCGTGAAGAAAATTACCATCGGCTCGGGCCTGCGCTACGATCTGGCGGTGGAATCGCCCGAATATGTGAAAGAGCTGGTCACCCACCATGTCTCGGGCTATCTGAAAATCGCACCGGAGCACACCGAAGAAGGCCCATTATCGAAGATGATGAAGCCGGGTATCGGCACCTTCGAGCGCTTTAAAGACATGTTCGACCACTACAGCAAGCTGGCCGGCAAAAAGCAGTATCTGATTCCGTATTTCATCGCCGCCCACCCCGGCACCAGCGATGAAGACATGCTGAATCTGGCATTGTGGCTAAAGAAAAACAATTTCCGCCCCGATCAGGTGCAGGCCTTTACGCCCACGCCGATGGCCATGGCCACCACCATGTGGCACACCAAGCGCAATCCACTCAAACGCATTGCGCGTAGCTCGGAAAAAGTGGACATCATTCGGGATGAAAAACGCCGTAAAGTCCACAAAGCCTTTTTGCGTTATCACGATCCAAAAAACTGGCCGCTGCTGCGCGAAGCGCTGATCAATATGGGCCGTGCCGATTTGATCGGCCCGGGGCAGCACCAGCTGATCCCGCCAGAAAGCGCCGCCGAGAAAAGCATGAGTGCGCCAAAAGGCAATGCCCGCGGTGGCGGCGGCCCAGGCTCGGTGGGCCGGATACCCAACCGGGGTAAAGCCACCAATGGAAACCAGAGAAATACCACCGGGGCAATACCCCGCAATATCGCTGGCAAGCCCCTGGCCAAAGCCGGTGGCCCCGCCAGCAACTTCGCCGGCAGCAAACCAGCCAACAACAAGGCCGGCGCCAAACCTGCCAGCCCACGCCCAGCAGCGGGCAAACCCGCCGGTAGCGCGAAAAAGCCACGCTGAGCGGGCTTATAGCGCCAAGTCGGGCGACTCCTGCCCACAAAAAAGCCCCGCACTGCGGGGCTTTTTATTCTGGCGATCAGTACTGGCTAAGGCTTAATTGCGGCTTGGATTGATTTTGAAAATCCGCGCAATCGGCGCGCTGCTGGCCGGGCCAAACCAGCGGTTGAAAATCGTCAGCGCTTCGCCGCTGTTTTCCATATCCACCAGCGCATTATTAATCGCGGTTTGCAGGGTTTTCTCGTTTTTAGGGATACCGACCGAATACACTTCCAGTGCCAAGGCGAAATCGGTAATCGCATAGCGATTGCGCTGGGCTTCCGGCAGTTTGTTCAGCGCCATGGCCAATACTGGCGCATCGTCCACCACACCTTCCACGATATCGGCATTCAGCGCCTTGATGGTTTCCGGCACATCATCAAACTCGGCCAGCTTGGTTTTGCTGAAGTTTTGCCGCAAGAGCTTGGCGCCGGTTGAGGCATTCACCGCCGCCAGATAAGCACCGGCCAAGTCTTTATCGCTTTTGAAACGACCTTTCTTAGCCAGAATGCGCGTATCGGTCACAAAATAACCCACGCTGAAATCAATCTCTTTTTCCCGCTCAGGTGTGCGCGATAGCACGGCGATCACGATGTCAGCCTTGCCTTGTTTCAGCCACGGCAGGCGATCATTGGATTCCAGGGTTTTGAAGATCGGTTTGACATTCAGGCGCTTGGCAATGCCTAGGGCGAAATCAATGTCATAGCCGCGCAAGGCGCGGGTTTGCGGATCCATTTGCGAGAACGGCGGCGACGAATCACGCACCCCGATCACGATGGTGCCGTTGCGCTGGATGCTTTCCAGCGATGTAGCCTGAACCCATTGGGTCATGGCCAGCAATACGATGGCCAATAAGGAACGAAACATACTGCTTCCCCTTGCGGTGCGATGGTCTTTTTAATGTAGCCGTTCTGCGGCGAACTGCAGCGCCTTTTCCATCCCGCGAAGGTGAAGTAAGGCGATGCAAGTCGCGCAGTGTAGGCCAATTTATGACAGCAGCCTGTTAGGGAAACAACTAAGCCCGACAGCGCGGGCTTAGGATTAGCCGAGCTGGCGCAGTGCCGCGTGCAGATGGTCGCGATAGCGGGCAAAATCGCTCTCGATTTGCGGGGCTTTGATCACGTCATTGCACATAAAGGTGGGCAGTGGCTGCAGTCCCAGAAACTGATTGGCTTTATGCAGCGGAAAATACACCGCATCCACCCCGCGCCCTTCAAAAAACTGCACTGGGTCGCTAAAGGCCTCGGTAGGGGCATTCCAGGTGACCGAAAGCAGATAGCGTTTACCCGCCAACAGGCCGCCTGAGCCGTATTTTTTGCTCGCATCGTGGCGGCTGCGGCCATCGCTGGCATACAGCCGGCCGTGGCCGGCGGTAAAGACTTCATCGAGGTATTTTTTCAACGTCCATGGTGGGCCCATCCACCAGGCTGGCATTTGGTAAATCAGCACATCCGCCGCCAAGATTTTCTCGACTTCAGCCTCGATCTCGTAGCCTGCTTCCAGCTCAGTCACGCTGACCTGATGCCCCAGCTGACGCAGCTCGTCTTGCGCCAGCGCCGTCAGCGCATTGTTGAGGCCACCCGCCGAATGCGCCATGGCTTTGGCTGCGTTGATGATGAGAACATGGGCCATAGGGCACCTCCTGAGCAGACAAAATAGAATGTCAAAAGCATATCGCGCGCCCGGGGCGGGCAATAGGCGACTTTTACCGGCTAGGGCTGGTAAAAATACATGCAGGCGGCGAAAACTGATATTTAACCCAGGGTATACCTCCACAGGCATTTTCCAGCAATGGCCACAAGGCGATACCCTAACAAGTCAGGACCGCTGACCTAAGCAAAAAAGTCGCTAGGCGAGCAGGCAAATTGCCGCTTAAACATCGCGCTAAAGGCACTGGGGCTGTTGTAGCCACAATCGAGCGCAACATCCAGCACCCGCTCGCCTTGCGCCAGCCGCTCTAGCGCATTCAGTAGCCGCGCCTGCCGGCGCCAATCGCCCAACGTCATGCCGGTGGCTTTGCGAAACCGGCGCTGCAGAGTGCGCACTTCCAGCCCGGCGTGGCTCGCCCAATCTTCGCTACTGCGTGCGTCATCCGGCTCGGCCAGCAGCGCACGGCAAATGGGGGCCAACAGCGGGTCAGCCGGCATTGGCAGCTGCAAACTCAGGGTGGGCAACGATTTCACTTCATTCAGCAGCAATTCGGCAATCAGCCGCTGCCGTGGCGGCATGGGCTGCACTTCATAATCAATACTGATCGCCGCCAAAATCAGCTCACGCATTAGCGGCGTGATTTCCAGTACGCAACATTCCGCAGGCAAGCCCGGCACCGCATCCGGTCGCACATACAGCGAGCGCACTTCCACATGCCCAATCATCAGCACCTCATGCCACACCCCGGGCGGCACCCAGATCCCGCGATTGGGCGGCACGATCCATTGCCCGTGCGGGGTAATCACCCGCATCACCCCGCTAATGGCATACAGCAGCTGGGTCACCTCATGCCAATGCCGCGGGGTGGAAGAGCCGGGTGGATGATCGGCGGCCTTGCCATGCAATAAGGCCCCCTGCATCGCCCGCAGGGGGCCAACTCGTTCAACCAGCATGTCGTTTTCTCGATGGTGTTTGTCATATTTGCGTGCGACAGACATAGCTTAGCGCCCTAAGATGGCTTTGTCTTGCGCAAGACGCTTGTCGTTTTCATTCACCCGCAGGAGTACACCCATGACCACCGCCGCCACCGTGCGTGCCGCCGTTAGCGATGCCGCGCAGCGCACCCAATACCGCGTTCTGGGGGCCATCAGCAGCGCGCATTTTTTAAATGACATGATGCAATCGCTGATTCTGGCGCTTTACCCCATGCTTAAAGGCACATATCACCTCAGTTTTACCCAGCTGGGGCTGCTCACGCTCACCTACCAGCTCGCCGCCTCGATCTTGCAACCGCTGGTGGGGCAAATCACCGACCGCCGCCCTCAGCAACACGCCCTGGTCGTCGGCATGGGCTTTACGCTGGCGGGCTTGTTACTGCTGTCACAAGCGCACACCTTTGCGCTGTTGCTGCTGGCCGCTGCGCTGGTGGGCACCGGCTCATCGATTTTCCACCCGGAAGCCTCACGCATTGCCCGCTTGGCCTCGGGCGGGCAGCATGGCTTGGCTCAGTCGCTGTTTCAGGTGGGCGGCAATGCCGGCAGTGCCTGCGGCCCTTTGCTGGCGGCGCTGATCGTAATTCCACTCGGACAACCCAGCTTGGCGTGGTTTTCTGGCGCCGCCTTGCTGGCCATGGCCGTCTTGCACTGGATTAGCCGCTGGTTTGCCGCCCAACACCGGGCGCAAACCCGCCACGCCACGGCCAAAGCCATGCCCTTTAGCCGCGGGAAAACCATCTGGATTATGGGCGTGTTGCTCACGCTGCTGATGACCAAATTTGTGTATATGGCCAGCTTTCAGAGCTACTACACTTTTTATCTGATCGAGCGCTTTGCCCTCGCGCCGCAACAGGCGCAGCTGCTGCTGTTCGTGTTTTTGTTTGCCGTAGCGCTGGGCACTTTGGCCGGTGGACCGATTGGCGACCGGCTGGGGCGCAAAGTGGTGATCTGGTTTTCGATTCTGGGCGCCGCGCCCTTTGCCCTGTGGCTGCCGCAGGTGGGGCTGGCCGGCACCGTGTTGCTGAGCTTTGTGGTGGGACTGATTATGTCGTCGGCGTTCTCCGCCATGCTGGTCTATGCGCAAGAATTAATGCCGGGCAAGGTGGGCACGGTAGCCGGTTTATTCTTTGGCCTGGCGTTTGGCATCGCCGGCCTTGGCGCGGCGCTGGTGGGGCGGCTGGCCGATCACTATGGCATTGTGGCGGTGTATCAGGCGCTGGCCTATTTGCCGCTACTGGGGATTGTGGCCGGTTTGCTGCCCAAGCTGAAATAAGCACCGCCTGCCCGGCATCGGTCATGGCGGCGCAGCCAGCATGACCGTTCTGCGCCAAGGCAAACATCGCTGCACAAGCCCATGCGATAATGGGCTTTTGCAGCGATCTATCATTGCCAAATACCCCACATGGGTATCAACCCAGAGGCAATGATTTAAATAAAGAATCAGGCTATACCCATGAGCAGCACACCTTATTATTGCGAACTGAGCACGGAACATCGTCAACAGGCCCAGCGCCATGTGGCGCAAATTGTAGAACAAGCGATTGAACATCCGGCCGGCGCGCCCGCCCTGATCGTGTTTGATACCGAATGCCCGCTCGCCCCGCTGCTGGCCGACGCGTATCAGGCCGCCTTGCCGCAAGCGCCGCGGCTGGAAATCAGCACGGTAAGTAACGAAGAAGTGCTGGCCCGTTTTGCCGCGCTGCCCGCTGGCGCGCTGGTGGTGCTGATTCAATCCACACATTTTCGGCTAGATGCCTATCGCCTGCGGGTGCAGCTCTTTGCGCAAGGGCTGAAGGTCATCGAACACGTACACCTTGCCCGCATGATTAACGCCGAGGCGCCGCGCTATATCGCCGCCCTGGCTTACGATGCCGACTACTATCGGGGCACCGGCCAGGCGCTGCAGGCGCGCATCGCCAGCGCCCCGCATGCCCGGCTGATCAGTGCACGCGGCGATGTACTGCATTACGGCCCACTCGAGCCGGCCAAGCTCAATGTCGGCGACTATCGGCAGCTGAACAATATTGGCGGGCAATTTCCGATTGGCGAAGTATTTACCGAAGCCATTGACCTCACCAGCGTGCATGGCCGCGCGCAAGTGTATGTGTTTGGCGATACCACCTTCCACTGCAATTTCCCCGCCACGCCAATCACCATCGAAGTGGCCGCCGGACGCATTGTGGCCGTGGAAGACAGCACACCCGAATTCGACGCGGTGCTGGCGCGGATCCGCGAAGTAGAAGGCGAAGTATGGCTGCGCGAACTGGGCCTTGGGCTCAACCGCGCCTTTGATCGCGAGAACACCGTGAGCGATATTGGCACCTACGAGCGCCTATGCGGCGTACACCTTTCGCTAGGCGCCAAACACGGCAGCTACAACAAACCGCAATTCAAGCGCAAAGACACCCGCTTTCACATCGATGTCTTCGTGGATATTGCCGGCGGGGTATGGCTGGGGGAAGAGAACCTCTACCAGCAGGGGCGCTGGGTGGTGTAGTGATCTCAGCAAGTAAAAACGGGCGCCTTAGCGCCCGTTTTTTCACTGCACGCGAGCTTACTTGCTCGCAGGCCGCAGCGCTTGGTTGATTTGTTTTAACAAGGTCTCTTTGCGATCACCGGATAGCTCCCAAATCATCGCACCGCCCAGTTTTTTCTGCTTTAGATAATCCAGCTTCAAACCCAGCGACTGGTTGTCTTCATAGGTAATGAATTCGCCACTTTTAGGGTTAAACAAAAATGGGACTTTGCTAACATCGTTCCAATAACGGGTAAAACCATCTTGATTGACGAGTTTTTTCTCGATCTCGCTATAGTCCAGATTGCCTGCTTCCCAGCTCCCACGACCTTTGCCCGCGCAATCTTGGTACTCACCATTATTTTCGGCCTTACAACCCTTCCAGCTGTACCCATAAAATGGCACCCCTAAGACAATTTTCTGGCTCGGCACTCCTTCAGCCAATAGCATCTCCACCACTTTGCTGATGTTATTGTTCGGGCTGTTACTCTCGCGGGTATAGGCTGGATCATGGTATAGCGGCGCAACATGACCGGAATGCTTATTCCAGCCACCGTTGTAGTCGTACGCCATCAAGTTCATGAAATCGACCACTTGCGCCACCTTGCCCATCTCGGTGTTTTTAATCCAGCGCTCACCCGGCCCAATCGCTGTCGTCAACAGATAGGATTTTTTATCTGCCTTGCCGGCGACATCTAGTGCTTCACGCAGGGCGGTCATCAGCAAGGTGTAGTTCTGTTTGTCTTCCGGGCGCTCGATATTGCCAGCATTTCCGCCAGTGACAGGGAATTCCCAATCAATATCCACCCCATCGAACTGATGCTGACGAATAAATTCAACCGCACTATCAGCAAACACCTTCCGACTTTGCGGGGTTAGCGCCACATCGGAGAAATGTTTCGACCAGGTCCAGCCCCCTACCGAGATGAGCGTTTTCAGGTTTGGATTTTTCTTTTTCAGCTGCCGTAGCTGACGGAAATTATTTTTACCGCTGCTATCCACATTGCCATCCCCAATCACCACCTTGCCGCCCTCAATATTGGCAAAGGCAAAATTCAGATGCGTGAGCTTTGTTGGGTCTACGTCACTGGGCATGTAATTACGGGTATAGGCTCCCCAAGAGATTGAGTACCCTACCACTTTGTAATCTGCCTCTGCAGCAGCGGCGAGCTGCACAGCCCCGATCATCATGCCGGCCAATACAAACCGGGCTATTCCTGTTTTCATTTGCGCGTACCTTCTTGGTTTTATTCGTCATTCCTAAATAAACCAAGCCAATGGCCTGATACCTAGGTTGCACCAGTATAGAGGTGACGCCAGCTCACCTAAGTAAGCCACACGTGAATGTTGCAAAGAAGTTTCAGTGCAGACCTTGTCCACAGCGAGGCCAGTGATGGTGAGCGTGCCCATAGCCCTTTATGAGCACGTATACCACCTTGGTTAGCTCACCTAGAGAAGTCTGGGCTCGCAGCAATCAAATTGCATTTCGTCGGTTCATTCTGCCGACTATCGCCACTGATAGCGGCGAATGCTCTGCCTGCACACCATACTAAAATGCCCTGATGCGCAAGGACTTGCCGTGCACACCGCCCTCGCCCGCATTGATCGCGTTTCTCGCGAGCATCCTTTTTTGGCTTTCCGGCTGGCAGTGCATTTTGCCGCCGAAGCGGAGGCGGCTGGGCGGGATGATTTACTCCTAGATGCCTGCTATGCGCGCTATCTGATTCATGAACGACGAGGTGAGATCCACCTGATCCAAGGTGAAATCGAGGCTGGCATCGCGACCGCCAACCGCCTAGGGCTTACCGCCCAAGGCGCACGGCTACTGCAGGCGCGGGGACGAATCGCCCAGATTCAGGGCCGCTATCAACAGGCGATTGAGGCCTGGATGCAGGCACTCGAACTCGCCACCGTGGTCGAGGATCACGAGACACAGGCTGAAGCCCGCATTGGCCTTGCCCATGCCAATATCGAGCTGCAAAACCCGGATGAAGGCCGTCGCTATTTGCTATCGGCCAGCGCACCGGTGGCTGCCGCCGGTAGCGTTTACCTCTCCGCCAAACTTGCACTAAATCTCGGGGTGATGTGTGTGCAGTATCAGCAATGGGCTGAATCATTGCAGCATTTCACAACCGGCTTGGCGCATGCGCAGGCGGGGCGCATCCGTGAATACGTGGCCGAAGCCTACTGGCATATTGGCCATGCGCAAATGGAACTCACTCAGCTCGCTAGCGCCGAAACCAATCTGCAGCAGGCCATTGAACTCTCACGGCAAATTCATTGCCTGTGGCTTGAAAGTGTCAGCCTCGATTCGCTGGCCACGCTCTTTCGTCATAGCGGGCGGCTAAGCGACGAGATTACCTGTCTGCTGAGTGCCTACACCCTCGCCGAGAAAACCGGCTCACTAGCGCGCCAGCTGGATTATGTCACCGCCTTGGTCAACGCCTACGAGCGGCAGGGCAATCTGGTGCAGGCGATGCACTGGGTGCACCTGGAACGACAGCTCAATGCCGAGCATTTCAAGCGCAGCTTGGCACCGGTTCATCGCAACATGAAAGCGCTGGATTTAAGCGAGCAAGATGCGCATGAACAACTGCTGACCTTGTCGCTACAAGAATTGAGCGATATCCACCTTGAAGAAGCACTGCCCAACCTATTAGTGCAGGCTAAACCACTGCTGCAAGTGGAATGGCTGGGCCAATGGCTTCACCATCCCCAGCGAGCGGCAGCGATACTTGCTGCCGAAGCGCCAACCTTAGGCCTGGCAGCCAAAACTATACGCGCGGATGAATTTCCCGCCACCCAGCGTTTACTCACGCAACTCAGTAGCCCATTACCGCTTTCGCGTGCCACCCTGCATGAAGCTGCGGCTGAATTTGCCCGCCTGCTAGGCCAGCCCATTACCTCACTGCTATTTTTGCCGGTACGGCAGCGACAACAATGCGGGCTACTGGTACTCAGTCAAGGTAAGGGCCCCGCGGCACTCCCGCACAACTGGAGCCGCGATGATCTATTTCGCGCCAGCTTGCTGCAACAACTCATCGAGCGCCAGCTGGCAGAAGATGCACGCCAACAGCTACAACAGGCGCTCGAACGCGGCGAGCGGGTCCATGCGCTGGGCGCTTTGGTCGCGGCCGTGGCGCATGAGCTGAATACGCCCGTGGGCGTGTGCGTCACCACGGCCAGCATCCTCAGCAGCAACCTGCAGCGTTTACAAGATGACTTCAGCCGCGGCAAGCTGGCCAAATCGGTACTGAGCGAGTTCCTCGCCCAGCACAGCAGCGCCAGCGACACGCTCGAACGCAATCTGAGCCGAGTCGTGGCGTTGATCGAGCGCTTTCGCAATCTGAGCAAACAGCCCGCGAGTGACCCATGGCAAAGCGTAAATCTAGGCGAACTACTCAACAGCCTAGCCCCCGACTATCGAGCTGCAACTACATGGCGCCACGCTACACACGGCAGTGCCAGTGGTGGTACTAGCGCAGATTTTGGGGCAGCTGTTTGAAAATGCGGCCCAACACGCCTTCAGTGGCCCCCAAGCGGGTTGCTTGCAATTAAGCTGGGCACAAGTAGGGGATGAGATCGAGCTGGTGTATCAGGATGATGGCCATGGCGTAGCGGCCAAACAGGTAAAACGGATTTTTGATCCCTTTTTTACTTCTAAATTTGGACAAGGCACCAATGGGCTGGGACTCACCCGTGTCTATCAACTGGTCACACAGCAGCTCCACGGCAGCTTGCATGCAGAAAGTGATCTTGGCCACGGCCTGAGGCTCACGATTCGCTGGCCATGGCGGCAAGCATAAAGGGGTATTGCCCATAAACCATCGAGATCTATGGCCTATGGCGAGACACCCCCTTATTCATTCACTTGCTCATGTCTTACTGGTCAAACCCAAAACCCTGCTTGCGTGCCACTGGGGCCACTTGCGGGAAATAGAATTGCGAGTAGAACTGCGCGGTATTGGCTGACCATGGTTTGCCATCGCCACGGCCAATGCTTTGCCAGAATTCGCTCAGCGTTTGATCGTAGGCATCGATGTGCGCCGGCAGATCGGCCGCTTGGTAGGTTTCGTGATGCACAAAGCTGGCGCGCGGCAGGCGTGGTTTCAGCGGGCTATCGGTGGCCACATGGTCGATCACCACCCCGGCAATCGGGAAGGTATTCGCTGGCAGTTGCAGCAAATCAATCATCGCCTGTGGATCACGGCGAATACCCCCGATAGGTACTACGCCCAAACCAGCCGCCCGTGCCGCGGTCATCAGATTACCCAGAGCAATACCGGCATCGACCGCGCCCACGCCAAAGCCTTCCACGCTTTGCTGAATCACATGTTCGATACCGTGCTTGGCCAAAGCCTGGCTGGTTTTGTGGAAATCGATCACTACCGTCACAAACACCGGCGCTTGGGCAATCCAGGGCTGGCCACCGGCGATTTCGGCGATTTTGGCGCGGCGGGCGGCATCTTGTACCACCACCAGCGACACTTGCTGGCCATTGATCGAGGTTGGGCCTTTGTAGGCCGCATCCAAAATGGCATCCAGCACTGCGGGCTCAATGGCTTGCTCGGTGTAGCTACGGACACTGCGGTGTTGGTGCATCAGTTCCAGCGTGGCATTCATGGTGTATCTCCAAAGTACAGTCAATCAATTAGACCAGTCGTCTAGTTTAAAACTCAAAAAAAGCCGCCGTGAGGCGACGGAACATCTGCCGGCCCGTAGGCCGGCGCGGTTTATTGGGCCGGCCCTGCCGGCAATAACCATTCGGTTTGTTGCAAAGCGCGCTCTAGCGGCGCACTGCTCTGCTGAATCTTGCCCAGCAAGGCGCTGCCCATCCACAAGCTATACAAAGTGCTGGCCAGCTGGCTAGGCGGCTGGCTGGCCACCAGCTCGCCGCTGTGCTGACCACGAGCAATTGCTTCGCTCAGCAAGGCTTCGATGGCTTGCGTGCCTTGAGCCAGCGTGGTGCGCATGGCGCTGGATAAATCGGCCACTTCCGCGCCCAATTTCAGCGCCAGACAGCCGCCAGCTTGGCATTGCTGATGGGTGATCCAGCCGCCAAAATACTGCAACAAAGCCGCGCGGACATTGCCCTGCGCGGGCGAGAGCTGCTGTGCCAAGCGCGCTTGATAATCGGCAAAATACCGCTCCAGCATCGCCACCCCAAAGCCTTCTTTCGAGCGGAAATAATGATAGAACGAGCCTTTGGGCACGCCCGCTGTTTGCAAAATTTCGGCCAAGCCGGTGGCGGCAAAACCTTTATGCAAGATAATTTGCTCAGCGGTGGCCAGAAGATGGCTGCGGGTATCGTCGGTGCTGGTTTTCATCATGCCGCCATCCTACTAGACGACTGGTCTAGTAGCAAGCCCCCACCCATGCCGCTCGTCACTTGTTGCAGTGGGAATTTGCCGCAATGCTGGGTGCACGCAGGCTAGCGTGCAACTAACTGTGGAAAAACCCAACTGCGCCGCGCGTGAATTTCCCTTATCGTGCCGCACCTTTGCTGCTGTGGAGCATCACCATGCCCAAACGCCATACCTGGCTGGAAGACGCCCAAGGCTTACTCACCGGTGTCTTGTTAATGGCGCTGGCCATCCAGTTTTTCAAGCACGCCGGTTTGCTCACTGGCGGGATTACTGGCCTGGCCTTTTTGCTGTATTACGCCACCCACTGGGCCTATGGCGCGATCTTTTTCGCCATTAGCCTGCCGTTTTATCTGTTTGCCTACCGCGTGCTGGGGCGCGAATTTACGCTCAAAACTTTTCTGTGCATCGCCATGCTGTCGGTGCTGGCCGATTGGCTGCCACACTGGATTCAATTTGGCCAGCTGCAGCCTTGGTTTGCCAGCATTATTGGCGGTCTTTTGGCGGGGATCGGGATTTTAATGCTGATCCGGCACAAGGCCAGCTTGGGCGGGGTAACCGTGATGGCGCTGTTTTTGCAGCAGCGCCATGGCTGGCGCGCTGGGCATATCCAGCTGGTGTTTGATCTGTGTATTTTGGCCGCGGGCGCCATGACGGTGAGCGGCGAGAAACTATTGCTGTCGATCATGGGCGCAGTGGCGCTGAATCTGGTCATTGCCATCAATCACCGCCCTGGCCGCTATATGGGCATGTAGGGTATTTGGCTGTGCGCCCTATATTAATTAGCACTCAAGCCAATACCCACGATGCCGCATAACTAGGTAAAGGCACCTGACTGATTTCAGCTCAGCCCGGTGCCGCCCTATTTTACTGCGGGTAATACGCGCTCAGCGGCTGTTTCAGTTTCAGCAGCCACAGCTCGGAGTCTTCCTTAGTGGCTTTGACCTGCAGCGCTTCGCCTTCGGGCAACCGGCCATCTTTGATCAGGACATCATCCAGATCTTTGCCGCTGGCCAGCTCGGCTTTCAGGCCGAAATCGTTGTCGTTAATCAGCGCCAGCTGACCATCCACCACCGTTAAGCCTTCGGCTTTCTCGGCTTGCCAGCCGATTTCGCGCAGATCAAACATCCGCTGCTTGCGAATCAGCTTGAGGCCGGCCAATTGCTCGGCGGTAGCGTATTCGGCCTCTTTGCCCTCCAGCTGCGGCAAAGCTTCGGCGCCGGCAATGTCGATCACATACAGCACATTGCGCATCTGTTTATCTTTGCCTTTGCCCTGCTCCACCAGCACGAAGCGCTGATTATCCAGCGCCACCAAGTCGCCGATTTTGGCATCGCCATTTTTCTTGTAGGCGGCGCTATCCAGCGGGTAGCCCAGCATGCGGGTCGCGCCGGTGGTCGGGTCTAGCTCCAGCAAGCGGATAATGCCGGCGCTGTGTTTGGTTTCGCCATTGATATTGAGGGTAGATTGCAGCATGGCGTAGATCTTGCCATTGGGGGTGCGCGCCACGGCTTCAAAGCCGCGATTCGGCTGGCGATATTGCAGCACCTCGGGCAGGCCGCGGCCCGGGGCCAGCTGTTGCAGTACTTTGCCAGTTTTGGCTTCCACTTTCAGCAGGAAGGGGCCATATTCATCCACCACCCACAGATGACCTTTACCATCAGGCACGATGCCTTCTGGATCTACCCCACGCGGATGCGCCGGCAGCACCGCCAGCGTGTCGCTCAGCGCCACTTCACCGGTCGCACCCACCGTGCCCGCTGGCAGTGGCAAACCGCTCGCCGGGCCTTCAGCAAACTGGAACGGCTGGCTCTGGATTACACTGGCGCTCTTGCCCCGCACCAGCTTGATCTGGGCAAAACGGGGCTGGTAATCCGGGGTGAGGAAAATCTTGCTCTCCAGCTTTTTGCCACCCTCTTGCACGCGCGGCGCATCGCCATTCGGGCCGCGATCACCGGTGGACCAGAACAGCAAATTACCCTGCGCATCTTTGCCCTTAAACGCTAGGCCCGAGCCCGGTGCAAACGGCAGCCCCTGCGGGAATTCGCTGGCAAACGCACCGCTGTACGGCAGATTGAACTTGGCCGGGCTTTGCAGCGCATAGCGCTCTACCGCCGCCACCTGTGGATGATTGACGCTCTCGGCGCGAAAAGCATCGCCCGCTTGCGCCCCACTTGCCAGCACTGCCGCCAGCATCCATGCCCATTGCTGCATACCCACCTCGTTAAATGAAATCTGCTTGCAATATTACGCAGCGGCGATGACGAAACGATGACAAATTCGGTCGGTGCCGCTAGTCAGCAAGCGCCAACTTGCAGGCTAAGCAAAAACCCAAATATCAAATACCTATACCCTGTATATACGCCCAGCCTTTGCATAAAATAGCTTTTGAAAACATACCCATAGATTAATTTTCAGCCGCGCGAGCGTTTGCCGTTGAGCGTCACCACTCGTCGGCTTACATTCAAGTTTTGATAAGCCATACCTCGGTACGGTATCGGTGGGCGAAATCGGCGGGGCTTGGCGGCGGCTGGCGATACCCTGCCGCGCAAAAAGCAAGCCAAGCCCGCGACGGGCGGTGGCCACTAGGCCGAAATGATTTTCTTGTCTTTACTGAAATTCAAACAGCATGATCAATCAAGACAAGGGATACCGAAATGCAGCTCTCAATGAAAATGTGTGCCGTCCCGATTTTGCTCGGGATCGCCTGCTTACTGGGGTATGGCGTGCTCAGCAGCGCCTTTGATCTGCGCGAAATCAGCCTCGTATTGCTACTCCTGCCGCTGGGCTGGATGCTGATTTTTGGCGGCATTTATATTGGCCTGATGTATCTGAGCCAGATGAGTATCGACCCGATCCGCTTTCGCCCGCACCGCCATCACTAAGTCTGGCGCTTCACCCCCAACAACGGCTCGCTGCGGCGGGCCGTTGTGCTGTGGGCGCCGCACAGAATCAGGTCAAGGATTTTTACCTTTCGTCGCCCAATCAAATACCCCAGTGACGTATATCACCGTAGCCTATTCCAGCTATACCTCTGCAGCAGATACCTTTAATCGTTTCGCCATCTAGACGTCATCGCTTTGTCGCGTAATTGCAAACGGCCTGAAAACTGCGCCCTCTATGCTCGCGGCATTTTTTGATGACGAGGTGCATATGTCTGCCCATCCCCGCGCCGGCCTTTTTGGCTTGGCCCTGCTTCCCCTGCTACTGGCCGCGTGCGGCGGTGGCGAACTGCAAACTCCAACCAGCAGCGTCACCGCGCCCACGCTCAGCGGCCGCGCGATCCTGCCCGCCGCCACTTTCGCCGATGGCCCGATCTCGGGCCAGTATCTGGGCGGAACTTTGTTTAACGGCCACAGCGCGCCGTTTGCCAAACAGCCGGTACAAGGCTTTTCAGCGATTCTGAAAAACGCCGATGGCAGCTTCCTGGTGATGGCCGACAACGGCTACGGCAGCATCGAAAACTCGGCTGACTTTAATCTGCGCGTGTACACCATTCGCCCGAATTTCAAAACCGCCAATGGCGGCGATGGCAGCATCAAGACCGAGAAATTCATCGAGCTGAAAGACCCGAATAAACTGATCCCATTTGCGATCACCAATCAATTCAGCAAAGAGCGCGTACTCACCGGCGCCGACTTTGATATCGAATCGATGCAGCGCGCCCCGGATGGCACGCTGTGGTTTGGCGATGAATTTGGGCCGTTCCTGCTGCACACCGACGCCAATGGCGTGCTGCTGGAAGCACCAATCAAGCTGATGGATAGCGAAAACGCCGGCCAGGAAATCCGCTCGCCGCAAAACCCATACAGCGAAGAAGGCAGCGCGGTACGCATCATGAATGCCGTACGCGCCCATGCGCAGAGCTTTGGCGCCAAACGCGCGCCGGTGTTCTCGCCGTACTTTGTGCAGCTGAAATACGACGCCAATGGCGTGAAATCCAGCCCGGACGCCCACTACGCCCGCGGCAAAAACCCGCAACCGGGCCTCACCCCAGCCACCAGCGAGATTTTTGATGTTGCCTCGCTCAAGAGCGCTGGCTATCAGGTGGTGACCTGGACGGTGAACGATAAAGCCAAAATGACCGAGCTTCTGAAAGCCGGCGTGAGCGGCATTATCTCTGATCGCCCCGATCTGCTGCTGGCGGCGGTGAAAGAGTTTGATGCCAATAAAGACGGCGTGCCGGGCGACTACCTGACCAAAGACGGCCTGATCGACCCGGCCAAATTTGACGCCCAAGGCCACCGTGGCGCGCGCAATCTGCGCCCAGAAAACACCCTGCCCGCCTTTGAGGCCGCGCTGGATAATCTGATGACTACGCTGGAAACCGATTCGGGCATCACCAAAGATGGCGTCTCTGTACTGAAGCACGACCCCTACATCGAAACCCAGAAATGCCGCCGCACCGATGGCACGCCGTACAACGACATCAAGCAAGAAGTGCTGATCAAAGACCTGACACTGGCGCAAATCCAGGCCGACTATATCTGCGATAAAGTCTTCCGCGGTGCCGACCAGAGCAACGACGTAGCACTCTCGCCAGTTTCGGCCGCACTGGCCACGACCAAGGGTTACACCAGCCCGTATGTCTTGCCGAAAACGCAGGATATCTTCGATCTGGTTACGGCCTATATCGACTACTACAGCACCGGCGCGGGCAAAACCCATCCGGATGCGGCCAAACGCGTGGCCAACGCCAAGACCGTCCGCTTTAACATCGAAACCAAGATCAATCCGCGCAGCGACAAGGACAACCACGATAAAGTCTACAAAGACCGCACCGTGGGCTTTGAGCAAATGGCCGACACGCTGGCCAAGGTGATTGTCGACAACAAGATGGAAGCCCGTGCCGACATTCAGAGTTTCGATTTCCGCACCCTGCTGCGCGTACAAGAGAAATTCCCGGCCATTCGTACCGTGTATCTGTTTGGCGATTTCCCGATCTACCCAGATCCGGCCAATACCGATGACGGCACCAATATGCAGGATGAAAACGGCAAAAACACACCATGGATGGCCGGCCTGTATTGGCCGTATCGCAGCACCGCCACCAGCAATCCATTCCGCGCGAAAAAATCTGGTGGTTTTGAAGGTATGGCGCTCTCAAGCGATGGCAGCAAGCTTTACCCGCTGCTGGAACAACCGCTGACTGGCCACGATGATAAAACGCTGCTGATCAGCGAATTTGATATCGCCAGCCGTAAATACACCGGCAAAACCTTCAAGTACAAGCTGGACGCCAAAGGCACCAATATCGGCGACTTTATCCTGTTTAACGCCGAAGAAGGCATCATTATCGAGCGCGATAACAGCACTGGCGATCTGACGGGCTTTAAAAAGCTCTTCA
The DNA here is from genome assembly GCF_945957625.1 of uncultured Chitinibacter sp. Lineage (NCBI taxonomy): Bacteria > Pseudomonadati > Pseudomonadota > Betaproteobacteria > Neisseriales > Chitinibacteraceae > Chitinibacter > uncultured Chitinibacter sp. The sequence goes on from NZ_CAMFLP010000002.1 coordinate 172,447, forward strand.
AGATCAAGCTGGGCAAAGCCGGTGATTACGTTGAGAAAACCGAACTGGTCAACCTGATGGACATTAAAGATCCAAAAGGCATCAGCGGCACCGCCAGCAATGGCGATATCGGTCTGGGTGGCGTCTTTGCCATGCCGTTTGTCACCATCGAAGACGTGGTGGTGATCGATGAAAACACCCTTGGCGTGCTCAACGACAACAACTACCCATTTAGCGTGGGCCGCCACATGGGCACCAAGCTGCCGGATGACAACGAATTTATGTTGATCACCCTGCCAAGCCCACTGAAACTGAAGTAAACCGTGCCGGCCCGTTCTGGGCCGGCCCAATAAAAAAGCCCGCGCTTGCGGGCTTTTTTATTAGCTTGCTCTGACATACCACCAGGCTGTATTAACCTACAGAGCATTCAATATAATACCTAGATCGATATACCCTAGCGTTTCTCGCTATGCAGCAAGGCTTCACGCGCATCTTCAAAGCTCATTTCTTCCGGGCGTACCAGGCGGGTTTTATGTTTAAGGCGATAGCCCCACCAGATCGCCAGAAACAGCGGAATCCCGATATACGTCGCGGTAACGCCCAGCCAATCGATCTTGCCGGCGGCAAAGGCCTGATAGTTTTGCCCCAACATCACCAGAACACACAAGCTAAACGCAAATAGCGGGCCATACGGGAAAAACGGCGAGCGATACGGCAACTCATCCAGCGAATGGCCTTGTGCCAGAAAACCCTGGCGGAAACGATAGTGGCTCACCGCAATCCCCAGCCAGGCAATAAAACCGGTCATGCCCGACATATTCAGCAGCCACAGATACACGGTTTTATCTTCGCCCAGCGCGGTCAGGAAACACAGCATACCCACCGCCGTGGTGGCATACAGCGCATTGCGCGGCACACCGTTGCCCGCCAGCTTGGCAAAGATCTTGGGCGCCAAGCCCTGCTGGGCCAAGGTAAACAGCATCCGCGTTGAGGCATACATACCCGAATTACCGGCCGAAATAATCGCCGTGAGAATCACTGTATTCATCAAGGCGGCGGCAAAGGCCAAGCCTGCATTCTGGAACACCAGCGTGAACGGGCTCATGCCAATGTCGGCAATATCGTTTTTCAGCAGCTTGGGATCGGTATAAGGAATCAGCAAACCAATCAGGAAGATGGCAATCACATAAAACAGCAAAATCCGCCAGAACACCTGCCGGATCGCCCGCGGAATCGCTTTATGCGGGTTTTCGGCCTCGCCAGCGGCCACGCCGATCAGCTCGGTACCCTGAAACGAAAAGCCGGCCACCATCATCACGCCGATCATCGCGGGCAGGCCACCAACAAAAGGCGCCTCACCCAGGGTGAAGTTATGCCAGCCGCCCTGCTCACCGCCGTGCATCACGCCAAAAATCATCAACAGGCCGGTGGCGATAAACACAATCACCGTCACCACTTTGATCAGTGAGCACCAGTATTCGGCCTCACCAAAGCCCCGCACCGAGATGTAATTCAATGCAAACATCACCGCCAGAAAGCCGGCGCTCCAGTAAATACCGGGCACATCGGGAAACCAGAACGCCATAATCAGCTGCGCCGCTACCAGCTCGACTGCAATGGTCACCGCCCAGTTGTACCAGTAATTCCAGCCCAGTGCGAAGCCAAAGCCCGGCTCGACAAAGCGCGCACCATAGGTGGCAAACGAGCCCGACACCGGCATATAGGCTGCCAGCTCACCCAGACTCGTCATCAGGAAATACACCATCAGACCAATCAGCAGGTAGGCCGCAATCGCACCGCCTGGGCCGGCCTGGGCAATGGTAGCGCCCGAGGCCACAAACAGCCCGGTACCAATCGAACCACCGATGGCAATCATCGACAAATGGCGCGCTTTCAGATTGCGCCGCAAGGTGGGTGGGGAGGAAGAGGTACTCATTACGTGGGCTGCATCCTATGTTTTGATTAAAAAATGGTCAGTTGATGATGCCTGAAAAGCCCTGCGCTGTCGTTTGTGGCTATCCCTAGTCAAACACAGTGCAGCCACAAAGCCAGTCAAACAGCTTGACCTAAAATCAGCGACGCCAGCTTGCAGGGATTTTTCACCGCGCCAGCACAGCATGTAGGAAAGCCCACACGCCCGCCGTTTATCGTCTCAGCGCCCGTCTTGCTACCCCAGCCCCAGCGTAAGCAGCCATGCTGACGGTAAATATAATTCTGCTGCGCGCCGCCATGCCCTTGTTGCTGCTGGCCCTCTTGCTGGCAATGCCAGCACTGGCCCAAACCACCATCACCCTGAACGCCGAAGATGATTGGGCGCCGTATTCTTATGTAGAGCGGGGCAAAGAGGGCATTCAGGGCCTGGCGCCCAAAATCATCACCGCCGCCTTTGCCACCCAGCAAATCAAGGTCAATTATCGGGCGGTGCCCTTTAGCCGCTGCCTGCGCGAAACCGAGGAAGGGCAGGCGCTGGGCTGTTTTGATATTGAAATCAATAGCGACAACGCCAAGCGCTTTTACTTTCACCGCACGCCGCTGTTTCAGGAAGGCCTATCGATCTTCGCCCGCGCCCCGCATCGCACTGGCCTAAGCGCGGCCGACTTGCCCGGGCATGCAGTGGGCGCCACCAATGGCTACACCTATCCGCCGGTAATCATGCAGGATAGCCGCATCCGCAAAGATATTTCCCCCAGCGATGAAGTCCAGCTACGCAAACTACTGGCGGGCGGGCGCATCGACTACGCCCTGATCAACACCACCCCGGCCAAACTGCTATTCAAGAAAAACCCGGCCTTCAAAGGCGCGCTGCTCGAAGTCGGGCTGGTGAATCAGGCCAGCTTCTATATCGGCTTTAGCAAGAAACACCCCGATGGGCAAAAGCTGGCCGAGCTATTCGAAGAAGGCCTGCGTACCATCAAAGCCAATGGCGAATATGAGCGCCTAATGCGCGAATTTCGCGCCAGCCTGCAGTAGTTCAACTCGCTTTGCGCCGTGGCAAAACAGCAATTTTCATTGGGTGATAGCCTGCATTCCGCTATCCTGAAACTTATCCCGTTTGAATGTACTGTAACAGCCGCGTGAATCCCGCCATTCTGACCGCTATTTTGCAGGCTCAGTCCGCCTTTTTGGCCGACAGTGTTGCGCCCGCCGTGTGGCAACAAGCCTTGCGCCAGCTGCTGCCACTCGCCCCGGCGCGCGGCGGGCTGCTGGCCAGCTTGCGTGATGATGGGGCGCTGGGCATTCTGGCCATTAGCGAAGGGCCGCAACTGAGCCAACCTGCGGCACTGGCGCCACTGCAACTCCCCTGCGAAGACTGGCAGCGCCTACATCGCTGCCAACCTTGCTGGGTCTCGCTGGATCAGCTACAGGCGCTGAATCAGCCGGCCTTGGCTTGGCTGGCGGCCCAAGCCGGCACCCGCTGGCTGGCTCTGCCCCTGCACCGTGAAAACCATTTGGAAGGCATCGCCCTGCTGGCGGTGCAAGAGCACGATTTGCTGCCACTGCAGCTGGATGAACTGGCGCCGCTGTTGGCCACGCTGGCGCAATTACTGGTGTTTCAGCGGCAAAAGGCCGCTTCCGCCGCCGAACAGGCCAGCCAGCGGCGGCAACAAATGGCCTTGACCACACTCTATCGGATTACCGAACTCACCGGCGATGATGATCTGGCACTGATGCAGGCCGCCTTGCAGCTGGGGGTGGACTATTTTGGCCTTCCCTTTGGCGCCATCGGCCAAATTACCGCCCAAGATTACCGCGTGGTGGCCACCTATCTGGATGGCCAAACCCCGCAGCTGGCCGCGCATTATCCGCTGGCCGAAACCTACTGCCAGCTCACGCTGGAAACCAACGATGTGTTTAGCGTTTCGGCCATGGGCAGTTCACGCTGGTCACAAGCGCCCTGCTACCGGCGTTTCGGGCTAGAAGCTTACATCGGCGTACCGCTGCGGGTTGCGGGCCAGCGCTATGGCACGCTGAGTTTTTCTTCGCCCCAAGTGTATAGCCGGCTCTTCGATGAAATCGACGTCGGCTTTTTACGGCTGGTGGCCCGCTGGGTAGAAACCGCACTCGAGCGCCAGCAAGCGCGCAGCGAGCGCAAACGCCTGCACGAACGCTTTCAGAAAATTGGGCAGGAAGTCCCCGGCCTGATTTTCCAAACCCGGATGAATCTCGATGGCAGCAGTGCTTATCTGTATGCCAGCGCCGGCATCGAGGATATTTACGGCCTGCAGCCTGAAGACGTGGCCAACGATGCCTCGCGGGTATTGGCAGTCGTGCATCCGGATGATCTGCCCGCCGTGGTGGCCAGCTATATGCAGGCACTGGAAACCCTCAGCCACTGGGATACCATTTACCGGGTCAACCACCCTGTGAAGGGTGAAATCTGGGTTGAGGGCCATGCCAAGCCCGAGCGCACGCCAGAGGGTGACACCATCTGGTATGGCATCGCCACCGATGTTACCGCGCAAAAACAAGTGCAGTTGCAACTTGAACACGCCAAGCAAGCGGCCGAGGCCGCCAATCAGGCCAAGAGCCAGTTTCTGGCCAATATGAGCCACGAAATCCGCACCCCGATCAATGGCGTGCTCGGCATGACACGGCTGCTGCTCGATACCGAGCTCAGCCCCCAGCAGCGCGAATACGCCGATACCGTGCGCTATAGCGGCGATGTGCTACTGAGCGTGATCAACGATATTCTGGATTTTTCCAAAATCGAAGCTGGCCATCTGGCGCTGGAGCAGATCGATTTCGAGCTGGCCACGGTGCTGCACGAGCTGGGCTCGATGATGGCGCTGCGCATCCGCGAAAAAGGCCTGCACTATCAGGCCGAGCTGGCCCCAGGCGTACCCGCCCGCCTGCGCGGCGACCCGGGACGCCTGCGGCAAGTGCTGCTCAATCTGGTCGGCAATGCAGTCAAGTTTACCGACACCGGCGGGGTACAGCTCAGCATCAGCGTGGCCAGCCAAAGTGCCAGCCACTGCACGCTGCAATTTAGCGTGCGCGATAGCGGCATTGGCATACCGGCCGAGAAAATCCCGCAGCTGTTTAACCGCTTTTCGCAGCTGGATGAATCCACCTCGCGCCGTTATGGTGGCACAGGGCTCGGCTTGGCCATTTGCCAGCAGCTGGTCACGCTGATGGGCGGTGAAATCCGCGCCAGCAGCCAACCCGGCCAAGGCGCCGAATTCAGCTTCACCCTGCCGCTACAAGTGGCCGACCCCGCCAGCGCGCAGCCTGCCCCACGGGTGCCGCAAGCGGCTAATGGCCAGCATTACCGGGTTTTGCTGGCCGAAGATAATCCGGTGAATCAGCGGGTGGCGGTCAAAATGCTGGAAAACCTCGGCTGCAGTGTGCACACCGCCAACAATGGCCTGCATGCCCTGTCGGCGCTGGCGCGGCAAGATTTCGACATTGTGTTTATGGATCTGCAAATGCCGGAAATGGATGGCATAGAGGCCACTCGCGCCATCCGCGCGGGCGACGCCGAAGTGCGCGACCCGGCCATCGCCATCGTGGCGCTCACAGCCAATGCCTTGGCCGATGAAAAAGCCCGCTGCTTTGCCGTCGGCATGAATGATTTTCTGGTCAAACCGATCCAGCCCGAAGCGCTGGCCGGCGCTTTGCGCCAATGGGGTACGGCCCCCTAACACTCAGCTTGTGCGTTTGCACAACGCCAGATACCCCCAGCCCCCGCCCAGCGCAGCCCGCGTGCCATAATTTCCAGCATGACCCTCTGCTCGGAAACCGCCATGACGCTGCAAGAACGACTGGGATTTGCCCCTACCGACCGTGTTTTGATTGTGCATGCCGACGATATTGGCATGTGCGAAGCCACCGTAAGCGCCTGGCGCAGCCTGCACGGGGTCAGCGCCATGAGCTCGGCCTCGGCCATGGCGCCATGCCCATGGTTTCCCGCCGCCGTGGCCGCTGCCCGCGCTGCGGGCGCTACAGCCGACATGGGTTTGCATCTCACGCTCAATTGTGAATGGCGCGAGCATTATCGCTGGGGGCCCATTACCGGTGGGCATACCCCGGCAGGGTTAGCCGATACAGCTGGCTATTTTCATCCGCTGGCGGCCGATACCTATCAGATTGCCGATCTCAGCCGCGCCTACGATGAGCTGGCGGCACAGGTACAGCGCGCCCAAGCCTTGGGCTTGCCGCTTACCCATCTCGATACCCATATGATGACGGCGCTGCACCCTGAGCTCTTTCGCCATGTCTTGCGCCTGAGCGCCGAGCTGCAATTGCCGGTGCTGGTACCGCATTATCGCGACCCGCAGCTATTTGCAGATGAAAGCAAAATGCCGCTGCCGCTGTGCCAGCAAACCAGCGCCCTGATTAGCGGTGCCGCCGAGCAGGTCAAGCCGATTGACGCATGGGCTGTACTGCCATTCGGCCAGTATCTGCGCGATGAAGAACGGCTGCTGTGGGCCGAGCATGTACTCAAATATTATTTCCACGCCCCCGGTGTGTATGCGCTGATTGGCCATCCGGCCAGCGATACGCCCGAGCTGCGGGCGCTAGCCCCCGACTGGGCCACCCGCGTGGCCGATCTGCGCCTGTTTGCCAGCGCCGGCCTGCGCGAGCTGATTGCGCGCGAAAACTACCGGGTGGTGGGCATGCGCGAAATCGCCGCGCTGGCGCCGCACACTCACAGCACTGTCACATCCACCGCCTATGCTGCCGCGCATTAACCGGAGAAACCCGTCATGAACAATATCGCATTGCTCTTACAAGGTGGCGGCGCGCTGGGCGCCTATGAGTTGGGCGTATTGCGCCGCATGCACGAACAAGGCCTGCTGCCGGTAAAAATGGTGGCCGGCGTGTCGATTGGCGCGGTCAATACCGCGGTGCTGGTGGGTAGCAAACACGCTAATCCGCTCAGTGCGCTGGAAACACTGTGGCAAAAACTCACCGTGCCCAATATCCCCTTTGCGCCGCAAATCGTTGAGCAAAATTTATCGCTCTTGGGCAACCCGCATATGTCACGGTTGCGCACCGATGTGTGGAATATGCCGCACTGGACTTCGGTCTACTCGGCTGACCCATTGCGCGAGCTGCTAACCGAGCTGGTGGATTTCGACAAACTCAATGCCTCCGAGACGATTGTGCAGCTCTCGGCCGTGCAGATCGAAAGTGGCGAGATTGCCACCTTTAGCAATCGCGATGGCCAGCGGCTGGAGATGGAGCACGTGATTGCTTCGCTGTCGATTCCACCGATGTTCCCGCCGGTGGTGATCGAGGGCAAACATTACTGGGATGGCGGGCTATTTGATAATGCGCCACTGGGCGCAATGATTAATGCCCTGCCGCCCCAGAGCGAGGCGCATTTTGTGATCGTGAATCTGTTCCCGCTCAAAGGGCAGGTGCCGGGCAATCTGGTTGAAACGCAAGACCGGATGCTAGAGATTATTTTCTCGAACAAAGTCTTGGGTGATATGGGGCGCATGGCCGATTACAACGGCTTGGCCGAGCTGTATCAGGCGCTCAACCAGAGCCTGCCGGCCGACTCTCCGATCCGCCAGCTGGAGGGTTTTAAAGACATCGCCCGCCTGCGCATGCTGCTGTCGCCCACGGTGATCACCAATCAAATGCCCGAGGCCGAGAGCACTACGCTGGATTTCTCGCCACGCAGCATTGCCGCGCGCATCGCCGCTGGCTACCGCGATGCCTGCGCCCAATTCTAAGCTCTTTCATTATTAAGGGTATTACTTGCCAGCATATAAATTAAAGCCTGGCAAGCCATACCCCAACACCAAATCCCCACAACGCTCAATCAGCCGCCCTGAGCGGGCCAGATTGAGCGTTTGTGCATCAAAGTCGAGCGTTTACGCATCATCGCCCACCCGGCGCCCATTTATGCTGATCAGCACATTCACCCCGTTTGGAGCTTGATGATGTTGATCCGCCGTTTTAGCCAATTCACCCTCGCCTTGGTCGCCAGCAGCATGCTGCACGCGGCCGACTTTACCCTCAACAGCCCCGATCTACAGGCCGGCCAGGCCATGAGCCGCCAGCAAGAATTCAATGGCTTTGGGTGCAGCGGTGATAACCGCGCTCCCACGCTGAACTGGCAGCACGCCCCGGCTGGCACCCGCAGCTTTGCCGTCACCGTGTACGACCCCGATGCGCCCACCGGCAGTGGTTGGTGGCATTGGCTGGTGGTGAATCTCCCCGCCACCAGCAATGGTCTGCGCGCCAAAGCGCTGCCGGCTGGCGCGCTGGAAACCCGCACCGATTACGGCCAGCCCGGCTATGGCGGGGCGTGTCCGCCGGTGGGCGATGCGCCGCATCGCTATATCCACACCGTCTGGGCGCTGGATATCGAGCGTTTACCCGTGGATGCGCAAGCCAGCGGCGCGCTGGTCGGCTACCTGCTCAATCAGCATGCGTTGGGCAAAGCCCAACTCATCGCCACCTACCAGCGGCGCGCCCAGCCATGATCGCCAGCCTGGATCACTGGGTGCTCACCACTGGCGATCTGGCAAGGTGCCTGACCTTTTACAAGCAGCTGGGTTTAAGCGCGGTTGAATTCGCCCCCGGCCGCTGGGCCTTGCACTTTGGTCAGCAAAAGATCAATCTGCATGAGGCTGGCGCCGAAATCAGCCCGCATGCCCGTTACCCACAGCCGGGCAGCCAGGATTGGTGCTGGCTCGTGAGCGAGCCGCTCGCGCAAGTGCAAGCGCGGCTGCACGCACTGGGCATCGCCATCGAGCAAGGGCCAGTGCGCCGGCAAGGCGCGTGCGGACCGCAGTGGTCGATCTATCTGCGCGACCCGGATGGCAATCTGCTCGAGCTGGCCGAGCAAGACGCTGCCAGCGCAACACAGGAGTAAACATGGCCAATTTGCAGCTACGCAGCATTCAGCATGGGCTGATCTTGGCCCAAGAAACCCAGCTGCTGCGCGAAGTGCATTGCCTACTGCCGGTGTTAATGCGGGTGCGACAGGGGCAGAAACACTGGTGGCTGGGCGAGCACAGCGGGGTGGCCAGCACGGGCCAGCTGCTGCTGATGCCCGCCGGCGCGACGCTGACTGTGCGTAATGAGCCCGGCCCGCAAGGCTATCGCTGCGAAGTTATCACCCTTGGCCCGCAACTGGTGCAGCTGGCGCGCCAGCAACATGCGCAGTGGCTGGCGCCGCAGGCCACCCACAGCCCGCGCTATAGCTGCCCCGCCAGCCCGGTGATTGGCCAGCAATGGGATGAATTATTCGCCGCGCTCGCGGCGCATGAACCCGAACCGCTGCTGGAGCACCGCGCCTGCGGTTTATTGCTCAGCCTCTTGCTGGCCGACTGTGGCGGCCATCTGCTGCTGGATCGCAGCAGCCGCAGCGATGAGCGGGTGCAGCAGCTCTTGCTACTCAACCCCGGCCATGATTGGACGGTGCAAGCCCTGGCGCGCCAGTTGCATGTGGGCGAATCTACCCTGCGCCGGCAATTGCAGCAAGAAGGCACCTCGTTTCGCCAGCTACTGGATCAAGTGCGCCTGAATACCGCGCTGGGGCTGCTGCAAACCACGCGCCAGCCCATCGGCCAGATTGCACTGCAATGCGGCTACGCCTCGGCCTCGCGCTTTAGCCAGCGCTTTAGTCAGCGTTTTGGTATTGGCCCGCAACAGCTGCGTAAATCGATTCCCGCGGCCAACCACTAGTCGTGGGTATATCCATCCAAGCCAAGCGAAGAAACAGCCCCATCCATATACCCCACCAAAACAGTGAAAGCCGGCAAGGCTGCGGCAAACCCGCTATGCTGGGCAGATCTGCTGTCTTGCGTTGGAGCCTGCCATGAGCAATCACCCCGCCTTTGATGCCAAATACGCCGCCGGCCGCGCCCTGCGCGACACAACCGCCCGCGGTAGCCATCATCACCCCGGCAATCTGGAACGCGACCCGGTGCAGCTCTTGAAGCAATCCAGCCAGGGACGAGTGCAACGGCTGGTGCCGCTGCGCTATGGGCGAATGCTCACCTCGCCGTTCGCCTTTTACCGCGGCAGCGCCATCATTCAGGCGCACGATCTGGCCGGTACGCCGCACAGCGGCATTTATCAACAGATTTGCGGCGATTGCCATCTGATGAATTTTGGCGGCTTTGCCACCCCCGAGCGCAATCTGATCTTTGATCTGAATGATTTTGACGAAACTCACCCCGGCCCGTGGGAATGGGATGTAAAACGGCTGGCGGCCAGCTTTGCCCTCGCCGCCGACCACATCGGCTGCCATCAGGACAAGATGGATGACATTGTTTATGCCGGCATTCGCAGCTATCAAAGCCACCTAGCCGTTTACGCCGAGCTACCGGCGCTGTCGCTGTGGTATGAGAAAATCAGCTTTGCCGATCTGCGCGAAGACGCCACCGACCCCGATGCCGCCACCCTACTGGACGGCCTGATCGCCAAAGCCGGCAAACGCACCAATGAACTGCTGCTGCCCAAAATGAGCCAGAAGCAGCAAGGCCGCTGGATTATGAACGACAATCCGCCCAATTTATTTCATATCCACGGCGATAACCGCCTATTCGACGAAGATGACAACTGGCTCTCACTGGGCAATTGGCACACACTGGCCGACGGCCTGATCGAAAGCTATCGCACCACGCTCAGTTATAGCCACCAGCAATTGCTGGGCTATTTTTATCCACAGGATATGGCTTTTAAAGTCGTTGGGGTTGGCAGTGTGGGTACACGGTGTCTGGTCTTGCTGCTGGCCGATGATTGCGACAACCCGCTGTTTTTACAGATTAAAGAAGCCGTGCCCTCGGTACTGGCGCAATTTAGCCCCAGCCCCGCCTGCAGCTTTACGCATCAGGGCCAACGCGTGGTGACCGGGCAGCGGGTGATGCAGGCCGCGAGCGATTATTTCCTCGGCTGGGGTACTGGCCCGTTTGGCCGGCATTTTTACTTCCGCCAGCTGCGCGATATGAAGGTCGCAGTGGAGCTCGAAACGCTAGATGGCGATTTATTACAGCATTACGCCCGACTTTGCGGGCGCGCCCTCGCCCGCTCGCACGCCCGCGCCGGCGGCCAAGGCGCGCAAATCAGCGGCTATCTGGGGCGCAATGATCGCTTTGCCAGCGCACTGGTCGATTACGCGCAAAGCTATCGCGCGCAAGTCGAGCGCGACTACCAGCAGTTTCGCAGCGCCTGCCAGCGTGGCGAATTACCCGCGCAAACCGAAGCCGATTTTGGGGCCGATTTTCGGCTTTAAATCCCCCCCTGCTAGATGCAGTGAGGCAGTTCACGATGCAAGTTTTCGACAAGCGGCAGGTAAAGATCGGACATTCAACGACCCTAGATGGGCTTTTACAGTGGGGATGTGTGGCCATCCGGCCATGCTGAATAAGCGGCACAGACCGCCCACTAGAGTGAGAGCCATGCCAACGCATCAACACATACCTCCATGCAGTATTAAACCCAAAACCAGTCCAATCAAAACCTTTATAAATATACCCGTATCTTTCATCGCAGCTAGCTTACTAGCTCTAGGCAACGCAGCATCTGCGGAGTCTAGTCCAGCAATTTGCGCCAATTATTGGCAAACCGATCAGGCTTACCATGCAGGTGATGTGCGTAGCCATCTTGGCCGTAATTATCGAGCCAACTGGTGGACGCAAGCCATGCGCCCCGATCGAGCAGCCAGCCGCAGCGAATGGCAAGATTTAGGCCCTTGTCAGTACCCTGCCCATAGCGTGATCACACTGCGCGGTGATCAGCTCACACCCATCACAGGTCCAGCTATGCAGATTGGCACGCACTATCGGGTGCATATTCTGCTGCCCGCTAACTATCAGCCGGATCGGGCTTACTCGACACTGTATGTGGCAGATTGGAGCTGGCTAGGGGAGCGTAGCAGTATGCAAGACTTGCTGCGCATATATGAGCAACGTGAAGTCCCCCTCTCGGAACTGCGTAGCGTGCCCGAGCAAATTACTGCCGCCGAGGCCGCAGGTGAGGCCTCGCCAGTCATCGTGATCGGGCTCGAATGCCCCGATGACCTGCTCGCCTGCCAGATTCGCCGCGAGCGGGATTTCACGCCCAACAGCTGGGCGCCAGAAGAAGACTACATTCGCGGTGTATTGTGGCCGGAATTGCCAGCCGGTCTAACCGTTAGCGGTGGCGGTGAGGCATTTGGCCGATTTCTGCGTGAAACCGTGATACCACACGTTGAACAACGCTTTCGCGTTGATCCAAAGCAGCGAGGTTGGCTGGGCACTTCTCTAAGCGGTTTATGGGGGCTTAGCCAACTCAATCAACGCTCACGGCTATTTAGTCATTACCTGCTCAATAGCCCATCACTGTGGTATGCCGATGGCGCGGTGCTCACAGAATTGACAGCCCAATCTCCAGTGAATTTACGGGGTATCCGCACGGTTTATCTCAGTAGCGGCAGCGAAGAAGCCGCCGAACAGCCCTTGCTGGATTTGCTGGGTGCACAATTACGGGAAAAACAGATTCCCACTGAACAGCGCACCCTGCCAGCAGCCACCCATCTTTCCGCCCCCAGCAGCGCCACCCGCATCGGCCTGCCATTGGTTTATCCTGCTAGCAGTGCGCCCTAACTGGGCACACGCACTCCGCTAGGGTCGCAGTTTTGTGGCCCTAGCCAGTCGTCTGGGCTCTCAATAGCTGGAAGGATGAGCATAGGCGAGGCTTCGGCAACCCAGCATCCGGCACGATTGTGCGATGGCCGCGTGGAAAAATATTCGTTCAAGGACCATAGGCCCGATTCCATGCACACTCTAAGTGCAAAGAAAATACGAAGGTGGAAAGGGTAAATTGGCGCCTTTGCATTCGCAGGGCGGCCCCCTAAGATGAGAGTGACTCTCGCTCCGGGTACAACAATGCGAACTGCTTTTCTGGCTCTGTTAATGTGCTGTACGACGGCGCAAGCGGTTTGGGCGCCAGTGCAAGCCACGGTGGATGGTAAGGCCCAGCGCTATACCCCGCTGGCAAAAGCCCAAACCCCATGGCGGATTTGTGCCTTGTTACCCCAAGGCAAAGATAAATTCTGGTGGGGTGTCTCGTGGGGGCTGGCACAACAAGCAACCCAAGTCGGCGTCAAAATTGGCATCTATCAAGCCGGCGGCTACGATCAGCCGCAACGCCAGAAAGCTCAGTTTGAAGAATGCCTACAGCTGGGTGCCCAGGCGATTATTCTAGCCACCATCGATAGCGCCGATATTTCGCCGCAGATCAGCAAGGCCAGCCAGCAAGGTGTACCCGTCATAGATCTAACCAATCAAAATGATCATCCGCAGATCAGCGCTCATGTTTACAGCAGCACCCAAGCCATGGCCCAAATGGCCGCCAATTACCTGCTAGCCAGCACCACAGGCAAAAAACCCGTGGTGGGCTGGTTGCCCGGGCCACTGAATGCGCAATGGGTAAAAAAGGCCGAAACCGGGCTGCAACGCAGCCTGCCGGCCGAGAAAGCACAGGTCATTCACGGCGGCTACGCCCCAACCGATCTGAGCTCGCAAATGACGCAGTTACGCGCCCTGCTGGCCCGCGTTCAGCCTGATTTCTTGCTCCTGAACGCCGTTGCCGCCGAAGCCGCAGCACGGCTGATGCCGCATCAACCCGTGGCGGTGCCCATCGTGGCTTATTACAGCAATGAGGGCGTACTGAATGCGCTCGCGCACAGTAAAATCAAAGCCGCCGTCACGAGCTCACCGGTGATAGAGGCGAGGATTAGCGTGGATCTGGCCGTGTGGGTGCTGGAGAAAAAACCCTACCCGCGAGTGGTTAATCCGCCGATCACGCTGCTAACGCCGGAAAATGTTCAGCAATTCAACCGCAGCCAACTCAATGCGCCAGAGCAGCAATGGTTTATTGCCCGTCCGCTGCCGAAATAAGCCCAACACAGACAACTACGGCGCGATAAAAGTTGGCTGACCCAATCATCTAGCAACAGTGCAGGCGCCCCAACAATGCTGAACAACCAGATTCCTACAACCAATAATCCTTCCCCAGATCCAAGTCACCCAAGCCCACAGCCGGCCTGCCCCACCCCCGCTAGCCTGAGTGGCAATCTGTTTGCGGCGGCCACGCCACCCGCCAGTGGCGAGCTATTTAGCGTCTTGCTGGAGCGGCCGGATTTATTGATTGAGCGCATCGTCAGCTCAGATCAACTCAGCCCCACGCTGTATTGCCAAACGCAAGACGAATGGGTGGTGCTGCTGCAGGGGGAAGCCAGTGTGCAGTTGGGCGCTGAGCGCGTGCAGTTGCAGGCCGGGGATTATCTGTTTATCCCTGCGCAAACGCCGCATCAGGTGCTCGCAACCAGCGCGGGTGCGCTATGGCTGGCGATTCATCATGGACCGCGCGGGGCGGCGTGAATATCACCACGCCAGCCGGCTAAGCTCACAGGTATATCGTCAAAAGCATTATTTGAATTAGCCTACAATTAAATACCCACAGCAGGTATTTTAACAAAGCCAGCGGCAGCACCACCGCAGGCCTGCGCCCGCTAGGCAAAGCAGCTGCAGCGGCGTAGCGTAATGCGCAGAGATCAACGCTTGGAGCCGCTATGTCTAGCTACGCCTCAGAATACCTCAACACGGTCACCGCCCTGCTGCAGCGGGTGCAGGATGAACAACTGCTCCAGCTAGAGGCCGCCGCCGCGCGCATTGCCGCCTGCATTGCCAGCGGTGGGCTGTGGCATGTGTTTGGTAGCGGCCATTCGCAGTTGCTGGCCGCCGAGCTGTTTTACCGCGCGGGCGGCCTCGTGCCGGTGAATGCGATTCTGGATTTACCGCTATCGGTGATGGTGAACGCGCGCCGCTCAACGTGGCTGGAGCGAGTGCCCGGCTATGCCGAGCAATTGCTGCAGGATGAACCGGTCAGCGCCGGTGATGTGGTGCTGGTGATTTCCAACTCGGGCCGCAATGCCGTGCCGATCGAAGTGGCACTGGCCGCCAAAGCGCGCGGGGCAACGGTGTTTGCGCTCACGGCGGTGGATTTTTCGCGCCGGGTCAGCTCGCGCCACCCTAGCGGCTATAAGCTGCTCGACTGCGCCGAGATCGTGTTTGACAACTACGGCGTTGATGGCGATGCCGTGGTGCAGATCCCCGGCTGCGCCAGCGCGGTGGCCGCCACCTCTACCGTGGTGGGCAGCGCATTGTTGCAAGCGCTGGCCGCAGCCACCGTGGCGCAATTACAGCAAACTGGCCACGCAGCCCCGGTCTGGCAAAGCGCCAATGCCGAAGGTGGCGAGGCCCAAAATGCCGCCCACCTCGCCCAGTATCAGGGCCGGATTAAGCGGCTATAGCCATGCGCAACCCTCGCCTACTACGCTGGCTACAAGGTGCGGCGGTGATCCTGCCGCTGCTGTATCTGCTGGGCGGCGCCATCGTGCTGCTGCTATTTTATCGTACCCCGCCCGATGGTCTGGGCAATCTGTTTATTGTTTTATATACACTGCCGCTGGCGCTATTGGGGCATAGGCTGTGGCCGGGGCAGTTTCCCTTTATGCCCGGCGGCTATTATCTAGCACATACGCTGTACTTTATCCCCAGCGTTTTGCTGCTGACGGGGCTGCTGTGGCTGGCTTTGCGCGCACTGGCGCGGTGGCTGGCACGCGGCCCATCTCACGCGCAGCCCGGCAATCAGCAATAAAAAACCCGCTCGATGTCCCGAGCGGGTTCAGTCTGCTTTAGCCTACAGCACTGCGGCGCTTTAGCTGGCGAGCTTCAAGCCCATCACGCCAGCCACGATCAAGCTCAGGCAAGCAATGCGGGCGGCATTAAGCGGATCGCCAAACCAGATAATCCCGCCAATCGTGACACCCACCGCGCCCAGGCCAGTCCAGATCGCGTAAGCGGTGCCGGCCGGAATATCTTTCATCGCCCACGAGAGCAGGCCCATATTCAGAAACGACAGCAACACCGAGCCCAGCATCAGCCAGCGGCTAGGGTAAATCTGCACCAGTTTGAGCGACAGCGCCCAGATAATTTCAGTAAAAACGGCAAAAGCCAGAATCAGCCAACCTGACATCACAACCTCCTACGGGGCCTTGAACAACGGGCTCGGAAGGTCGAGGCTGCCGGAAACCCGCAAGAGGCAGCGGCCGGCATTATCGCCGGCCACTGCGGGCGGGGCAAGCATGTCAGGCGGGTAAAAATACCATTCGGCGCATCAATTCAAGCACTTAGCCTTCAGCGCCGGTAGTTGTAAAAGCCATCATAAATTCGGCCAGTGCGGTCAAAATTGCAGCTATAGGTCAAGTTCCGTGACCCACCCTGCACAAAAATCACCTGCCCATCGCCGGTTAAATTACGGCCATTCAGATTGGTGCTAAACAGGCTAAGCGATTTCACTGCGCCATGATCGTCATCCAGATGGCGCTGCAAGACCTGACTGCATTCCTGGCGCAGGTATTGCGTATCGCTCAGCGGATTACCGCCAGTGCCAGTGGCGTAGCTCTCGCGTTTCTGGTTTTGCGCCAGCTCGCTGTCGCTGGGCTTTTCGTTGGCCTTATCGCCGTTTTTATTGCCACTCATCATCGCGGCCAATGCCACTAACCCGACCACCCCCGCGCCGATCGCCAGCGCGCGGTCCCGTTTTTTGTGCGAATCATCTTTACCACCCAGCGCATCCTGATTCACATTCCAGCTCACCACTTCGCGATACCGCACTTTGCAGGTAAAGGCATGGTCTTTGCCATCGCGATTGGCGCGCACCCGGCCATTCAAATCATACGAATCCCAGCCGGTATCTTGCACATCGTCATAGCGGGCATCGCTGTATTCATTGCCCCAATGCACAATCTTGTCATCGCAATCGCGGCGGGCGCTCGATTCGTTGTATGCCAGCGCAGGGCTGGCAGTGCCTAACAAACTTGCAATCAGCAAGCCAATCAATACTGGGCGGGTCGTGGCCATTGTCGTGCTCTCCAGGTGCTAGTTGATCATTTGCATGCGGGTGCATGTCATTCAAGCTAGCAGACGGAGACAACAATTCGATGACATGCTGGCCAAGCGAGCGCTGAACAACCGCCAGTAGGTAGGCACTTGCGCGCCAGCAGCGCGGGCTGCACACGGCCACCTCATCCAAACAAAAGGGGTATAGCCACAAGAAGCTCTAAAACAAATGCCTCTGTCGCTATACCCCATTTAGATCAAATAGCTTGCCTTATTTCAGCCGACGCAGTTTGGCGATAAAAAAGCCGTCATACACCTCATTGGGCAAAATCCGGCGCGCCAGCGCCACGGCCGCGGGCCAGTCTTTGCCTTGCCAGTGCGTGATGCCGGGCTGGGTATTGGCGATGGGTAGCTCAATCGCTTCCAGTGTCACCGCATCGCCGAGGCGGTCGAGCACATAGGCCAGCACCCCTTCGTTTTCTTCAGGGGCGAACGAGCAGGTGGAATACAGCACCAGCCCGCCCGGCTTCACCGCCTGCAGCGCCGAGAGCAACAGCCGCTGCTGCTTTTTGCTGCATTCTTTCACCTTGGCCGGCGTCCAGTGGGTGAGGGTTTCCGGGTCGTTCAGATCAAAGCGCGCCTCGGATGAACACGGCGCATCCAGCAACACCCGATCGAAGGTATCGGGCGTTTTGCTGCCGACCGCACGGCCATCGTGCATATAGCAGCGGGCCATGGTGACGCCTTGCTCGTCCAGATTGCGTTTCAGCCGGAAAAACCGATCTTTCACCGGCTCCACGGCCGACAGACGACCGTCATTTTGCATCAGCGCAGCCAGTAGCGTGGTTTTACCACCGGGCGCAGCGGCCAGATCCAGCACCGCTTCACCGGCCTGCGGCGCCACCAGCAAGGCGGCCAGCTGGCTAGAAAGGTTTTGCAGATAGATTTCGCCTGCGTAAAACTCGGGGGTTTCGGTCAGCGCGCGCTTTTGTGCCGCCGGCACAATGGCAGCAGCCGGATAATAATCCAACGGCGTGAGCGTAAAGCCCGCCGCGCGCAGACGCTCCAGCACTGCCGCCGGCTCGGCTTTGAGCGTATTCACCCGAAAAGCCACCGGCTTTTCACAGGCAAAGCTATCCATCACCGCCGGCAATTGCGCTGCCGGCACAATTTGGGCCAGACGGGCCGCAAAAGCCTCTGGCAAAGAAAGTGTCGTCGTGGTCATGCCGGTATTGTAACTGTAAATCCGGCCTCGCTAGGCTGCCGGCTTGACGCGCGGCCCACCTCGGCGCAGCATGGTCCCACCCTTGCAAACCTTGTCAATTACCGGAGCTTCAATATGCGCACCGCCCTACTGAGCGTACTGGCCATCACCACCCTGAGCGCCTGCGCCGCCAGCCCGCCAACTCCACCCGCCAACTCCACCCGCAAACTGCCTACCCGCCAATCTAGCCGGCGGCTACCACCCGCAAACCAGCGTATCGCCCGAAGCCGAAGAAGCCGCCGCCGTGGCGCTGCAGCAAATGAACACCACCGCCAAGCTGGAGCAAATTTTAGAAGTACGCACCCAGGTGGTGGCCGGCCTGAATTACGCGCTGCGCCTGCGGCTGAGCAATGGCGAGGAATACCAAACCGTGGTGTGGCGCAAGCTGGATGGCAGCTGGGAAGTCACCCAGCCACTCAACAAAACCCCGCTGCAGCCACTCTGCCCAGCGCAATAAGCCGAGCTGCCCGCGGCTCACCCCAGACTTGAGGCACGCAGCCCAGCCGGCTATGCTGGGTGCATGCGACTTTCTCTGTTTCTTGCACTTCTGCTCTGGCTGGGCCTTTGGGGCTCTAGTCAGGCGCAAACCCGCGTGCCGCTGTATACCTATTACGACGAAGCGCCCTTTGCCCTCGATCGCCCAGATAACTGGACTCAGCGCCTAGCAGAGCACCTAACCCAAGCCTCACGCGGCAAATACCTTTTTACCCCGACCGCCTTACCGCGCCGGCGCCTCGATCGCCTATTGGCTCAGCCGGGCTGGAATGGCGTGGTGGCTTGGGGCAACCCGGAATTCTTTCCGAATGTCCCCACCCAGCAACTGCGCTGGAGCCATAGCTATTTATATGATGCCGATCTGGTTGTCAGCCGGCGCGAGCGGCCGGTGCGGTTTCAAGGCCCGCCGTCTTTATATGGGCTGCGCCTTGGCGCCGTATTAGGCCGCCAACTTAATGACTTTGAAGACAGCATTCGTGCCGGCTTGATTGTGCGCGAAGATGCCCCCAGCACGCTGTCTAATCTGAAAAAGCTACGCGCCGGCCGGATTGATTGCACGCTGATTCAGCGCACCGCGCTACCAGGCCTGCGGCAAAGCTTCCCCGATCTGGAACAATGGCTGTACATCAGCCCAACACCACGACGGGCTTTCAGCCGCCATTTCGCCGTTGAGCCGGGTCAGCAGGCCTTGTTTGAATTTCTGCAAACTGCCAGCCTGCAAATGCCGGCCAACTTATTCAACCATTAGCCCACCCGCTCAAAGCGCAGCTTCATCAGCAATACCCCGCTGGCCAAGAGTAGCGTAAAGGCATTGGATAAAATAATCGGTGCCGACTGAATCAACAGCCCATAAGCCAACCAGCTCAAGAGCCCCACACACAGCAGCGCATACATCCCCAGCGAAATATCCTGCGTACTGCGCGTGCGCCAGACTTGCACCACCTGCGGCACAAAGCAGCTGGTGGTGCAGGCGGCAGCAAATAGGCCTAATAGCTCAACCGGATTCATGCGGCCACCTCCGCGCTGGGCGCCCAGCGCACCTCGCGCCAATCGCTGATCTGGCCAGCGATGCCGGCCGGGCTTGGCGCCTGCTGCCCCACCTGAATCACCGTACAGCCCGCTGCCAACGCGCTGGCCATGCCGGCGCTGGCATCTTCAAACGCCAGACATGCGCTGGCGGGGACACCCAGCAGGGCGGCGCCGCGCAAATAGGGCTCGGGGTGCGGCTTGCCGTGCTCAATATCATCGGCACAAATGCTGTAGCGTGGCAGCGGCAGGCCGCAATGCGCCAAGCGAGCCTCCATCACCGCCCGCGAGGCGGATGTCACCACCGCCCAGCGTTCGGGCGGCAATTGCGCCAGCCACGCGGCAGCGCCTGCTATCGCCACCACTCCCGTGCTATCGCTGGCTTCCAGCTGATCTAGCCACGCGCTTTCTGCCGCGGCATCCAGCTCAGGGGCGACTAATTTCACCGTGCTGCTACCCGGGATACCATGGCATACGGCCAGCACCCGCTCCAGCGCAATGCCATGCCGCTGACACCAGCGCGCCCAGATTTGCTCGATATTGGCCGTTGAATCAATCAAAGTGCCATCCATATCAAACAGAAAATAGTTTGAATTCAATAACATGCCACTCACTCCTTCGCCTGTGATATGCCACAGTATTCACGATCTGGTGCCCGATAAAATCGAGTTTTGGCCGGATTTTCTCTACAATCAGCTCAATACTTAGCCACGGATTGCGATGATGCTGGTCAGGGAATGGATTTCCCCCACCGAGGGGCAGGGCTGGTTTTATCAATGCCTGGAAGAAACTCTGTGCCCGTTTCAGTGGCACTATCACCCCGAATTCGAGCTGACCTTTACCCTGCGTGCCCGCGGGGTGCGCTATATCGGCAGCGATATTGCCCCCTTTGGCGAAATCGATCTGGCGCTGGTGGCCCCCGGCCAGCCGCACACCTGGCAGGCCAATCCGCCCGAACAGGGTCAGCTGCATCAGGTGCAGGTGGTGTTATTTCGCCTCGAATGGCTGGATGGGCTGGCGCAAGGGGGCTTACCCGAGTTGCGCGCCTTGCGCAGCTGGCTGGCCAGTGTGCGCACCGGCGTGGTGTTTAGCCAGGCGCTTGCGATAGCACTGCAGCCCGCGTTTGCCGAGCTGCACAGCTTGCGCGGTGTACCGCGGCTGGCCTGCTTGCTGAATATTTTGCACGCACTGATGCAGGATGCTGGCGCGCGACTGATCGATGGGCCGGGGCTGGTGTTTCACGAAGATCGCCGCTTGCAGGTGGCGCTGGCGCATCTGCAACAGCACTACACCCGCCCGCTGGCGCTGGCCGAATTGGCCGCCGTGGCCGGGGCCAGCCCGGCGACCCTGAAGCGGCTATTTCATGACGGCATGAAAACCACCTTTAGCGCCTTGCTGGCCAGCTTGCGCATTGGCCATGCCTGCCATTTGCTGCTGACCACCGAGCGCAGCATTGCCTTTATTGCCACCGCCAGTGGTTTTCCGAGCGTGAGCCAGTTTTACCGCAAATTTATTGAGCTCAAGGCGCTGCCGCCGGCGCAATATCGCAGCGCCGTACGCAGCTAGGCCATAAGTATTGCCGCCCGATGCATATCTATCAATACTTCTAGGGCAATACCTAATCCCCCTATTCGATTCTGAAGCGCGCTACCAAGCTTTGCAGCTCGGCTGCCACTTGCTCCACGCCGGTGGCGCTATCGGCGGTATGGCGGATCGACACGCTGGTTTCTTCCACCATTTGCGAGATATCTTCCACTCGCACCGCAATGCTATTGCTCGCCACGCTCTGCTCGCGGGTGGCGGCGGCCACTTCGCGCAGATGCTCCAGCGTGGCTTCGGCGCCGTGGTGTATCTGTCCCAGCGAGGCCGATACATGGCCAGCCAGCGCCACGCCGCGCTCCACCTCTGGCAAGGCGCCTTGCATTAGCTCGACCACTTGCGTGGTTTCACCCTGAATCGTAGCCAGCATGCGCTCGATATCCACCGTGGCCGATGAGGTGCGCTCGGCCAGCTTGCGTACTTCGTCGGCCACCACGGCAAAGCCGCGGCCTTGCTCGCCGGCGCGGGCGGCCTCGATGGCGGCATTCAGCGCCAGCAGATTGGTCTGCCCGGCAATATCTTTAATCACCGCAGCAATGCCGGAAATCTCGCGCGCCTTGCTATCCAGCTCGCGAATCTGGCAGGTGGCGGTACTGACGCTGCTGGCGATTTGCGCCATCGAATCGCTGGCCTCGCCCACCTGATTCACGCCGGCATGCGCCAGCGCCGTGGCTTCTTGCGAGGCTTGCTCGGTCACCGCCGAATTATCTGAAATATGCGTAATGCTCACGGTCAGCTCTTCCATCGCCGCCGCCATCGAGGTGGTGGCATCGGCCTGCCGCGCGGCAGCTTGGGCAATTTCGCGACTCGAGAGCGCGATCTGCGCCGATTGCGTACCCAAGGTGCCGGCATGTTGCTGCACATCGCGCAGCATCTGCCGCAGCCCATCCACCATGGTATTGAGCGCCCCAAGCAAGCTGGCCGGATCGCGGCCGGTGATATTCTGGCGCAAATCGCCAGCAGCAATCGCCTGCATAATCTGCATGGCCTCGCGCGGCTCGCCCCCCAGCTGCGACAAAATCGAGCGGGCAATCAACCACGAAGCGCCGCCCAGCAACACCGCCAACAGCAAAAGCTGGCCCACGCCCAGCCAGAGCTTATGCTGGTAGGCGGCGTTCAGATCATCTTCATACACGCCGGTACACACCACCCAATTCCAGCCCGGCACCGGCAGGGCGTAGGCAATTTTCGGCTGCGGCTGCGGGTTGCCCGGCTTGGCAAAATGAAAATAGGCAAAGCCGCCACCCTGCTGCGCGGCTTTCACCAGCTCTTGCAAAATCATCACGCCGTTCACATCCTGCAGGCTGCCCTTAAACTGGCCTTCAAATTCAGGCTTGAGCGGGTGCATGCGATACACCATCGCAGTATCGATGATGAAAAAATACTCGGTCCGCTCAAAGCGCACGCCGCGTAGCGCGGCCGCAGCCTGCTGCTGCGCTTCGGCCTGGCTTAGCTCGCCGCGCTCGGCGCGATCTTTAAAGTAATTCACCACTCCAACAGCCGATTCGACCTGCGCCCGTACCTTGGCCTGCCGCTCTTCGAGCATGCTGCGGCGTAAATCCTGCAAAGTCAGCGCGCCGCTCAAAGCCAGCATCAATAAAGCCACGCCACACAAGACCCATAAGCGGGCGCCTACGCGCCAGCGCTGTAATAGTGCATTCATTTTTTGTCCTCCCAGACTGAGAGCTGGACTACGCCAGCCTTGATCAAGGCCGGAGTCTAGCCAGTGGCCACCCACGGCGGGGCCAGGATCTGGCGAGCGGCTGCAAGACTTAGGTCAGCGGCATAAAAGCCACCCTCAGCGGTTGAAAACATTAGCGTTATCTAATTTTAAGTTGGGCGCGCCATGTCCCAGTCGGCGGCAGGGCTTGCGCCCCTCAAGCGGGCTGCCTACGCTGGCGGCTGGGTAGAGGCCAACAGGTTTTCGCGCAACAATAATGACGGGTATCTGCCAATAAATAATATTCATCAATGCCCGCATTGATATACCCCCACCAAGTACATCACCCCAGCCCTGTCGTCGCCTACTCTACGGCGGGCGGGGCTCAGCGCAGGCAGGCTTAGGTCAACACCTTTGTCATAGATGGCGGCCGGCCGAGTTCCCGCCCTGCGTGTTTATTTTTACCTTTATGGCATCGGCATTTCTCCACAGCGCCCACTGGGGTTGGCGCGATACGCTAAATACATGCGCCAAACTCAGGAAACCCCACGATGACGACCCCACGCATCCCCCCGCTCAAGATCATTGAAGACCGCCCCAGCGCCATGGCCCCGCCGCCGCGCCCAAGCCAGCCGCCACGCCAGCGCTGGCTGGGCTATCTGCTCACCGGGCTGGCGTTTGCATTGCTTAGCTTTGGGCTAGTGAGCGCCCAGCATATCTACCCGGCTTTTCACCTGCCGCTGTGGTCGGAGCTCACGCTGTTTGCCTCGTTTCCGGTGGTGATTTACGGCGTGGTGAAGCTGGGCTAAGCCAGCAAAAACTGTCAGCCCGCTGTCATTCAAAGCTGGCATACTGCGATTTTCCGCCCGAAAATCGCCACCATGCGCCACCTGCTGCTGCTTGCCCTGCTTGCCCTCACCCCATTCGCGCAAGCGCGCACCATCGGGATTTTTAATGGCGCCGGCACGTGCGAAGGCTGCGGCGAAACGGTGGGTGCATTTTTTCAGGCGCGGCAGGACAAGGTGATTTACCTAAATGAGAAAACCCTCAGCGCCGCCACCTTGGCCAAGATTCAGGTGTATGTGCAGCCCGGCGGCTCGGATGACATCGACGAAACGCTCAATGCCCTGCGCCCAGCGCAAATTCGCGCCTTGCGCCAGTTTGTGCAACAGGGCGGCAGCTATCTGGGTATTTGTGCCGGCGCTTATCTGGCCGGCCGCTACAGCGATGCCGCCAGCCGCAAACCCGCCTTTGGCCTCGTGCCCATCAATGAAGTCGATGCCGAAATCGCCAGCCCCGCCGCCACCTTGCTGCCGGTGCAATGGCAGGGGCAAACCCGCTGGTTTTATCACCAAAGCGCCCCACATCTGGGTAAAACCGCGCCCGCCGGGGCCGAGATTTTAGGCCGCTATCAGCGCAGCGGCCGCATCGCCGGGCTAAGCACTCGCTTTGGCCACGGCAAAGTGTTGCTGGTCGGCCCGCATCTGGAAGCCGGCCGCGACTGGTATCAGGCCGATGGCCTCAGCTTGCAATACGGCACAGCCGAAGCGGATTTTGCCCGCCTGCTAGATCGCCTGTAAGCCGCGCGGTGTGAATGCTGCCGCTTTTCTGCGGCAATTGTTACGGGTGGCTGGCTGACGAGCTGATTACAATCGCCGGCTTTCATTGCTCTATCCACCCGTCATGCGCTGCTTAATTCCTGTTGCCCTCCTTCTTCTCACCACTGGCTGTGCCTCGCTCAGCGATAGCGAATGCCGTACCGGCGATTGGTATAGCATCGGCCTGCGCGATGGCCAAAATGGCTATAGCTCGCAAGTTGCCGAGCATGCCAAAGCCTGTCGCAAGCAGCGCGTGGCGCCCGATCTGGAACAATACAATCGTGGGCGCGAAGAAGGTCTGCGCAGCTATTGCACGGCCAGCAATGGTTATCAGGTGGGTTTGCGCGGCGCGCAGGCGGGCAATGTGTGCCCGGCCGGCACGCAGGCCGCATTTCAAAATGCCTATCAGCGTGGCTATCAGCGCTATAAGGTGCAGCAAGAGCTGCAGCAGGTGGAATGGCGCATCGATAATTACAACAAGCAGCGCGGCCAGCTCGAAGAAAAACTGCGCGCGGCCCAAACCGATAAAGATCGCCGCAAATACGAGCGCGAGCTAGACAACCTGCGCCAGCAAAACCGTGATGACCGCCGCCTGCGCGACATTTTGCGCGCCCAGGTGATCGCCCTGCCGCTGCTGTATTCGCAATAACCCCATGCCAAAATGGGTATATCCAGCCAGCCCTTATAAATATTGGCCTTTAGAGACATACCTAGCTCAAAGCTTAATTGGGCTAATCGCCACAGCCTAGTGCGCCGGCGCCGCAGCCGGCAGTGGCAGCCGCACGCTAAAGCGGCAGCCGCGCCCCGCCAGCCCGGTGCCTAATTCAATCTGGCCGCCCAACCGCGCCACCGCCTGCGCCACAATCGCCAGGCCCAGCCCGGTGCCGGCTACGCTGTGGCCAGTGCCACGCACAAAGCGCTCGAAAATCCGCCCCTGCTCGGCGGGCGGAATACCCGGGCCGCTATCGGCCACTTCCAGCAACAGCTGCGCGCCCTGCTGGCTGAGGCTCACTTCGATCTGATCGCCGGCATGAATATACGCCACGGCGTTATTAAGTAGATTTTGCACAATCGATTGCACGGCATGGGCATCTAGCCGGGCGGGCAAGGTATCGGGCGCATTCAGCCCCAGCTCGATCTGCCGCGCCAGCGCCGCCGGCGCCACGCGGGCCAGCTCGGTTTGCAGCAGATCGGCCAGATCAATCTGTTGCGATGATTCGAGCCGATCATTATCGATATGCGATAGCTCCAGCAGCTGGGCAATCAGATGCGAAGCACGGGCAATCGCGGCCTCCAGATCTTGCCCGGCCGCTTGCCGCGCCGCGGGCGTGTCGGCCCGCGCCAGCACATGCGCCTGCGCCGAAATCACCGCGATGGGCGTGCGCAGCTCATGCGCGGCATCTTGCACAAAGGCATGCTCGCGGGCGATTTTGCTGCGTAATTGCTGCAATAGCCGCTCTAGCGCCGCGGTCAGCGGCTTGAGCTCGGTGTAGGGGCTATGAAAATTCAGCGGCGATAGATCATCTTTATCTTTGCTGGCAATCAGCTGCGAGAGCTGACGCAATGGCCGCAAGCCGCCCGACACCACCAGCCCGATCACCAGCGACATCACCGGCAGGGCGATCAACATCTGGATGGTCATTTCGGGCAGCAGTACTTTCAGCAGCACCTGCGCGCTAAATTTGGGCGCCGCCAGGCGGATTTCCCACTGCGCAGCGCGCATCAGGCACACCCGATATTCGGCGCCATTGATCACCACATCGTAAAAAGCCTGCGGTTGCAACGCCAGTGGCACGCCCCGGCTTTCCGGTGATAAATACAGCTGGCGGCCTTGCCGGTCATTGAGCTGCAGCAGCATTGATTGCTCGACTTTGGAATCGCGCAGGCCGGTATTAAACATCTCGGAAGCCGTCGCCATCACGCCGATGGCATCGCGCTCAGAACGGGCCTTGCCCAGCTCCACTAGCAGCGTCTGGCCATACAGCTGCAGGCTACGGTCGCGCTCGGAAGTGCGCGTGAATTGCCAATAGCCATAAATCGCCAGCGTAAACCACACCGCCACCAGCGCCAGCAGCAAGGCCAGCAACACCCGCCGGATCAGGCTGGGGCCCAATAAGCTCAGGGATAATTTCATAGCTCAAATAAATACCCAACACCGCGCAAAGTGCGAATACGGTGCGCGCCGATTTTGCGGCGCAGATGCGATAAATGCACTTCCAGCGCACCAAAATCCAGCGCGTCACCCAGTGGCGATAGCCGCTGCGCCAGCGCACTTTTGGGCACCACCAGCCCCGGCTCGCGCGCCAGCTCCAGTAGCAATTGAAATTCGCGCGGCGATAAATCCAGCGGCACGCCATTGAGGCTGGCCAGGTGTTTGCGTGGCTCGATCTGCAGCTCGCCCAGCTGCCACACCTCGCTGGCCTGCTGCGCATAGCGGCGCAACACCGCCCGCATGCGAGCGATCAGCTCGGCAGTGGCAAAGGGCTTGATGATGAAATCATCGGCGCCGCTATCCAGCCCGGTTAAACGATCATCCAGCGCCGAGCGCGCGGTAATCACAATAATCGGCGTGGCGATACCCGCCCGGCGCCAGCGCTGCAGCAGATCAAAGCCCACCCCATCGGGCAAGGTGAGATCGAGCAGCACGCAGTCGTAATCCATATCTTGCCCGCTGTGCGGGGCCGTCGCCAAATTACGCCGCCAATCACTGCTAATGCCTTCGGCTTTTAAAGCCTGCTGCAGGGCAAAGCCCAGATCGAGGTCGTCTTCAATAATCAGAATATGCATGCCAGCACTGTACCTGAAGAACCTTAAGCTTTTCCTAAGGATGCGTTTGACATACTGCCAGCGTTGCTTCCCGCCGGCGAGCGGCCAGCGCCCGCCCACTGCGGCGAATGTCTAACCCAACCATTCTGGATTCAATCATGCGTACTGTACTGACCCTTTCTTTGCTTTTGCTTGGCCACACCGCACTGGCCGAAACCCCGAATTCCGCCACCGAACAAGGCCTGCCCCGGCTGCAAAGCCTGTGGGAAGAAGCCAGCGATAGCCGCAACTGGCAAGCCGTGGCTGGGCTGGGCGTGGGCTACGCGCCCGAAATTATGGGCGGCGAAGTTTACAAAGCCACGGCGCTGCCGAGTTTTGATTTATCACACCGCTCGGGTTTCTTTTTGGGTAGCAGCAAAGGGCTGGGCTGGAGCTATGCCGCCAACCCCGACTGGCAAGCCGCGATTTTTATCGGCATGAGCCCGAGCCGCAAAGAAAAAACCAAGCTCACCGATAAGCAGACTTTTAAAGGCATGGGCGAAATCAAAGCCGCCGCGCAAGCCGGCCTGCTGCTGAGCTACAGCCTGCAAGACCTCAATCTCTCGCTGCAGGCCACCACCGGGCTGGATAGCAAAAACCGTGGCCAGCAAATCACGCTGGGCGCCGATTACACCGTCTACAGCAGTGCGCAATTTGCGCTGATGATCAATGGCGCACTCACCGCCAGCAGCAGCGATTATCAGCAACGCTGGTATGGCGTATCCGCCACGCAAGCCCGAAAGAGCGGCTTTAAAGCCTATCAGGCCGGCAGCGGGCTCACGCAGGGTAGCGTTGGCCTCACCGCCATTGTGCCGCTCAGCAATAGCCTGCGCTGGGTGAATGCCGTGAGCTATAACCAGCTTTTAGGCGATGCCGCCGATAGCCCGCTGGTGAAAGAAAAAGGCAGCGCCGCCCTGATGTCCGCCCTGCAATACACCTGGTAAACCCCGCGGAGAACCCCATGCCCTTCAGCATCCGCCACGCCCTGCGCCGGCTGCTTACCGCCCAGCCCCCCACCGCGGGGGCCGCGGCCGCCAGCCCCGCTCACCCTGCCAGCCCGGCCACCCCGCCGGCATTCGAGCACCGCAGCCGCGCCTTTGAAATCGAAGCCCCCACCAGCGCGCCCCCACGCCGGCGCACGGCGGAATACCACGACGTGATACCGCCGATGAATTTGCAGGGCTAAGGCGTGGGGCGCTGCCGGCGCAATCTAGCTCACAGCCTACCGCGCCACTTACAAAAACTAACCCTCGCCCCGCCGTCCGCTCACCATACTGAGCAGCGCACAGGCTAGGCCTGCAGCGATGAGTGGGGGAAAGATGGACGGGATAGGCGGGGTGATACTGGGTACTTTGCTGTACGGCACGGCCAAAGTGCTGGGCTATCGCTGGTGGTGCAGCGTAGGGCTGGCGTGGCTGCGGCCTGATCTGGGCGCAGAAGCCCTGCGCCGGCGTAGTTGGGAGCTGGGAATGACTCGGCTACTGATCGGCTTTGGGGTCGGCATACCGATGGCCGCGCTGCATGCCATGGTGCTCGAGCTGACTGGCGTGCAGGCGCTGGCTTATTTACTGGTGTATGTGCCGATCCGCTGGTTTGAATGGGGCCTGATCGTGCCGCTGATGCCCGCCGGCAAACTCAGCTGGGGCCAGCTCTGGCGCGGCCAGCACCGCACCGAGCGCCGCTGGCGACTCATTGGCATCGCCGTATCGTGCGCGCTGGATATGGTGTTTCTGCTCGGGGTGCTCAATGGTATTCGGGGCATGGGGCGGATATTTTGCTAGCCCGTAGATACAGGTAGTGGCGGCCATATTAACGGGTATAGCCGTGTAGGCATTATTTATTAAAGCTTTGCTGGCTATACCGCTGCATGTATATATTTTAAGCGGCTGCGCCGCAATGTTTTGATGCGCGTTCCGCCGCGCAGGCAGGTAGGGGGCTTTGCTTCTCCAAAGCCCCCTACACCCCAAAAGAGCCCCGATCGACGCGAAACCCCGCCCGTCCGGCAATTGGCAAGGCGCCGCAAAACTCGCTGCGCGCTACCGTCGCGCAGCTCAAACAGGTTGCGGCTTAAAACCTTGCCAATCACCTCCCGAACGGCGCGTCTCCACGGGCAATCCGTGCTAACCACCGCAGGGGTATATCCGCCAAAGCCAATTCCTAAATAATCTTCAGAGCAACACCTTGGCGGGTATATGCCGCAATCGTTGAACTGCACGGTTTCCCCTGTCATCAAGCCGAGCGAGGAACAAGCGGCAAGGGGTTTCGGCGGGCTCTGTTTTGTTAAAGCCCGCCGCCTTGCCGATTGTCCGCAGCGAGGGCATTTTGCGTAGCAAAACTTGATGAGGGTTCGCCTTTGGGGTGAAGGGGTATTTGGCGAAGCAAATACCCCTTCCCGCCTGCGCGGCGGCACGCGCACCCAAACCCGCGGCGCACAGCCGCCAAACCCGCTCACATGCAAACCACCGCACACCATACCGTGGCCTTGCGCCAGATTCGCCTTTCAGCAAGAAAGCTACATTTTTCCAACAAACAGCTGACGTTGATTTTTCGATTAGATAGGATATTAAAACCCGACGAACGGTAGGGCGTATTCGACGCGAAACGGTAATACGCCATTGAGTGATTCAATCGATGTATGTGGAACACATCCATGTGTAATGTCTTCGCCGATTACACCCTACGCCGTACCGCGGTTAAGCAAGTATCTGACGTTGAGCTTGCAAATGGTTACGATCCCATAATAAGATGAATGGTGGGTTCTATTCACTGCGACGCGGCATACCTACGCTTCTTGACGAGTCAATAGCCTTTCCCGTATAATTGCGTGTTTCCTGAAAGCCGCCGAGCATCAAATCAATGGCGGACCAGCTCCAAACTCGGGGTCAGGCTACGCTTATTAAAGCGGACAATACAATGAAGGATGTAAACATGAGGTTTGGTCAATTTTTTGCTGCTATAACTGGTCGGCAAGTGGCTAAACGTGATGATTTAAGTACAATTGAATCAGCAGCCGAGCAAGCTCTTGGTACGAAGCTGAATCTTGTGCGATCTTCATCAAATCTAGTCGCAGCACGAGGAAATGTTTTTTCCTATTCCACAGGCGCCATGAAAGACCTAGACGCTCGGATTGATGCCCTCTTACACACGCACTGAGCAACGGTCAGTAACGAATATGGAATAAGCCGTAGCTTAGCTACGGCTTTTTTGTGATTATTTTATGGCAACCGAAAAAGAAGTTTTTGAGCTGTACGAATTAACATTCAAACCAATTTATGCAGACTTGATTGTAGTATTAGGCAACAAACCCCAAGAAGTACTTTTTGAATTGGAAGCATGTCTCTCACACCTTGGTGTTGCAAAAAACGATCAAGATAACGATGTTATCCAGAAAAACATAAACAGCGCTCATGGTCACATACAGCGCGCAGCCTTGGATTCAGTTAAGTTATTATGGCTAACGCTCAGAGAGCGTAGTGAGAAAATTATTTCAAATGAAGATTTCCGGCGTTATTGCGTGAATTGTCCAGAAGGTGACTTGCTTAATCTTTTCAACGCAGCGGAAAGCAAGGCACTAGAGGCAAGAAAGAAGGAAACACAGAACACAGGTAGAGATCCTAATCAATCAATCACTGACTGGTACGAGGCAGCATCAACGTTACAAGAATTACTGAAGAAAATTGATTACACCAAGATCGATTCATTCAAAAAATTCAAGCTGATATACATAGTTAAATCACAGTGGATTGGATTCTTACTTGGACTTCTTGCAAGCGCAATAGTTAGCTTTGTTTTTTGGATACTACCTTCACATCAATCGATTGAAGATGCTAAAAAAGAAACCCCCTCAAATATTGCAATTGCATCCAAACCAGCAATCGCAGCTAGTTCAGCATCCGCTACAACTCATAAACAGCAATAGCCTGTATTTGTTGTATTAAACAACACATAAAACTGACAGATTCAATAAAAAGCCCCGCATCCGCGGGGCTTTTTCATATGTATTGCTACCCAGCCATCATCCAACAAGACCTCACGCCACATACCCCAAGTTCGGCGCCAAATCGCGTTCCG
The DNA here is from genome assembly GCF_945957625.1 of uncultured Chitinibacter sp. Classification (NCBI taxonomy): domain Bacteria; kingdom Pseudomonadati; phylum Pseudomonadota; class Betaproteobacteria; order Neisseriales; family Chitinibacteraceae; genus Chitinibacter; species uncultured Chitinibacter sp. Next base: position 203,797 of record NZ_CAMFLP010000002.1, read on the forward strand.
CTTGAGCGACCGACACCCCACGCCGCTGCGCATAATCCTCCACCTGATCTTTGGTGATTTTGCCCACGCCAAAGTAGCGTGACTCGGGGTGCGCGAGGTAGAAGCCGCTGACTGCTGCGGTGGGCAGCATGGCGTAGCCTTCGGTGAGCGTCATGCCGATGTTCGGCGCGTTTAGCAGTTTGAATAGCTCCACCTTGCTGGTGTGATCCGGGCAGGCTGGATAGCCGGGGGCGGGGCGGATGCCGGTGTATTTTTCGTCGATCAGCGCTTCGTTATCCAGCTGCTCGCCCGCCGCGTAGCCCCATAGCTCGGTGCGCACGCGGGCGTGCATGTGCTCGGCGAAGGCTTCGGCGAGGCGATCGGCCAGCGATTTGAGCAGGATGGCGCTGTAGTCGTCGTTGGCGTCTTCAAAGCGTTTCACGTGCTCATCAATACCGATGCCGGCGGTGACGGCAAAGGCGCCGATGTAATCAGTGATGCCCGTCTCTTTCGGCACGACAAAGTCGGCCAGACACCAGTTGGGCTTCACATCGGCCGCGTTGCGCTCGTCGGTTTTGGCCTTCGGCAATTGCTGGCGCAGGTTGTGCCACAGCATGGCGGTTTCGCCGGTGGCTGGGTCGCGGATTTCGATGTCGTCGTGGTTCACCGCATTGGCGGGGAAGAAGCCGATCACGCCGGCGGCGGACAGCCATTTTTCTTCGACGATTTGCTTGAGCATTTTTTGCGCGTCTTCAAACAGCGGGCGCGCGGCTTCGCCGACGACTTCGTCGTTCAAAATCGCTGGATAGCGGCCATACAGCTCCCAGCTTTGGAAGAACGGCGTCCAGTCGATATAGGGTACCAATTCGCTCAGATCATACTGGGTATATTCGCGCACGCCAGTAAAGCTAGGCACTACTGGCGTATACCCTGCCCAATCTTGTTTGAATTTGTATTCGCGGGCTTCATCAATGCTGATCAGCTTGGTGCGATCTTTGTTTTCAAATAGCTCGCGCGCTTTGGCGTATTCGGCTTTTACTTCAGCCACGAATGGCGCTTTCAGATCATCCGACAGCAGATTCGAGCACACGCCGACAGCGCGGCTGGCGTCGGCCACGTAGATCACTTGGCCGTTTTGGTAGTGCGGCTCGATCTTCACCGCGGTATGCACTTTCGACGTCGTTGCGCCGCCGATCAACAGCGGAATATCAAAGCCCTGGCGCTGCATTTCTTTGGCGACGTGCGCCATTTCTTCCAGCGATGGGGTAATCAGGCCGGAAAGGCCAATGATGTCGGCGCCGACTTCGCGGGCTTTATCCAGAATCGTCTGGCACGGCACCATCACGCCCAGATCAAACACCTGATAGTTATTACAGCGCAGCACGACGCCGACGATGTTTTTACCGATGTCGTGCACGTCGCCCTTCACCGTCGCCATAATGATCTTGCCCTTGGCCGGCGCGTCGGCCAGACCCATGGCGATTTTTTCGGCTTCGATAAATGGCTCCAGATGCGCCACGGCGGCTTTCATCACGCGGGCGGATTTCACCACCTGCGGCAGGAACATCTTGCCCGCGCCAAACAAATCGCCGACGACGTTCATGCCGTTCATCAAGTGGCCTTCGATCACGTGGATCGGGCGCTCGACGCTTTGGCGCGCTTCTTCGGTGTCTTCAACGATGTAGGTGGTAATGCCCTTCACCAGTGAATGCGTAATCCGCTCTTGCAGCGGCAGTGTGCGCCAGCTGAGGTCTTCACCCGATTTTTGCGCCGCATCGCCACGGAATGATTCGGCCAGCGCGATCAGCGCGTCGGTGTCGGCCATTGGGTCGGCACCGTCCATCAGCACCACGCGCTCGATGGCGTTGCGCAATTCCAGCGGCACTTCGTCGTAGTTTTCCAGCGCACCGGCGTTCACAATACCCATCGTCATGCCGCGCTGAATCGCGTGGTAGAGGAACACGGCGTGGATCGCTTCGCGCACCTTATTATTGCCGCGGAAACTAAACGACACGTTCGACACGCCACCACTGATTTTGGCGTGCGGCAGGTTTTGCTTGATCCAGCCGGTGGCTTCGATAAAGTCGAGGCCATAACGGGCGTGCTCTTCAATCCCGGTGGCGACGGCGAAAATATTCGGGTCGAAAATAATGTCGGCCGGGTTAAAGCCGATTTCGTCAACGAGGATGCGGTAGGATTTTTCGCAAATCTCGACTTTACGCGCGTAGGTATCGGCCTGACCGACTTCGTCGAAGGCCATCACGATCACCGCAGCGCCGTACATTTTCAGCAAGCGCGCGTGGTGTTTGAATGCTTCCACACCCTCTTTCATCGAGATCGAGTTCACGATGCACTTGCCCTGCACGCATTTCAGGCCCGCTTCGATCACGTCCCATTTCGATGAGTCGATCATGATCGGCACGCGGCTGATGTCGGGCTCGGCGGCGATCAGGTTCAGGAAGGTGACCATCGCCTGATGGGCATCGAGCATCCCCTCATCCATATTGATGTCGATGATCTGAGCACCGTTTTCCACCTGCTGGCGGGCGACCTCCAGCGCGGCCGGATAATCGCCAGCCAAGATCAGGCGGGCAAAGGCTTTGGAGCCGGTGACGTTGGTACGCTCACCAACATTCACGAATAGATCTTTATCACCGATGTTGAAGGGCTCTAGGCCAGACAGGCGGCATTTTGGCTCGATTTCTGGCAGCTTGCGCGGTGGCAAATCTTTTACGGCTTCGTAAATCGCCTTGATATGCGCCGGCGTGGTACCGCAACAGCCACCGATGATATTCACCAAGCCCGAGGCCGCCCATTCGCGCACTTGCGGCGCCATATCTTCAGGCAGCAAATCATAGCCAGTCGGCGCCAGTGGGTTCGGCAAGCCGGCGTTGGCGTGTACCGACACATAGGTGTCGGAAATGCGGCTCATTTCTTCCACATACGGGCGCAGCAGATCAGGGCCCAGCGCACAGTTCAGGCCGAACGACACGGCATCGGCGTGGTGCAGCGAGTTGTAGAACGCCTCGGTGGTTTGACCGGTCAGCGTACGGCCCGATTGATCGGTGATCGTGCCGGAAATCATGATCGGCAGCTCTTCGAGCTCGGGGCGATCGGCAAAGTATTTCTTGATCGCAAACACAGCCGCTTTGGCGTTCAGCGTGTCGAAAATCGTCTCGACCATCAGAATATCGGCGCCGCCTTTCACGAGGCCGTCGATCGATTCGAGGTAAGCCTCGACCAGCGCGTCAAACGTTACGTTACGGTAGCCGGGGTCGTTTACATCCGGGCTGATCGACGCCGTGCGGCTGGTGGGACCAAGAATACCGGCACAGAAGCGCGGTTTGCTTGGGTCTTTGGCCGTTTGCGCCACGCACAGGTCTTTCACCAATTTGGCGGCGGCGTGGTTGATCTCCCACACCAGGCCTTCCATCTCGTAATCGGCCATCGCCATCGAGGTGGCGTTAAAGCTATTGGTTTCGATGATGTCGGCACCAGCATCAAGGTATTGCTGGTGGATTTCGCTGATGATCTGCGGCTGCGTCAGCACCAGCAAATCGTTATTGCCTTTGACGTCGGTATGCCAATCGGCAAAGCGCTCACCGCGATATTGCGCCTCGGTGAGCTTGTATTGCTGAATCATCGTCCCCATGCCGCCGTCGAGCATCAGTATTTTTTCGGCTAGCAGTTTTTTCAGGTGTTCGGCACGCGTCATGGGGCTTGTCAATCAGTAAAAAAATCAATCGGCTAGTTTACCATGAGCACGGCCAAGCTGCGTAAGCTACGCCCCCTAGCGCCTGTGCGCCGGCCGCCGATCGGCGCCCCCGCCGCAAGATGCGCCCAACTGATTTACCACAAGGTCGCAGATAGAAAATTAGGAAACCATGAACCCCAAATGATCCGGCCTGTCGTAGACTCACGCTTTTGTCATAAAGCTGACACAAAGCACAATAACAAGAGGAATCCACCGTGTTATCCCGTCTGTCCACCCGTAACAAACTTTTTATGCTCAGCGGCACTTTGCTGCTGTTAATGACTGGGCAAATTCTGTTCACCCTGTATCAGCTCTCGTTTAATCGCAGCAAGGTCGAAGAGCTGCTGCAAGATCGCTATCCCAAAATCGAGCAACAGCAACTGATTACCGCCAATACGCTGGCAATTGGCATGCTGCTGCGCGAAGCCATCATCGATAACGAAGGCCGCGAAATCGAACAGGGCCTAAGCCGGATTGGCGAATTGCGCCAAAGCTCGACCTCGGCGCTGCAATATTTAGAAACCCACACTGAAAGCGCCGAGAGCAAGGCGGTACTGAGCGAGATTAACGCCGCACGCGCGCCACTGGCCCAGCATTACGAGGCGCTGTTTAGCCTGATTCGCGCCAATCAGGATGCCGAGGCGATGCAATATCTGCGCACGCAATACGATCCGGCCTATCAGCTGTTCCAGCAAAAAGTGGATGCCATGCTGGCCTCGCAAAAAAGCAAAATGAACGCCGCCGGCCAAGCCACCACCGACAGCATCGACCAGCTCTTTTGGCTGATGCTGATTAGCGGCGGGATTGCCGCGGCGCTGGGCCTGGCCGCCTCGCTGCTGATTGCCCACGCGATTACCCGCCCGATTGCCCAGGCGCTGAGCGAAGCCGAGCGCATTGCCGCCGGCGATTTGCGCGCAGGCCCTGCCCAAAATATCGACGGGGATGACGAACCGGCCCGCCTCTTGCAGGCGCTGCACACCATGCGCGGCAATCTGCAAACCATGGCGCAGCAAATTCAGCGCCATGCCCAGGCCGTCAGCGGCGCGGCGCATCTCTTGGCCAGCTCATCTCAGCAAGTGGCTGTGAGTGCACAGCAGCAATCGGCCTCAACCACCGGAGCAGCCGCCACGCTGGAAGAGCTGACCGTGAGTATTCATCTGGTGGCCGATAGCGCCAGCGAAGCTTCGCAACAAGCGCAAAACGCCGGCGAAACGGCGCAGCTGGGGGGCAAATTTGTGGTGAAAGCCTCGAAACAAATGAGCGCGGTGGGCAGTGATGTCAGCCAGTCGGCCAGCCAGATGTCGGCGCTGGAGCAAGATGTGAGCGAAATCGGCAAGATGGCGACGATTATTCGTGAAGTGGCCGACCAAACCAATCTGCTGGCCCTGAATGCCGCGATTGAAGCGGCCCGCGCCGGCGAAACCGGCCGTGGCTTTGCCGTGGTAGCCGATGAAGTGCGCAAGCTGGCCGAGCGCACCACGCATTCGGCGCATGAAATCAGCGAGATGATTACCCGCATTCAAAATGGCAGCGCCACGGTGAACCAGTGGATGAATGAAAGCGTGCACAGTGTGGATGAAGCCGCACTCAGCGCCGATTCGGCCGCGCTGGCCATGGAAGAAATCGAGGGCAACGCGGGCGCCGTGGTGGCCGCGGTGAACCAGATTAGCCATTCGCTGAACGAGCAAAAACTGGCCGGCCAGGATCTGGCCAGCCGGATGGAGCAAGTCGCCCAGATGGCCGAAGAAAACGGCCAGACCGTGCAGCAGCTGGCCAGCACCGCGCAGGAATTATCGCGCCTGGCTACGGAGCTTAATACCACGGTGGGGCAATTCCGCTTGCACTAAGCGCCCCGCACCGCAGCACTTGGCGCAGGCAAAAACTGCGCCAAGTACTTGGTTCCGTTGAAAATTACCAAATCCAGCGCGGCAAAGTACGCAGCGCTGGCCACCAGCGGCGCGTTAGCATTTCAGTATCCACAACTGAAAGGTGACGCCGATGCAAATCCGCTCTCTCACCCCGACTTACAGCACCATCCAGCCGCGCAGCATGAGCAGCGGCCTACCCACCACCACGCAAAGCGAGGCGCATAGCCTGTGGCAGGAAGACCTGTACAGCAGCAGCCCCGACCTACCGACGCTAAGCAAGCCCGAGCTTCCCAGCGCCACCAAGCCGGTGTTGCTGGAGCTGGCCAAGGCCGACCATGTGAACCGGCTGGTGGATATTTATCTGCAATCGAGCGGGCAAGCGCCGCTTAGCCGTCAGAGTACACTCAGCGCCCAGCAGCAGCGCCATTGGCTGCAGCAAACCTATCAGCCCGAGCTAGCCGCCCCTAGCCAGCTGAGCGTTAGCGCGTAAACCACACCCCACGCCACACGCATGCCGCCGGCGGCCAGCCCTACTTTTAGCCTACACATGGCTGTCGCCAATTTTTCATACAACCGTGAAACAATCGCCATTCCCACCCCCGAATGAGGTGCAAGATGCTGGTTTCACAGGAAAAAACGGCGCTCTGGTGGCGCCTGAACGAGAAAGTGTTCGCACTGGCCCAGCAGAATCTGCGCCGCGCCTGCGAAACCCAATTGCCCAAGCTGCTGCCCCCGCCGCTGCGTGATTACCCGCTGGCCAGCTGGCTCAATACCGGGGCAGTGTATTGGCAGGATAGTCTTGAGCGACAAGCACTGTACTGGGATACCCTGCGCGAACGCGGTGATCAATTTTTGCAGCACGAAGCCGCCGGCAAGCCACCGGTACTGAAATTTGCCTACGAGCTGGTGGTGGATGCCCGCACTTTCGCCCAGCCGGTGAATTACGCGCTGGTGCGCATTACCCCGCCGGCCGTCGTCACCGTCAACCCGGCCAGCCGCCCCTATGTGGTGATCGACCCGCGTGCCGGCCATGGCCCCGGGATTGGCGGCTTTAAAGCCGAATCGGAAATCGGCGTGGCGCTGCAGGCCGGCCATCCGGTATATGCGGTGATTTTCTTCCCGATCCCCGAGCCCGGCCAGACCTTGGCCGATGTCACCTCGGCCGAAACCGAATTTTTGCGCTATGTGCGCCAGAGCCACCCTGATGCCCCCAAACCGGTGCTGATCGGTAACTGCCAAGGCGGCTGGGCGGCGCTGCTGGTAGCGGCCAGCTCGCCTGAGCTGGTCGGCGCGGTGGTGGCCAATGGTGCGCCGGTGTCGTATTGGGCCGGCAACGATAACAACCCGATGCGCTACGCCGGCGGCATGCTGGGCGGTAGCTGGCTGGCGCTGCTGGCCGCCGATCTGGGTAACGGCCTCTTTGATGGCGCGCATCTGGTCAGTAATTTTGAAAATCTGGATCTGGGCAATACGCTGGTGAGCAAGCATTACCACCTGTATGACCAGATCGATACCGAGGCGCCGCGCTTTCTGGATTTCGAGCGCTGGTGGGGCGCCAATTACCTGATGAATGCGGCGGAAATCCGCTGGATTGTCGATCACCTGTTTATTGGCAATGATCTGGTCGAGGGTAAAGCGCAAGCCGCCAGCGGCGCGTATGACCTCACCGCGGTGCATGCGCCGGTGGTGATTTTTGCCTCGCTGGGCGACAACATCACCCCGCCGCAGCAAGCTTTTAACTGGATACTGGATCTTTACCCGAGCACCGATGCGCTGAAAGCCGCTGGGCAAGTGGTGGTGGGGCTGGTGCATGAGTCGATTGGGCATTTGGGGATTTTTGTCAGCGCCGGCGTGGCCAGCAAAGAGCACGCGCAGATTGTCGAGCTGATGACCATCATCGAAACGCTGCCACCGGGCCTGTATGCGCTGCAGATCGAAGCGGACGCCGATGGCGGCTGGCGCGCACAACTGCAGGAACATCCGGTTGAGTCGCTGCATGCGCACCAGCGCTTTGACCGCCGCGATGAGCTGGCCTTTGCCGCGGTAGAGAGCGTCTCTGCCGCCAATATGGCCGCCTATGAGCAATGGCTGCGCCCGTGGGTGCAAGCCTGCAGCAATGATCTCACCGCCACGCTGGGGCGCTTATATCACCCGCTGCGCCTGCAGCGCTGGGCGTGGAGCAGCCTCAACCCGCTGGCGCTGGCCAATAGCATCTGGGCCGAGCAAGTGCGCCAGCAGCGCCAAGCGCCGACCGAGACGCTGCCATGGCGGGCGCTAGAACGCCAAAGCGTGCAGCAGCTGGCCGCCGGGCTGGATTGGCTGGGTGCGCTACGCGATATTCAAACCGAAACTGCCTTTTTGCTCGGCTACGGCACACTCACCCTGCTGGGGGTGGGGCAGGAACATCAGCAAGCCGGGCAGCTACCCACTGCCGAATCAGCAGCGACAGCCCCGAGCCCAGCCACAGCGCCGGCGTCAGAGTCACCCACGCCGCTGGATTTGCAAGAACAGCTGCAAGCGGGGGATGCCAATACCGGCCTGATCCGGCTGGGGCTGTTGCTGCAGGGCGAGCAGATCGATGTGCAGCAACGGCAGCTGAGCGTGAGCTGGCTGCGCACGCACACCCCACTGGCGGAGTTGGATGACGATACGCTGGCCACGCTGATTCACCAGCAAAGCCTACTGCTTTGGCACTGGCGGGAAGCCGCCATCGACACGCTGCCAACGCTGTTTGGCAGCAAAGCGGCGCTAGAGCGGGCGTTTAAGCTGTATCAGGCCTTGGCCAAAGAGCATGCGGCCGATCTGGCCCTGAGCGAGCGGCTGAGCGCCCTGCGCAAAACCCTGCTGCCCACCCGTCGCCGTGGCAAAACCGATGATGCCATCACGGTAGATGCCGCCTGATTGGTGAATTAGCCACACAAAAACAAACCGGGGTATTGCCCGCCAGTGCATGAATATCAATGCACGGCAGGCAATACCCCGGTTTTATTTGGCTAGGCGCCTTGGCGCTTAGATCATTTCCTGCGCCTGAATCGCCGTCAGTGCGATGGTGAAGACGATGTCATCCACCAAGGCCCCGCGCGACAGATCATTCACCGGCTTGCGCAAGCCCTGTAGCATTGGGCCCACCGACACCACGTTGGCGCTACGCTGTACGGCCTTGTAGGTGGTATTGCCGGTATTCAGATCCGGGAACACAAATACCGTCGCCTGACCGGCCACCAGCGAGCCTGGGGCTTTTTGCTGGCCCACTTCCTGCACCGAGGCCGCATCGTATTGCAGCGGGCCATCGATAGTGAGCTGTGGGTGGCGGGCTTTGGCGATTTCAGTCGCCGCGCGCACTTTATCCACATCCGCGCCCGAGCCAGATTGGCCGGTGGAATAACTGATCATTGCTACTTTCGGATCAATGCCAAACGCTTTGGCCGAGTAGGCACTTTGCGCAGCGATTTCGGCCAGTTGCTCGGCAGTTGGGTTCGGGTTCACCGCGCAATCGCCGTACACCAGCACTTGCTCGGGCATCAGCATAAAGAACACCGATGACACAATCGAATTGCCCGGTGCGGTTTTGATCAGCTGCAGCGCCGGACGGATGGTGTTGGCGGTGGTGTGGATCGCGCCCGAAACCAGACCATCCACTTCATCAATCGCCAGCATCATGGTGCCAAGCACGACATTATCTTCCAGCTGGCGCAGGGCCTGAATTTCGGTCAAGCCTTTTGACTTACGCAGCTCAACCATCGGTGGCACGTAGCGCTGGCGAATTTCGTCCGGATCGAGGATTTCCAACGTTGGCGGCACGGTCACACCCTGGGTTTGCGCTACTGCTTCGATCGTGGCGCGTTTACCCAGCAGCACGCAGCGCGCGATGCCTTTTTCTTCACAAATGATCGCGGCGCAAATGGTGCGTGGCTCTTCGCCTTCAGGCAGCACAATGCGTTTGTTGGCGGCGCGGGCTTTCTGGATCAGCTGATAACGGAAAGCCGGCGGGCTCAGATGATGCACCCCCAGGGTATTCACCCCGGCCACCAGTGCATCGACATCCAGTTGCTCGGCCACGGCATTCATCACCCGGGTCATGCGATCTTTGTCATCGGCCGGCACCACGGTCGGTACTTTACTGATGGCCAGCGCGGTGCCGAAACTATCGCCATCGGTGCGCAAGACCGGAATCCCGGTATTAAAGGCCATATGCACAAAATCGCGCACGGTGTGGTTGATTTCGGTATTGTGCGTCAGCACCAGCCCGGCCAGCTGCACACCATTGCTGGCGGCCAGCGCGGTGGCCAGAATCACGTCATCGCGATCGCCTGAGCTCACAATCAGCGCGCCCGGCTGCAGGCGGCGAATCACTTCGGGTACGGCCCGGGCCGCCACCACGGTTTCGGTGACGCGACGCTTGGTCAGCTCGCCCTTGACCAGAATTTCGGCATCCAGATGCAGCGCCACATCAAGCGTACGCGGCGCCAGCAGGTGCGGATCAAATTCGATCACGCCCCAGATCGGCAAACCATCCAGCTGGGCTTGCATCTGCGCGCTATCAAAATCAACCGGCGCTTTGTTAAAGATCACCCCACCAACGCGCACGCCTTCGTTACCAAACTGGCGCGCCGCGACTTTGACTTCTTCGGCGGCGTGTTTGGCGCTGGCATCGGTGACCAGAATCACCGTGGCCTGCAAACCCAACGCCATCGAGGTATTGAGCTGGCTGGTATAGGGGTTGCCACCATCCGGGTGCAGGCCTTCCACCACCAGCACATCGGCGTCATTGGCGGCGTTCATGCACATGGTGACGATTTCTTCGAGCAGATCGTCAGTCTGGCCAATGGAAATTTGCTCGATGGCATAGGCGGCATTCAGGGCATCGGGCACTTCCAGCGAACAAATGCGGCGAGCAAAGTGGCTAGAGCGCTCCACATCGCTGGCAGCCTGATCCTGGGCAACCGGTTTAACAAACCCTACTTTCAAGCTTTGGTTTTGCAGGCAGCGAACCACACCCAAGGTCACCGAGGTCAGGCCGACATTGTGGCGGGTTGGCGCAATAAAAAAGGTTTGCATGGTGTCTTTTCCAAATGGCGTACGCAGACAAGTGCGCACTATAAACAAACAGCAGCTATAGCATCATGACATAGCTCTAATAAAAGTCGAAAAGCGCCCGCAATGCCACTATTCACCTCGTCAAACCCCCAGCCTTATGCTGCAGGGGACGCCGATGAACGGCACAATAGACGCTTCACGCGCCCCGACGAGGACACCCGATGATTTGCGACCAGATTTTGATTCAACAACACGGCGATGAAAATCAGCTGCAACTGACGCAGCGCGAGCTGGCCGCACCGGGCCAGGGAGAAGTACTACTGCGGCAAACCGCCATCGGGGTGAACTTCATTGATACCTATCATCGCTCGGGCCTGTATCCGCTACCGCTGCCCAGTGGGCTGGGGCTGGAAGCCTGCGGCATCGTCGAGGCGGTCGGGCCGGGGGTCGAAACTCTGCAAGCCGGTGATCGGGTTGCGTATGCGGGGGGCACACCCGGCGCGTATGCGACGCACCGTATTATGCCAGAAGCCAAACTGGTCAACGTGCCTAGGGATATACCTGATGAGCTGGTCGCCGGCACGCTACTGCGCGGCATGACGGCGCAGTATTTGCTGAAACAAACCTACCCGGTCAGCGCAGGCCAGACCATCTTGGTGCACGCGGCCGCGGGCGGTGTGGGGCAGATTTTGTGCCAGTGGGCGCAGGGGCTGGGCGTGCGGGTCTTGGGTACCGTGGGTGGCGCCGCCAAAGCCGAATTGGCGCAGGGCTGGTGCGATGCAGTGCTGGATTACACCCAGCCCGATTGGGTAGCCGCTGTACGCGAGCTCACTGCCGGCGCGGGCGTGCCGGTGGTGTATGACGGCGTGGGGGCGGCGACTTTCCTGCCTTCACTCGATTGCCTAGCCCCGCGCGGCCTCCTGGCCAGCTTTGGCAATGCCTCGGGCGCGGTCGAGAGTTTTAATCTGGGCCTGCTGGCGCAAAAAGGCTCGCTCTTTGTCACCCGCCCCACGCTTGGCCACTACACCGCCAGCCGGGCGGCACTTGTGGCCTGCGCGGATGATTATTTCCAGGCCCTGCTCAGCGGTCTGGTGCAGCCCACCGTCGGCCAGCGTTATGCCTTGGCTGACGCCGCCCAAGCGCACCGTGATTTGGCCGCCCGCCGCACCACCGGCGGCACGGTGTTATTGCCATGACCACCCTGATTTATCTGCACGGCTTTTTATCCAGCCCGCTGTCGGAAAAAGCCCAACAAACGCAGGCCTGGATGCAAGCACAGGGCTTGGCAGAGCAGTATCTGTGCCCACAGCTGCCGATGAATCCACAGCAGGCCATCGCCCAATTGCGCGAGCTATTGGCGCCGCTGGCCGGGGATTTTTGCCTGATTGGCAGCTCGCTGGGCGGTTTTTTTGCCACCTGGGCCATCGAGGAGTACGGCGGCCGGGCGGTGCTGATCAACCCCGCGGTGCAGCCCTATACACTGATCGAGCAGTATCTGGGGCCACAGCAAAATTACCAGACCGGCGAAATTCACATTATTGACGCCTCGTTTGCATTAGAATTACGCCATTACGAAAGAAGGCCCAGCCAAGCGCAGCGCTACTGGCTCTTGAGCCAAACCGGCGATGAGGTATTGGACTATCGGCACGCGGTGGACTATTACCAAGGATGCCGCCAAACCATCCTGCCAGGTGGCGATCACGGCTTTATCGGCTATGCCGACTGGCTGCCCGCAATCTGGGCCTTTGCCAACGGCACGGCAGCAGCACAAGGGAATACAGAAGAATGACAACGCCACAAACCGGCATTCTGCCACCGGCTTCCAGCAATGGATTATTTATGCTGTTTCACCGCCGCTTGGGTCGGCGCGTGGATCAGGCGTGTAAGCAACTCGTGGCCAGCTGGCCATCCCGCGTGGCGGAGCTGGCGCAAGCCAACCCCGATGCCGAGCTCTACGCCACGCTCGGCATCGGCCCGGAAGTATGGCCCGAATTTTTTGGCGCCAACAGCAAACCTGCCCAATTACGCGCCTTTCCCCGCATTGCCGGCGCGATTCATCCGGCCCCGATTACCCAGTGTGATTTGATGCTGCATCTGCGCGCCGAGCGCTACGATGTGCTGTTTGAGCTGGCCGACCAATTTACCCAGGCGCTGGGCGAGTGGTTTGATGCCATTGAAACGGTGCAGGGCTTTCGTTATCGCGATCGCCGCGACCTTACCGGCTTTGTGGATGGCACCGAAAACCCGGCCGATGACGAGCGAGCCGCCGTGGCGCTGGTGGGCAGTGAAGACGCGCAGTGGGCCGGCGGCAGCTATTTGCATATCCAGCGCTATGTGCACCGGATGGAAAGCTGGAACAAACTGCCGGTCAAACAGCAAGAAGCCATCATCGGCCGCACCAAAGACAGCGATGAAGAGCTACCCGATGAAGATCGCCCCCTCACCGCGCACATTAGCCGGGTGGTGATCGAGGAAAATGGCGAAGAGCTGCAGATTCTGCGGCAAAGCCTCCCCTACGGCTCGCCCAGTGGCGATAAGGGGCTGTACTTCACCTCGTATTGCAAAACCCCGGCGGTGTTCGAGCAAATGCTGACCCGCATGGTGGCGCCCACCGACGATGGCCGAGTCGATCATTTGCTGAATTTCAGCCGGGCCGTGACCGGCGCCGCTTTTTTTGCCCCCAGCATTGAAAAGCTGCGCAGTCTGGCTGAATAAAGGCAGACGAAAACAAAAAAGCGCGGTGTAGACCGCGCTTCAGGCTGCTGCCACAGTGCAAGTGCAATATTCTTTAAGTCTCGGCAAAGCCGAGCCTGAGGAAATAAGGCTTTGAATCTGCAGCCTTGATGTTCTATTCCCACCCCTCCCGTCCCCTCCTTGAGGGGAGCCTCGCTTCGCGAGTGGGGTTTGTCATCTGGTCTTGCCTAATTCCTTCAATTCGCAGGCAAAGATTAGCTTGCGAATAGCCGCTCGGCATACAGCGCTTCTGGGAAAACATGCCGCCACCACAAGCCTTCCACATAGAAACCTTCGTTGCGCTCGCAGCGCGCGGCCACCGCATTAAAAAATGGGCTGGTTGGTGAAGTTTGCCGCGATAAGCTGGCCGGCAGGCAAAACAATGGTTTGTCGTTCAGCTCGCCCGCCAGCTGAGCTGCCAACTCGGGGCGATTGGCTTTGATCATCAGCGGCACATCGCCGCGTAGTTTTTGCTCGGCCCCGCTGAGCTGGTTTTTGAACGCCAACGCGCCCTTCTGATCCAGCTCGAACATACTTTGCGGCAAAATGCCGCGGGCGACAAATTCTTCATTCAACGCCGGCTTGTGATCACCAAACACCACCAGCACCAGCGGGCGTTGCCGCTGCTTAGCCAGTTTGAATAGGGCAGCCTCGAAGTTTTCCAGATCGCGCACCGCGGCCGCCAGCCGGGTTTGATACTGGCCAATGCCGCTGTCGTTATTGGGGATAAACGGGCCATGGGTCGATACCGTCACCAGAAACATAAACTGTTTTTGCTCGGGGGCGGCGCTGCGATAGTTTTGCAGCGCGACGTCATACATCGATTTATCCAGCGGCCAACCGGCTTTGCGATCCCAGTACATGCGATCAATAAAGCGGCTTTGCTGAAAGCCAAATTTTGGATACACCTCGGCGCGCTTGTAAAAACTGCCGTGATAATTGTGCATCCCGGTGGTGAGGTAGCCGGCGCTATCAAGCTCACTGGCCAGCGTGGCGCTTTGCTCGCTGTAACGCGAGGAGAAATTCTGAAAATCGATCCCCGGCAAGGAAAGTGATGAAAGCCCGGTCAGCGCCTCATATTCGGCATCGGCCGTGCCGCCACCATACACCGGGCTGATCGCGCGGGCATGCACAAAACCGCGCCGGGTGAGCTGCTGCAGCGCGGTGGGGAGTTTGTCATCCCGGCTGGTGTAACACGACTCGCACATCACCACCACCAAATCCGGGTTGGCCGGCTGCGCGAGCGGGGGTAGCTGCACACTGTAAAAATCATGCTGGCCGGGCTTGGGCACATGCATGCTTTCTGCGCTTAACACCAGATGCGCCAGAATGCCGTTTTGTTTCACATTTTCGCGAAAGTTATAAAAAACATAGCGGGTATCTAGCGTTTTACCAAGCCAGCGCTGCGTTTCCAGCGCATACCTACCCGACGTATCGAACTGACAACCCACAATGCCACACAGCACCAGCCCAGGTAGTAAACGGCGCTTACGAAAACTCGGTCGATACCACAGCCCTAAGCTCACCGCCGCCACGAGGCCGACGGCAAAACCGATGATGTCCCAATCGATATAGGCAGTGAGTGCCAGCCCTTGGCCCACCTCGAGGAGATCGCGCCCGAGCAAAGGCTCGCCAGTGGCCTTGGTTTTGACATAGCTCACATTCCACAGCAGGCCTTCGAGGCTCAGCGCCGCCCAAGCGGCGCACCAGCGATTGAGGAAAATCGCAAAAAAGAAAAACAGCAGCGCGGAAAACCCCAGTCGCGGCACATCCCACTGGCGATCAATAAAATACCGCCCTGCCAGCAGCAGCACGCACACGGCGGCCAACAGCAGGGCCGATTTAAGCCAGGGATGAGAAATAGCAGGCCACTTCAAACGCAAAACCATCACACCATATAAACAAGAATGCCCGGCACCAGCCAGGCATGAGGTCTGTGTCAGCGCAGCACACAGACTAAATACACAGAAATTTTCAGCCATTGATTCAGGCACTTGCCAGCCAGCGGTGCGAATCCGCGCCCGCTCTTGGCGATGCCTAGCAGAATATTATGACCGAATTACGCGCCCCTCGCAGTGAGACATTTACACTACAGACCAACGGTTAGGCCCGGCGCGGCGGGCGAAAACGCAATGCCTCAGGATAGGGGAAAAAGTCTTCGATTTGCCCGGCTTTGATCCGCGCCTTACAGCCTTGCCAGAACTGCGGCGTCAGCAAATCGGCGTGGTAACGCTCAAAAGCGGCGCGCACATCGGCGCGAGTGAGCAGGAAATTGCCAAATTCCTCGGGGTATACCTCGTTTTTATTGCCGCTAAACCAGGTATCACCACTGAGCTCAAATTCGGGCGAGGGCGGCGGCGGAATCCGGCGAAAATCGCAGTCGGTCATGTATTCGATTTCGTCGTAATCGTAAAACACCACCCGGCCGGCGTGCGTGACCCCAAAGTTTTTAAACAACATATCGCCGGGGAAAATATTGGCAATCGCCAGCTCGCGCAGCGCATTGCCATAATCGCGAATCACCGCCTCCACCGCCGCGCCTTCGCGATGCTGGATATATAAATTCAGCGGTTTCATCCGGCATTCGATAAATAAATGCCGGATCACCACTTCATCGCCCTCTTCCTCAATCGCGGTCGGCGCCAGCTCGCGCAGCTCGGCCAGTACCTCGGGGGCGAAGCGCGCTTTGGGCAGCGCGACATTCGAAAACTCGAGCGAATCGGCCATCCGCCCCACCCGATCATGCTGCTTCACCAGTAAATACTTCGCCCGCACCGTGGCGTGATCCACTTCTTTCGGTGGGGCAAACACGTCTTTAATCACCTTAAACACATAGGGAAACGACGGCAGCGTAAACACGCTCATCACCATGCCCTTGGTACCCGGCGCAAACACAAATTGATCGCTGGAGTGGCGCAAATGATGAAATAGCTCGCGGTAAAACATGGTTTTGCCCTGCTTCCCCAGCCCCAGCATCATATACAGCTCAGCGCGTGGCTTATTGGGCAGCATGTCATGCAAAAACTGCACATACGCCGATGGCGCAGCCATATCGACCAGAAAATACGCCCGCGAAAGCGAAAACAGATGGCGGATTTGTTCACCACGAAATAGCGCGGCATCTACATACAGATGGCCATCCTCGCGCCGACAAATCGGCAGCGCGAATGGGATTTTTTTGCGGCCATAATTGGCCTGCCCCAGTAAATAGGCCGCCTTATTGCGATAAAACGGCGAAGCCAGCACCTGAATATAGCTATTGAATTTGGCCTTGGGCGCTTTGCCCAGATGGCGCCGCAGCGCACACATGATTTGCCGCACATCCCGCTCAAGATGCGCAAAGGGCAGGCGAAAGCCGAAATCCGCCAAAATGGCCCGAATAGTGGCAGCTAGGCCCGCTTCATTCGGGTAGTAAGTGCGAAACGCGGGGCCATCGGCCTCGATGTATTCGGTAGAGACCGCCGGACGGTAAAAGATAAAATCGTTGTGAAAATAAGTGCGATGCAAGATGCGGCAGCACACCGAGTTAAAAAACGTCTCGGCCAACTCCATTTGCTGGTGGTTGACTAGTAAGCCGATATATTGCTGCTTCACCCGCTGCCACACACTATCGGGCAAGGATTCAGCATTAAAACTCTGTTTGAGCTGCTGCACACACTCTTGCACCCGCAAATCGTAAAAAGCAATCCGCTCACGCACGAGGGTTTGCTGGGCATGAATATCGCCAGCCTCAAAATGTGCCTGCGCCGCACGGCTGGCTTCGCGAAAGACCCGATAGTGGTGATCAAAGCCAGCCAGAATCGCCCGCGCAATCGCATGGCCCAGCTCCAGTTCATCGGCAAATTCAGCAGGGGCGTTCATCAGCGTAGCTCCACAGTTTGGTCTCTCGCTTCAGTGTAGGTAAGCCCGGCCAAAATGCTGCAAAGCAATAGCAAAATTGCCAGCGGTTTTTGCCGGCCGCGCCTTGCTTTCTGCCCGGCCAACGCCCACGATGAAAGCAGTCTGCTCTGGAGAAACACATGCAGCGCACCTTCAACCTTGCCGGGCTAATCATTGGCCTGACCGTGCTCAGCCTCGTTTTGCTGCTGTGGCAACAACTGGGCATGAATAAAGTCTTGCTGATCGATGTGCGCACGCCATTTCCCGTCAGCGTAGCGGATGATCGCATCAATGGCGGCCTCTCTCAGGCACAGCTGATCCGCACTCCCGATGCCCTGCGCCTCGATTGCGAGCTTGCGGATAAATATGAATGGCCATTTTGCGAGCTCGGCATCACGCTAGGCAAAGTACCCCATGGCTTAGACCTCACCAATTACGATAGCGTGCGGCTGAAATTCAGCTACAAAGGCCCGGGCAAACATCGGGTGCGCTTCTTTTTACGTAACTACAACCCCGACTACAGCAACCCGCAAGAAAGCACCACCTGGAAGCTCAACGAAATCCAGTTCATCGTGCCCGATGGGATTGAACAGACCGTACCGCTGAAAAACTTCAATGTCGCCTCATGGTGGCTGGCCGACCGCAATATCCCGCTTGAGCATTTCGGTGTGGATTTACGCAATGTGCCCTTGCTGATTATCTCTACCGGGGGCGAGCGCGAAGCTGGCCATCATCAGATTGATGTGCACCAGATTGTGTTTGAAGGCAAATGGGTTAGCCTTGAACACATGCTGATTTTTATCCTTTCGCTGTGGGGGCTGATGGCGCTGGGGGTGAGTATTAATCTGCTCTATAAACTGCACCTGCGCCTGAATGTCATTCGCCAGGAAGCGTCGCAGCTGGTCATGGCCAATGAGTCACTGCAGGCCGAGAAAAAACGCATTGCCGATCAGGCCAAGATCGACCCACTGACCCAAGTGCGCAATCGCTCTGGCATCCGCAACGACATTGCCCGCGAAATGGCCAATGCCACTGATTTCTCGCCACTGGCGATGATTATTTGCGATATCGATCATTTCAAAGCGGTGAACGACACCTATGGCCACGGGGTGGGCGATGAGGTGCTGGTGAAATTTGCCCGCCTGCTCAGCACCCATGTGCGACATGGCGACTATGTGGTGCGCTGGGGCGGCGAGGAATTCGTGCTGTTTCTGCCTAACGCCCGACTCGAGCACGCCCAGCAAATCGCCGAAAACCTGCGCCAAACCGTGGAAGAAACCCGCTGGCCCAAGGCTATCGCCCTCACGGCCAGTTTTGGGGTAACGGTGATTGGCGAAGATGGTTTTGCCCGCGCATTGGAGCGAGCCGATGCCGCGCTGTATCGCGCCAAACAAGGTGGGCGCAATCGGGTGGAAACCGGCGAACACAGCCAAAGCGCCGACTGAGCGGCGGCGGTTTTCCCCCCAAGCCGGTGGCAAAGCCCTACAATATGCCCCGTGTTGAATAACCACCAACCCTGAGCATTATTTATGTTACGTATTACCGAACTCAAACTGCCGCTGGATCACAGCGACAGCGAATTACGCGCGGCCGCCTGTCAGCGCCTGGGCATTCAGGAACAAGATCTACTGGATCTGCTGGTCTTCAAGCGCAGCTACGATGCGCGCAAGGGCCAGATGATGCTGACCTATATCCTGGATCTCACCTTGCCCGCCGCGCTGCTGGCCAAGCTCTTGCAGCAAAACGCCAATGACCCGCATATTCTGCCCACGCCTGATACCAGCTATCACTTTGTTGGCCAAGCCCCGGTACAGTTGCCACATCGCCCGATCGTGATCGGCTTTGGCCCCTGCGGGATTTTTGCTGCCCTGTTGCTAGCGCAAATGGGCTTTAAGCCGATTGTGCTGGAGCGCGGCAAGAAAGTACGCGAGCGCACCCAAGACACCTGGGGCCTGTGGCGCAAAAATCAGCTCAACCCCGAATCGAATGTTCAATTTGGTGAAGGCGGCGCGGGCACATTCTCCGATGGCAAGCTGTATAGCCAGATCAAAGACCCGCGCCATCTGGGCCGCAAAGTGCTCACCGAATTTGTGAAAGCCGGCGCGCCCGAAGAAATCCTGTACGTGGCCAAGCCGCATATCGGTACTTTCAAGCTGGTGGGCATGGTCGAAAAAATGCGCGCCGAGATCGAAGCGCTGGGCGGCGAAATTCGTTTTCAGCACCGCGTAACCGATCTCTTGCTCGAGCCAATGGCCAATGGCCAGCAGCAATTGCGCGGGGTACGGGTCGAAGCTACCCATGCCGATGGCAGCAAACATCACGAAGAATTGCGCAGCGAGCACGTGGTGATGGCGCTGGGGCATAGCGCCCGCGACACCTTCAGCATGCTACATGAGCGGCAAGTGTTTATGGAAGCCAAGCCATTTTCGGTAGGTTTCCGGATCGAACACCCACAATCGCTGATCGACAAAGCCCGCTGGGGCAAATATGCCGGTCACCCGATTCTGGGCGCCGCCGATTACAAACTCGTACACCACGCCAGCAATGGCCGCGCGGTGTATAGCTTCTGTATGTGTCCGGGCGGCACCGTGGTAGCCGCCACCAGTGAAGAAGGGCGCGTGGTGACCAATGGCATGAGTCAGTATTCGCGCAATGAGCGCAATGCCAATTCGGGCCTGGTGGTGAGTATCAATCCGGAAGACTATCCGGGCGGCGCGCTGGCCGGCATTGAATTTCAGCGCCAGCTGGAAAGCCACGCTTATGTGCTGGGTGGCAGCAATTACAACGCGCCGGCGCAATTGGTCGGTGACTTTATTGCCGGGCGCGCGTCCAGCAGCGTCGGCAGTGTCGAACCCTCGTACAAGCCAGGCGTCAACTGGACCGATCTGGCCACCAGCTTGCCTCGCTTTGCCATCGAAGCGGTGCGCGAAGCGCTGCCCGCCTTCGGCAAGAAAATCCACGGCTACGATATGCACGATGCAGTGCTCACCGGCGTAGAAACCCGCACTTCATCACCGCTGCGCATTACTCGCGGCGACGATCTGCAATCGCTGAATGTACGTGGCCTGTATCCGGGCGGAGAAGGCGCAGGCTATGCCGGCGGGATTTTATCCGCCGGGGTCGATGGCATTAAAGTGGCCGAAGCCGTAGCGCTCGACATGCTGCGCTAAGGGGTATCAGGCTGAAGGCCTTTTATTTAATAGCCTACATGGCAATACGGCGGCGGGTATATCCCGCCGTTTTTTATGCGCACATAAATCCAAAAGTTGGCAATTTTCACTCTTTGTAATACTAAGTGGAACTTTTGCACAAACTACGTAGTAATGTTACTTTTTGGCATGACGTTGTGATTTTGCCGGCGTAATCTGCATTCAGGCAATGCAGCAAGACAATTTAATTTCCAATTAAGTTTAATTACGTCACAGGTGAATCAAATGTCAATTCAACACACAATCAGCTGTCGCATTACCACCCTCGCCGTAGCCAGCGCTATTGCTTTTAGCTCAATGACTGCAGGTGCCGCCAATAATGAATTTCAATACCTCACCAATAATGGCATCCAGAATAGCCATAATGCCTTAGAAGGCCGGGGTTATCAGCAAGTGCATAGCGAAATCAACAATAATCAAAATCAAGTCGTATGGTGGAATAGCCAGCAAAAAGATTGTGTGGTCACCAATGAACGCTTTGGCAAAACCACTTCTGTTTATGATATATCTAAAAGCGATTGCGACCCTTATATTCGCAAAGAATCCGGCATGAGCCCGATGGTAGGTTTATTGGCCGGTGCGGCCGCCATTGCTGGGATTGCGGCCATTGCCAATCACAATAAACATAAACAAGAAGCGCGCGATAATGAAGCCCGGAATAATGAAGATTACGAACAAGGCTATCAGGATGGGCTTGAACGCTATCACCGTTATGGCAGCCATTCAGATGCCTACAATAATGGCTACGAAACCGCCCGCCGTGAACGCGAAGAACGCGCCTCATCACGCTACAGCAATAACTACAATAATTACCACAACGATTACAACCATCACTTTGGCGCCCCGCATGAATCGCGCTATGTCAAAGTGGCCGATTTGTACAATCTGCGCGCCTCAGCCGGGGAGCAAGAATTGATCAATCGCGGTTTTCACGCGATTGATGGCGCCAAAGGCTGGCGCAGCAGCAGTGTGCTGTGGGTGAATGAAGATGCACAAGAGTGCGTGAGCGTCACCACCAAAGATGGCCGTTTCCAAATGCCGGCGATCGTCGCCATGAGTCAGTGTGCTTGAACACAATCGGCTGGTAGCTGGGCGTTAAATTGTCATCTATTTGACCTAGCATTAATCGCGGCATTAAATTGCAAAGCTCGTCAGGTTTGCCGCAAAACGCCCAGCTGCAGCACCTTCAAACGCCATCGGAGCGAGTGATGATGACCCATCGCCATACCGCCTTCCCCCTGCGCCAGTTGAGCCTAGCACTCACCGTGCTGGCTACGCTGGGGATGCAGGGTTGTAGTAGC
Organism: uncultured Chitinibacter sp.; assembly: GCF_945957625.1. NCBI lineage: Bacteria > Pseudomonadati > Pseudomonadota > Betaproteobacteria > Neisseriales > Chitinibacteraceae > Chitinibacter > uncultured Chitinibacter sp. Next base: position 225,557 of record NZ_CAMFLP010000002.1, read on the forward strand.
GTTCCCCCGCAGCAGGCCATGGGCCCCGCGACTATTGATAACAACTTCGGCCTGCCGGTCGGCTTCTCGACCCAGAAAATGGATCTGACCGCCGACCCGCGTGTGGATTTTGCCCGCTATGCCGGCGGCGGCTTCCTGGCCGCGGCGCAGATTCCCGGTGACTTACCGCGCATTTCCAGCTTTGATGTCCTTGCGCGGCGTACCGACCGGCAATTACAAGCGCTCATCGAGCAAGCTAGCCAAGTGAGTGCACAAGCCAGCAAGGGCAGCGTACTGCAACAAGTGGGGGATTTTTACGCCTCCGGCATGAATGAAGCCCAGTTGCGCAAAAACGGCAATGCGCCGCTGCAGCCGTATTTCCAGCGCATCAATCAGGCCACCGCGGGGGCTGATTTTGCCCGCATGCTGGCCGAATTCACTATCACGCTGAATGATTCATTCATGTTTGCCACGCAGGTGGCCGGTGATACGGCCGATCGCCAGCGCAATGCGATCTACTTTGCCGACGGCGGGCTGTTGCTCAGCCGTGATAATTATCTCAAGCCCGACAATGCCGCGATCCGCAGCGCGTATCTGAATTACATTCGTGACAATCTGCAGCTGGCTGGCATCAGCGCCACCGAGGCGCAGCAGCAAGCCGAGCAGATTTTAGCCATCGAGCGTCAGATCGCGGCAAAAAAACTCACCCCAGTGCAAAAGCGCGATCCGAACCTGCGCTATAGCAAAATGCCGTATCGCCAATTGCAGGCCGAACTATCCAATTTTGATCTGGACGCATTTTTCCACACTTTGGGTTTACCCACCGATCAAGACGTGATTGTGGTTGAGCTGCAGGCGCTGCGCGAACGCAATGCTATTTTGCAGCAATATCCACAAGCCACCATTCAGGCCTACCTGCGCTGGGAATTCCTGCGCCATACCAGCGCCTTCCTTGATCCGGCTTTTGATCAGCCACGGCAAGCCTTTAGCGATGCGCTGTATGGCCCTAGCGTTGCGCCAAGCCGCGCCGAGCGCATAGCCCGCTTACTACCCGCCCAACTGGGGCATCCGCTGTCGAAGCTATATGTCGATCGTTATTTCCCGGCGGCCAATCAGCGCGCAGTTGAAGAAATCACCACGCTGATCAAGCAGGAATACCGCCAACAGCTGGTAAATAATGATTGGCTCAGCACGCAAACCCGGCAAAACGCGCTGGATAAATTCGACCAGATCACGCTGAAAGTGGGCTACCCCAGCCAGTGGATCGATTACAGCTCAGTCGAAATTCGCCGGGATGATTTCTTTGGCAATGTGTTGCGCATCAATCGCTTCCAAGCGTTACGCAATCTGCGCCAGTTCAATCAGCCGGTGACACAAGATGAATTTGCGATGCCTGGGCAAACACTGCCTATCGACATCAATGCCGCTTATGACTCGTCGCGCAACGGCATCGAAATCCCGGCCGCCTTCCTGCAAGCGCCGCTATACGATGCCAAAGCCGATCCGGCGGTGAATTTCTGCGGTATGGGCGCGGTGATTGGCCATGAGCTCACTCACGGCTTTGACGCCACCGGCCGCAATTATGATGGCGGCGGCAATGTACGCAACTGGTGGAGCACGCAAGACGTGCAAAACTTCGTGAGCCGAACAGGCAAGCTCGTGCAGCAAGCCAATCGGTATTCGGCCGGCCCTGGCTTGCAGATCAATGGGGAGCTAGCGGTGGGTGAAAACCTCGCCGATGCCGGCGGGCTGGCGCTGGGCTACCGTGCACTGCAAACCTATCTGCGCGCGCACCCAGAGCAAAACCGCAGCATTGATGGCTTTACGCAGAGCCAGCGCTGCTTCCTTGCCTGGGGGCAACTCTGGGCATCCAAAGCCAAACCGGAATGGCTGAAACAAGCACTGGCAACCGATCCGCACCCACCGGGCAACTATCGTAGCTACGCCCCAGCCCAGCATCTGGATGCCTTCTATCAGGCTTTTAACATTCAGCCCGGCGACCCGATGTGGCTCAACGAAGCTGACCGCGCCAAGGTCTGGTAAACCCCGCTTTCAGGCCAGCACCTGCGGCTGGCCACTTTTTGCAGCACCACGACTTCAATGACAAGGAAAAAACCATGAAAACACTACTTCTCGCTAGCGCCGCTATCTTGTGTGCCGGTATCGCCCACGCCGAAATTCCAACCATGAACTACAGCTGCCCGACCGGCATTGAGTTGCATGTCGACCAGGGTGGCTATGCCTACCTGAATGGCAAAAAAGCCAAGCTAAAAGTGACCAGCAAAGATTTCTTCACCGTCAGCGGGAATGGCGTATCGGTGGATGTGATGACCAACCCGGACGGCACCCGCACCGTGAGCTACACCGGCAAGCATGGCGCCAATGGTATGTGTTCGGAAGCTAATTTCAGCGCCGCAGCCGCCGCCACCCCAGCACCGAAAAAAGCCGGCCCCATGCCGAAAAATATGCCTGCCTATTGCAAAGGCGAAGCCGCTGGCCAGTTTAATACCAAACCGATGTATATCCAGGTGGGCAAACCTTTTGCCACCGCCACCGGCTATGCGATTAAAGGCACTGGCGATTTAGGCAACGAAGGCAAAAAACCATTCCAGTGCAATTTTGATCAGAACGGCAAGCTACAAAATTTTCAATCACTGGTGAATGAAGGCAGTCTATAAGAGCGTATTGCCTGCCAAGGCAAACAACCAAAGTCCTACAAAGCAATACAGCGGCGGGTATAGCCCGCCGCTGTATTTTAAAGCGCTGGTAAATGCTTATTGTACGGCAGCGACTTTCTGCTCAGAGCTTGGGGCACTGGCAGCTGGTGCATTGGCTTTTAGCTTGGCGCGTTGCCATGCAGCCAAGAGCTCGGTGTTGATTTTATCTGCATGCTGCCGTAGCTGACGCTGCGCCATGGCCGGTACTTTTTCCGCATCGGCCAACACCCCAGCCCAGGTCATATAAGTTTCTTCGTTGGCGGGCTGAAACGTCACCAGCTCCTGCCCCAACACAACCCGCGCGGGATTGCCTACCTGCACGCTGTATTTGGTGATCACAATCGGTTTAAACGAATCAGTGGTACCAACTGCGCCATACCCAGTCACGGATTCCAGCTCAACCCGCGCCTGCTTATCAGCCAAGGCAGCCGGCGCCGCCACGCCTGATGCGGTGCTGGCGCGTGCAAGCAGTTTTACTTGTGCGCCGGTTTCCTGAGCGATCTTGGCTCCGATGTATTCAGCCTGCACGCGGTTTACATCCCAGTCGGCCGCTTTGCCTTTAATGGTTTTATCCAGCGCCTCGGTGCGCTCGAGATTTTTCGACGCGACACCGGCTTCCACCGCCTGATCAATGGCCACCGCGGCTAACAAACCCAATGGCCCCAATAAGCCGCCCAAATTACCCAAGCCAGTGGCCCCGCGGCCCGTATATTTGGTGACCAAGGCATAATTGGTGGGCGTATAGCTGATCACCACTTCATTAAATGGCTCAATGCTGGGTTCTACTTTGGCAGTCGGCTTGGTGGATGTGCTCGCACAACCCACGAGCGTGATAGCGAGGGCGGCGGCAGTCAACAGTTTGCAGTTCATAGCAGGTACATCTTTCCCAATAGATTATTCGTAAGCAAAATGAAATTTTACAGAAGCAATACATTAGCACAATCTAATATTCAAAAGGGATAAAACCGCCGAATTGCTGACAAGGCACGACACTCTTATCGCATGGAGTAAACGCGCTCATCGTCGCAGCGGAGCCAAACGAAAACAGAAGAGATTGCAGAGTACAGAGAGGGCGCAGCACACTAACGGAGCCGCCAAGAGAAGCCAGTGCAGGCTGGCGATCGACAACAAAAAAGCCGCTTCGCAGCGGCTTGTTTGTGAGTGGCAGGGGAAGAAGGATTCGAACCTTCGCATGCCGGAATCAAAATCCGGTGCCTTAACCAACTTGGCGACTCCCCTACACAGGCTGCGCAGTATATATAGCCTAATTCAGCTTGGCAAGCCTTTTTTGAAAATATTTTTGCCCGGCGGTTTAGGCCGCGCGATAACGGGTGGGGTCGGCCACGCCGGCGGCGGCAAAACCGGCGGCGCGCAGGCGGCAGGCATCACACAGGCCGCACGCTTCGCCAGCCTCGTTGGCTTGGTAGCAGGTGGTGGTGAGGCTGTAATCCACGCCCAGTTTCAGCCCTTCGCTAATGATCTGCGCCTTGGTCAAGCGAATGAGCGGCGTGTGGATGTGCAGCGCCGAGCCCTCTACGCCCACCTTGGTGGCCAAGCGCGCCATGGCCTGAAAGGCCGAAATGTATTCGGGGCGGCAATCAGGGTAGCCGGAATAATCCACGGCATTCACGCCTATGTAGATGTCATCGGCTTTCAGCACTTCGGCCCAGGCCAGTGCAAATGACAGCAGCACGGTATTGCGCGCCGGCACGTAGGTCACCGGGATTTCGTCTTCCTGCACGCCACTGGTGGGCACCGCGATATTGCCATCGGTGAGCGCCGAGCCACCAAAGGCCGCCAGATCAATTTTCACCACGCGGTGCTCAATTGCCCCGAGGCTGGCGGCCACGCGCTTGGCGGCGGCCAGCTCGGCGTTATGCCGCTGGCCGTAATCAAATGACAGGGCATAGCAGTCAAAACCGGCGGCTTTGGCCATGGCCAGACAAGTGGCCGAATCTAGGCCACCCGATAATAAAATAATCGCTTTTTTGTTCATGTTTGGCTCCTTAGCATGGGTATAGTTGGCAAAGCTAATTAATAAAATGCTTAGCGGGCTATACCCCCGGTTTTTCACCCCAAAGGATTTTATGTAACTGCACTTGCACGCGCACCGGCAGCTTGTCGGCGATCACCCATTCGGCCAGCTCCACCGGCTTGAGGCTTTCCCATACTGGCGAGAAAATCACCGGGGCTTTGTGATGCAGGGATTGGGTCAGCACCAGCTCGCGCGCCCATTCGTAATCACTACGATCCACCAGCACGAATTTAATTTCATCGTGCTCGTTCACGGCCTCCAGATTGGCCCACAGCATATTCGGCAGCTCGCCGGATTTGGGGGTTTTGACATCCAGAATGCGCGATACGCGCGGATCCACGCAATCAATCGGCTGGCCGCCGCCGGTTTCGGTGCTGACGCTATAGCCGGCATCGCACAGGCGCTTAAACAGCAGATGCACCGGCTTTTGCGCCAGTGGCTCGCCACCGGTCACACAGACAGTAGGACAGCCATAGCTTTCCACCTGCGCCATGATGTCATCCAGACTCATGGTTTTGCCACCGGTGAAGGCATAGGCGCTATCGCAGTAGGTGCAGCGCATCGGACAGCCGGTGAGGCGAATAAACACGGTGGGCAGGCCCATCCGGCTGGTTTCACCCTGCAGTGAGTGAAAAATCTCGGTAATACGCAAACTTTCGCGCATAAACACTTTATCCTTTCCAGAAAAACAGTCTGGGGGAAGCAAACAAAAAAGGCATTGAACGAGACAATGCCGCAGGCTGGCCGGCAGGCGAATCCCACCCCAGTATGCTCGGCATTTTATACCTGTAAGCGAACAAGATACAGGCAGGATTACCCTAGCCGGCGCCAGGCAGACGACTGTCGGCTGGGCGGCGCTGTATGGATTTTTACACTGGTATGCGCCCGGCATTCGGCGTCTAATAGAGAACCACTCTCATTTTCTCTGCCGCACCACGGGATAGCCCCACTGGCTCTCACCTCCCCAGCCGCGGCAGCATAAACGTATGACCACAACGACCCCACCGCACAGCCGCTTTGCCGGCTGGATTTTATTGCTGGCCGCGCTCACCGCGCTGGGCCCGCTATCGATTGATATGTATTTGCCGGGCTTGCCCGCCATCGGCCATGAGCTGCACGCCGGCGATGGCACGGTGCAGCTGACGCTCGCGAGCTATTTTATTGGCCTGGCTATCGGGCAGATTTTGTATGGGCCGCTGTCCGATCATTACGGCCGCAAACCGCCGCTGTTACTCGGCCTCGGCGTCTATCTGCTTGCTTCGCTGGGCTGCGCGCTGGCCAGCAGTATCGAAGCCTTGGTGGCACTGCGCTTTTTGCAGGCGCTGGGCGGCTGCGCCGGGATGGTGATTGCGCGCGCCGTGGTGCGTGATCGCTGCGACCCACGCAGTGCGGCGCAGGTGTATTCCTCATTGGTTTTGGTGATGGGGATCGCCCCGATTCTGGCACCGCTGCTGGGTAGTTGGGTAGTCACCACCCTGAGCTGGCGGGCGATTTTTGGCTTGCTGGCAGGCTTTGCGCTGCTGTGCCTGCTGGCCATGCATTACCTGCTGCCAGAAACCCGCCCCGCCGTACAAGGGCAGCGGCTCGCACTGGGCGATACTTTGCGCGCCTATCGCGGCTTGCTGCGAGATCGGCATTTTATGGGCTACGCGCTCACCGGCGGGCTGGCAGTCGCCGGCTTGTTTGCCTACATTACCGGCTCGCCGATTGTCATGATGAAGGTGTATGGCTTGAGCCCCACGCATTACAGCCTGACCTTCGGCAGCATCGCCGCCTGCTACATTCTGGCCAGCCAACTGAATGCCCGTGCGCTGAAAACCAGCTCGATTGATCAGCTATTGCACCGCGCGAGCTTAGCCTTAGGGTTGGCCAGCGGCACCTTGCTGGTGGCCAGCCTGATTACCCACCCACCGTTCTGGCTGGTAGTGGGCTGTATTTATCTGTATCTGCTGGCGCTAGGCTTTGCTGCCCCCAATGCCACGGCCGGCGCGCTGGCTCAGCATGGCCAGCAAGCGGGCCTGGCCTCGGCGCTGATGGGCACGCTGCAGTTTGGCATTGCCACGCTAGCCGGCGTACTGATGGGGGTATGGCACGATGGCAGCAGCCTGCCCTTGGCGAGTACTTTGGCGGTATGCGGCATCGGCGCGCTGCTGGCTTATCGGCTGGTGGCCATCAAATTACAGCCTTAAATGCGAATTGGGGGTATTGCTCTCAAGTCAAATAATATCAATACTTGTACGGCAATACCCATCAAGAAACTAACGACTCAGTTGCCGCTGTTGCTGAACTCGACGCCACAGCAGCAGCAAACCCATCGCCCCCAGCACCGCGGCCAGCAGTTGCAACACGCCGCCGTGCAAGCCCAGTAATGCGAGCAAGCCACTGGCCAACCAGCTACCGGCAAGCCCCACCAAACAGGTGGCCAACCAGCCGCCCGGATCGCGCCCTGGCAGCAACCACTTCGCCACAGCGCCAATCAGCAAACCTATCAATGCGGCAAAAAATACCCCCATGACACTTCCCATTACGATTGCTGTTTCCATGATGCACTCCTTCGATTCGAGCAATTAACAACGAAAACTACCTTTCACTGGTGAATAACCACCAGGTCACCAGCCCCGCCACCAGCAGCACGGCCAGCTGTAATAGCGGCAAAATCACCAAAACAATGGGTCCCTGCGGATCTGGATTGAGATACACCACATCCAGCAGCACAATCGGCCCTTGCACGGCGGCAAGGCTTGCTGCGACTTGCCACGCGCCCCGCCCCTTTGCGCCAATGAAACGCACGCCGGCCAGCATCAGCAAATACGGCCAGCCCAACCAGCACCACCACCCCAGAGGATAAGGGCCCAGCTGCGCGAGCAAATATCCAGCCGCACCACCGGTGGCAAGAAGCCAGACACCGCAGCCATACCGGGCTGCCCAACTCTCATCCGGGCTGATCAAAGTCCGCATCTGAGCCTCCTTCGTCGCCACCGGCATTACAGGCAGGCACTGTTATCCACCACATTGACATCGCTATACCGCCCCTGCCGGGTAGTCACTTGCACACATTCGCGGGCCGCACCGTTCCACCACGTGGTGTAACTGCGATGCCAGCCTTTTTCGCCATCCACATTGTGAAAACCACGCGATTGCAACTCGGATTCACCATAGGAAGCCCGGATGCCTTGCAAATCTTCAACATCCACAAAGTACCGATGCTGTTGCTCATCCATGTCGTCATGTTGATGCTTATGCCGCTGATGATTAATCAAGGCCGCAACGCCGACCGCCGCAGCAACGCCCAATCCGAGGGCAACGGCATTGCTTTTCGAGCCGCCGCCATCGGCGTATTTTTCGCAATCCGCACGTGGGGTATTGCGCAGCGATTGATAGGTGTAGCCGGTTTGATAGGCGGTGATGCAATCCTGCGTACTGGCATTCCACCAGGTATCCCATTTGTCATCGCCCGAAGTTTCGGTATGCACTTGGCTATAACCCGCCTGCACTAATTGATCGGCCACTTTGCGATTATCTCGCCCAGCCAGATAGCTAAAATCACGCGCTTGGGCCTGAGCCAGCAGGAATGGATTGGCGAGCAACGCCACCAACACGCTACTAGCAATCGAGGAGTAGGTTTTCATTTTGATCTCCTTGCTTGAGAACATAGAACTAGCAATGGGTGTGGCAACTTAGCGCGATTCGCCCACGGTCAATAAGGCTTTCATTTCGGTAGCAATCAGCTCGGCCAATGGGCCCAACACAATTTGGATGTGCTGCTGATCGAGCTTGATCACGCCAGCGGCGCCCAAGGCTTTCAGCGGGGCTTCATCAATCTGGGCAGAGTCATTAACGGTGAGGCGCAGCCGGGTAATGCAGGCATCAATTTGCTGCAGATTCGTAGCCCCACCCACCACGTCCAGATAAGCCATTGCCAGCGCGGTTTTGTCATTACTGGCTGGCGCGCTGGGCACCACTTCTTCGGCTTCCCGCCCCGGGGTTTGCAAGTTAAAGCGCACAATGGCCCAGCGGAAAGTGGCAAAATACAGCCCAAAAAACACCAGCCCCTGCAGCAGCAACATATACCAGCCCGTGGCGAGCGGATTCTGGCTCGACAACAAGAGATCAACGAAACCCGCGCTAAAACCAAACCCCGCCATCCAGTGCATGCTGGCCGCGATATACAGGGAAAGCCCTGTCAGCACAGCGTGCAACACATACAACGGCGGCGCGGCAAACATAAAGGCGAATTCCAGCGGCTCGGTAATTCCAGTAAAAATCGATGACAACGCCGCAGTGGCCATGAGCGCCCCGACTTTGGCACGGTTTTCCGGTTTTGCACTCTGGTAAATCGCCAGTGCAGCGCCGGGCAGGCCAAACATCATGATGGGAAAAAAGCCCGCCTGATACATGCCGGTAACCCCTGGAATAGCGCGGCCTTCGGCAATGGCCCGTGCCCCGCCCAAGAAGTTGGGAATATCGTTAATCCCGGCCACGTCAAACCAGAACACCGGATAAAACGCGTGGTGCAAGCCGATGGGAATCAGCAAGCGATTGATCAGGCCAAATAAGCCCGCCCCCACTGCGCCGAGGCTACTGATCTGCTTACCGGCACTGATCAAACCTGCAAACAGCCATGGCCAGATCACCAGTAGCGGCAGGGCGAGCACTAACATGGCCAGCGACACCAGGATGGGTACTAGACGTTTGCCAGAGAAAAAGGCCAAACCCGCTGGCAACTCGGTTTGAGCAAAGCGGTTATACAAGGTTGCCGCAATGACCCCACACAAGATCCCAATGAATTGATTATTGATTTTGCCAAAGGCCGGCGAGACTTGCGCCAGCGGCTGCCCCTGGATCAGGGCCACGGCATGCGGGCTGAGCAAGGTAGTTAGCACCAGAAAACCCACGACCCCGGCCATCGCGGCTGCGCCGTCTTTGTCCTTGGACAGACCATAGGCCACACCAGCGGCAAACAGAATGCTCATATTATCGATAATGGCACTACCTGCCCCGCCCAGCGTGCTGGCAAACGGATGGTCACCCCCACTGGCCGACTGTAGCCAGTAGCCAATCCCCATCAGGATGGCCGCAGCGGGCAGAGTGGCCACGGGCAACATCAACGCCCGCCCGATTCTTTGCATATATCCAATGATATTCATGATGAACTCCTCAAGCGCTTAAGGCAGATGGCTTGACTTAGCCTTCTGCCGAATTTGGTCTTAGCGCCGACACAAGGTACTGAGATTGCGACCCGATGCCGGATTCATCGGTGTGCCATTGATGCGATTCACGATGTGAACGGTATCGGGCTGATCGGTGAAGTAATACGCGCCTACGCCTTCAATCCAGCGGGCGTCGTTGTTGCGGCAATCCACTTCATAAGTACCGATGGTAATAAAGCGCTTGCCATTGAAGTCACGGGTCACCGCCCAATCTTCAACCACCACGCCGTTGTCCCGTAGATCAACCAGCCGGACAAACTCTTTGTCACTGATTTGGCGCATATCCCGCTCGATACTGCGGGTATTGAAGGTTTGCCCCGGGTAATACTGCATCGCGCTAGCGCCGAATGAAGCTAGACCCAAAACGGCGGCTAAAAGTAGCTGTTTCATGCTGAATTCTCCTGTGTTGTGAATTGACAGAGACATAATATTCCGATCGAAAATTCACTTCAATACACAAACGAATTGTTTTGCATGTAAAAATTGCACAACCACCACGTTGCAGGTAATAAAAAGCCAGCGCTTTGGCTGGCTGATCTGGCTATTTACATCAAAAACTTAACTCAAGGTGCCGCCCCGCCAGACCACGAGGCCCAGCACCAGCAAACTGGCCTGCGCCGGCAGCTGCACAGCAAAGTAGCGGCTGTGGTCGGGATTATCCGGCTGCAGCGTAATGTAATCAGGGCTCAGCCCGATCCGCCGAATCATCACCGCCCCATCCATCGCCACCGCAAAAATCTGTCCAGCACAGAGTTCGGTCCGCGCGCGGTCGATGAGCACCCAGTCGCCTTTTTGAATCGTGGGCGCCATCGACTGATGGGGCGCCACTGCCGCGATCAAAGTAGCCGGATCAGCAGCCAACTGACGGGCTAGCACCGCTGAAAACCCCAGCCCCTGCGCCGCAAAGTGCGGCTGTGTATCCACAAAACCCTCAATGACCGGGATCGCCACCAGCGCTTCTACCGCCGCTTCGGCCACCACCCGGGCACTTGGGCCGGCCTCGAACTCGCTCACACTAAGCCCCAGCGCATCAATCAGCTTGCGCAAGGTTGCCGCCCGTGGCGAGGCAGTATCGCCAGACAAAATACGGTGCACTGTTGGCTGCGGCACACCGGCCCGCTCACCCAGTTGACCCTGGCTCAGCCCAAAATGTCGCATCCATTGTCGTAATGCTTCAGAATTATTCATTTTCGTATAATCGATGTATTTTCAAACATATTAATACATTTTTCACGCTACAGGATAACAACCTGCCGTTTATGCCACGTGCCCCCCCTATCCCGCGCCACCTCTAGATCATCCCCATGCTCAGTGCCCACACCCAAACATCGCCCATAAAAAAGATCGCCCGCAGGCGATCTTTTTGCTGGCAGCGGCTTGCCCATCGGCACGCCAATGCTTAGTTCGGCGCCGCCAATGCCTTTTTGGCCTTGGCTGCCGCTTCCGACTGTGGATAACGCTCGATGATATTGATCAGGTAGCTGCGCGAGCCCTTTTTATCGCCGGTTTGCGCGGCGACCGAGGCAAGGCCCAATAGCGCGTCGGGGGCTTTGGCGTCGTCTGGCGCGTTTTCGACCACGTTTTTAAACGCAATCGCGGCGGATTTATAGTCTTTGTTAAAAGCGTAATTCATGCCCATCCAATACTGGGCGGCCGGCATTTTGTCGCTATTGGGAAAGTCGGCCACAAATTTGGCCCAGGCGGCGCCCGCTTCTTTGAACTTCTTGCCTTGTACCAGCGCTACGGCCGCGTCAAAGCTTTCTTGCTCGGTGGCTTTAACTTCGGCTTTGGCCTCGGCCTTGGCTTGCTCCAGCGTACGCAGGCGGGCATCCAGATCGACATACAGGTCTTTCTGGCGTTTTACCGCTTCTTCGAGGCTGAATTGCAGGTTTTCGTTCGCCCCACGCAGCTGGGCGATTTCGTCTTTTTGCTGATCCAGCTGGCGCACCAGATCAAGTACGCGCTTATTGCTGGCTTCGAGCTGCTCCAGCCGCTGCTGGTTTTCCTGCTGCAGTCGGGTCACATTATTGGATAAATCGTTGATCTGCTGACGAGCCACATTATCGTCAAACAGACCAGCCTGAGCCTGCAGCGACAAGCCCGCCAGAATCAGGGCCATCAGGCTACGTTTCAGCATTTGCATGATTCAAATCCTTCAGACAATAAACACAAACCCCGCCAGGCGGGGTTTGTTTGGTGCAATACGCCCCAGCACAAACATTAGGCAAGAGCGTAGGGCAGGCGGTCAACTCAGGGCAAGCCCCTTATTTGCTTTGTTCGCCGTTATACACAATTTCCGCGCGGCGGTTACGTTCCCACGCTTCTTCGGTATCGCCATTTTCCAGCGGACGCTCTTTACCAAAGCTCACCGCTTCGATCTGGTCGGCATTCACACCCAAGGCGCTCAGCATTTTAGCCACGGCTTCGGCCCGTTTCTGACCCAGCGCCAGATTGTATTCGGCAGTACCGCGATTGTCGGTGTGGCCTTGCAGAATGATCTTGTAATCACGGTTCTGCACCAGGAATTTAGCGTGAGCCTGCACCATTTCGTCGAAGTCTTTCTTCACGGTGTATGAATCGTAATCGAAGTACACGCGACGTTGTGACAGCACATTGTTCGGATCAGTCAGGCGTGGATCCAGTTTCACCCCGGTGGTGCCGGTGGTATCCACGGTTTTGATCTCGCTACCGGTGTTAGCGCTTGGCGCTGGGGTGGCGGCGGTGTTTGGCGTCGTCACAGGAGCAGGGGTAGTTGAACACGCTGCCAGCAGGGCAGTCATCAATACACTCAGGGCAATCTTTTGCATCGCACTATTCCTCATTATTGAAAAGACAAAACACACTCGAACCACTTACCGCAGCATTGGCCCCCAGGCAGGCTGGCGCACTTCACCGCCCTGCGCTTTTAGCCGCTGTTTCACCCGGCCATCGGCCGAAACAATCGCCAGCTGGCCACGACGACCCACATCGGTTTCGTACAGAATCATCTGGCTATTGGGCGCAAAAGATGGCGAATCATCGGCATTGGTATCGGTCAACACCATGCTCTGGCGGCTGGCCAGATCCATAATCGCCACCCGATAGCCATTGCTGCGGGTGATATAAGTCATCGAACGACCATCCGGCGACAACTTGGCGCTGGCATTGTAGGGGCCTGAATTGGTCAGCCGTACTACATCACCACCGCTGACTGACATCCGGTAAATCTGCGGGCTACCACCGCGGTCCGAGGTAAAGATGATGTTCCGACCATCAGGGGTAAAAGAAGGTTCCGTATTAATTTCACCGGTCTGGGTCAGGCGGCGCGGATTGCTGCCATCAACGTTCACCAGATAAATCTGGCTGCCGTAATCTTTGGTCAGCACTACGGCCAGCTGGCGGCCATCTGGCGACCAGCCCGGCGCGGAGTTAGAGCCTTTGAAGTTAGCCGCTTGCCAGCGTTTGCCTGTCGCCAGCTCATGCACATACACCACCGGCTTTTCGTTCTCGAACGAGACATAGGCCAGTTTGCTGCCATCTGGCGACCATTTGGGCGACATAATCGGCTGGCGCGAGGCCAACACGGTTTGCGCGCCATAGCCATCCGAATCGGCCACTTGCAGCTGATGACGGCCCGGGGTTTTCAGCACATAGGCGATCCGCGAGGCAAAGCTGCCGTTTTTACCGGTGAGCTTGGCGTAGATCATGTCGGCGATCTGATGCGCCAGCCGGCGGGTTTGCGCAGGATTACCGCGTTTTTCAAACGCGATCAGCTCTTGCTTGGTGGCCAAATCTACCAGCCAGAAACGCACCACCACTTGCCCAGCATCGGGCACGATCTGCCCCACCAGCGCGGTTTGCGCGCCCTTGGCCTGCAACGCAGCATAGTTGATCTCGCCCGAGCTATATGGCAGTGGCGCTACATCGCCGGCACCAATCACCTTGAATAAACCGCTATTGGTCAGATCAGAGCCCACCACCGGGGTGATTGGCTGCTGCATGCCAATTTCGTTTTTAAAGGGCACGATGGCGATCGGGTATTGCTGGCTGCCAGAGGTAACAATTTCGAGCTGAATGTCTGCTTTAGCCGTGGCACTGACTAACATTAATGCAGTCATAACCCTGCAAATTAGCTTCACGAATTTCATCGTTCGTCCTTAATCATTAATTCTTTTGTTTGATATCCAATCTAAAACTACGCAATTCACCAGTAAATGTTTGTCCATCTGGTAAGCGAGGGAACGGATTCACACTCAAAATGGCACGACGCGCAGCATCATCCCAAGCCTTATTCCCACTGGATGACACCAATTCCAATTGCGACTCTAAAATACTGCCATCAGGTAACAACACCACTCGATATACCGCTTGACTAGAGCCTTTTGGCCCGTTGTAAACCATACGTGAGTCGATCAGATTAATCAGCCGACTGTAATAGTCTTTTAGCGCTGCGCCATTCGCGCCCGAACCTTTGCCAGGCCCACTATTAGCCGCGGCATTCGGATTCGTGCCCGTACCGCCCGGCTTACCGCCTGCAACGGGCTTGGCATCTGACTTCGCATTCGAAGACATAATGTTGTCACCACTGAGTAACGAGGCCAAATCATCGTCTTTTTTCTTCGGCACAACCGTTGCTTTAGCTTTCGGTGCGGCGGTTGGCTTGGCCACTGGCGCGCTCGTTGCCTTCGGTGCCGCAGTTGCTTTTGGTGTGGCTGTTGGCGCAGCGGTAACTTTCGGCGTTGCCGTAGGTTTCACCGTCGGTTTGGGCGTGGATTTGACTTTCTCTGTGGCAATATCCACTTTCTCAGGCACGACTTCGGGTTTAGCTGGCTCAACTTTGACAGGCTTTTGTTTCACCGGCTCTGGCTGTGCTTGCTCGGGCGCGGCGGGCGGCGGACCACCCCAAAGTTCGACGACAACAGGTTTGGGCTTTTGCGTTTTCCACTGCACAGACAAGAGCAAAGCCGCGGCTAAAATCACGTGCATCAACACCGCCAGCACAAAGGCTAGGCCGCGTTGCTCGGCATGGGCAGGGTTATGCACTGGACTCATTGTTTCGGCTGCACCATCAAACCCACGCGAGCGATATTCTCGCGCTGCAATTGATCCATGGTTTGCACCACGACTTCGTATTTCACGTTTTTATCCGCCGAAATAATCACCGGCCGCTCTTGGCCAGCCAAGCGGGTTTTGATGCTGGCCACCAGCGCGCTGACATTCGCTTGCGGCTCGGCCTTGCTGCCGGGGGCATCCACCAGCCCCAGCGCGCCCTCGGCCGAGATTTCTACCGTTAGCGGCTTGGCATTCACTTCGGTATTGGCTTTACCCACGCTGGGCAGATTGATCACCGAGGGCTGCATCATTGGCGCGGCCACCATAAAAATCACCAGCAGCACCAGCATCACATCAATGTAGGGCACCACATTGATTTCGCTTTTGGCGCGACGGGGTCGACGATTACGCATGCCACCACCGCCTTAGCGCACTTGGCGCTGCAGTACGTTAGAAAACTCTTCGATGAAGGTATCAAAACGATTGGCCAAGCGATCCACATCGTAGGCAAAGCGGTTGTACGCCACCACGGCCGGAATCGCGGCAAACAGACCAATCGCAGTTGCCACCAGCGCCTCGGCAATGTGTGGCGCCACGGTCGCCAGCGTGGCCTGGCCGACATTACCCAAGCCTTTGAACGCGTACATAATCCCCCACACGGTACCAAACAGCCCGATATAAGGGCTCACCGAGCCGACCGAGGCCAGGAAGGCATTGTGTTTATCCAGAAAATCCAGCTCGCGCTGGCACGAAGCCCGCATCGCCCGGCGCGTACCTTCCATCACATCCGATAATTCCATATTGCCGCGCTGGCGCAGCTTGAGAAATTCGCCAAAGCCGGCTTCAAAGATTTTTTCCATGCCGATGCTGCGCGAGCGTTTAACCTGCTCATACAGCGCGGAAAGATCCGAGCCGCTCCAGAAGCGGTCTTCAAATTCTTCGGTGCTTTTTTTGGCATTGGCCAGCGTGAAATGCTTGCTGAAAATATGCCACCAGGACATGAAGGACAGCGCCAGCAGGATCACCATCACCAGCTGCACGACAAAACTCGCCTGGATAACCAGGTTGATAATCGACATATCTTCAACGCCAGTGCTCACGGGGTCACTCCAAAATCCTGAAAATTAAACAAATCGGCTGTCAAAATAGAAACTGCGGCCGGCGAAAAGTTCAGCCGACAGCGTGGGCAGTGTAGCGCAGGGTCACACGCGGGGCTGTTAGCCAGCGCATGCTGCGGCAGTGCCATGGCTAGTTATTGTGCATAAAAAATGCCCCGTCTGGGGCATTGTTGTGTGAAATTACCGTTATTTACTCGCTATCGACGGCAGATTTGGGCGGATTTAGCCCGAAATGCTGATAAGCCCCTAACGTAGCCATCCGCCCGCGTGGGGTGCGCTGCAATAAGCCCTGCTGAATCAGGTAAGGTTCCACCACCTCTTCGATGGTATCGGTAGATTCACCAATCGCCGCGCCGACGTTATCCAGCCCCACCGGGCCGCCGCCGAATTTTTCCAAAATTGCCAGCAGCAATTTGCGGTCCATCACATCCAGCCCGCCCGCATCTACATCCAGCATCTGCAAGGCGGCATCGGCCACCTCGCGGGTCACCAGACCATCGTGCTTCACCTCGGCAAAATCGCGTACGCGGCGCAGCAGCCGGTTGGCGATCCGCGGTGTGCCGCGAGAACGGCGGGCGATTTCAAATGCGCCATCGTCGGCCATTTCCACATTCAGCAAGCTGGCCGATCGGCTGACGATGCGGGTGAGCTCTTCTGGGGTATAAAATTCCAGCCGCGCCACAATGCCAAAACGATCGCGCAGCGGATTGGTCAACATACCTGCCCTAGTCGTCGCGCCGACCAAGGTAAACGGGGGCAAATCCAGCTTCACCGAACGCGCGGCCGGGCCCTCGCCGATCATGATGTCAATCTGAAAGTCCTCCAGCGCCGGGTAGAGAATTTCTTCCACTACCGGCGAAAGGCGGTGAATTTCGTCGATAAATAGCACATCATGCGGCTCTAGATTGGTGAGCAAGGCCGCCAGATCACCGGCGCGTTCCAACACAGGGCCAGAGGTTTGACGCAGATTCACCCCCAGCTCGCGGGCAATAATATGCGCCAATGTAGTTTTGCCCAAACCCGGCGGGCCGAATAGCAGCACATGATCGAGCGCTTCGCCGCGTTTTTTGGCCGCCTCGATAAAAATCTCCAGCTGGCCGCGCGCCTTCATTTGGCCCACATATTCATCCAGCTGCTTGGGGCGCAGGGCGCGCTCCAGCTGCTCTTCATTGCTGGAGATTTTCTGTGTGGTCACCAGCCGCTCGGGCGGGGCAGAAAACAGCGAATCGGTTTCGATCATCGTGATACCCATGCTGGTATACGCATACCAGCCAGATCAGTTATAAGTTACAGAGCAATACCCTAGGCTTTAGCCAGCGATTTCAGCGCCAGGCGGATACCATCGCTCACCGACGCATCGGCCGGCAGGGTTTTCATCGCCAGATTGGCTTCGCGCTCGTTATACCCCAGCGCCAACAGCGCATTCAGAATATCACTGCGATCATCCGGCGTGGTGGCCAATGGCAACTCGCCCGGCATACTCACCAGCCCGTCGGTGGCCAGCTTGCCGCGCAATTCCAGCACCAGCCGCTCGGCCGTTTTCTTGCCGATGCCCGGCACGGCCGACAAACGCTTGATGTCTTCCGAGGCCACCGCCAGCGCCAGCTCATCGGCGGTCATGCCCGATAACACCGCCAGTGCGATCTTGGCGCCAATGCCGGTGACTTTAATCAGTGAGCGAAAGGCATTGCGTTCTTCGCGGGTCGCGAAGCCGTACAGCAGCTGCGCATCTTCGCGCACTACCAGATGGGTAAAGAGGGTTGTCGCTTCGCCCAGATGCGGCAGCACATAAAACGTGCTCATCGGCACATCCACTTCATAACCCACGCCACCGACATCCAGCAGGATTTGCGGCGGCTGTTTTTCCAGCAGTTTGCCCGTCAGGCGACCAATCATGATGAGACTCTGCGCCAAGCGCCAAGGTGAACGAACGTACAGTATACCGGCCACAAGGCAAAAACCAAACCGGTGCGGCGCGCGCTGCGGCATTCATGCGTGGCCAGCAGTGTTGCCGGCTAAATTTACACCCGGGTATAGCGCCAAAACCAATTTGGAATAATACCTACAGAGCAATACCCTAGGCCATGCGCCCGCGCTTCATCGACATCCGATAAGCCGCCAGCTGCTTGGCCGCGCCCCCCTGATGCTGGGCATGGGTAAGGGCCACCCCGAGCGCATCGGCCGCATCGGCCTGCGGCACGCCGGATAGGCGCAGATGGCGTTGCACCATCAAGCCCACTTGCTCTTTATCAGCATGGCCATTGCCGACCACCGCCTGCTTGACCTGCAAGGCGGTGTATTCCGCCACCGGTAAACCCGCCAGCACCAGCGCGGCCACACAGGCACCCCTCGCTTGCCCCAGCATCAGCGTGGCGGCTGGGTTTACATTGACGAACACTTGCTCGATGGCCGATTCGCTGGGCTGATAGGTGGCCACAATTTTCTCGATACCATCCAGAATAATGCGGATGCGATCAGCCAGCGCGCCGCCTTGGGTTTTGATACAACCCGAGGCTACATAAATACGCTCTTGGCCCACCACATCAATCACCCCAAAGCCGGTGGTGCGCGAGCCGGGGTCAATGCCGAGGATGCGGGCGCGACTCATTCGCTGGTGAGGGTTTGCCGCTCGAAAGTCCAAGTGCGGGTAATGACCAGCACTGTTGCCGGCTTGCCGCTGGCGTCGAGCATATCGGGTGGCAGGCGCGAGAAGGGAGCCGCCATTTTGAGAATGCGCAGTGCGGCAGCATCCAGCTCGGCATTGCCTGAGGATTTATCAATCTGCGAGCTAAGCATTTGCCCATCGGCGCCAATCTCAACCGTCACGCGGAGCTGGCCATAAATCTTGCGCCCACTGGCATCCACCGGATAGGCCATGGTGCCGATTTTTTCGATTTTTTGCCGCCAGCCATCCATATACATGGCCACGCTGGTTTGCTTGGCGCGGGCGCCAACAAAGGCTTTGCGCGGCTTGCTTTGATAATCGTGATTTTGCTTGGCGATCTGCGCAGCCAGCGCGGCGATTTCCTGCTGGCGGCGGGTTTGTTCTTTCAGGGTTTCCAGATCCAGCGGCGCTTCCGGCGCGGCTTCGCTGTTTTTTTGCTGGCTGGGGGCGGCGGGCGCCGGTTTAAGTTGCGACATCAGCCGCACATTTTGTTCTTCCAGCTGCTTGAGCTTGGCTTCCACTTGCTCCAGCTCAGGGTCGCTGGGCTTGGTTTTGGCCGGCAGCGCCGATTTCACCCGATGATTGGCCGCATCGGTATTGCCGCCGCCATCCAGATCAACCTGGGCCTCTACTTCGGCATTGCTGGGCTTGGTAGTGGTTTTTTGATTCACCAGCACCACTTCCAGCGGATTTTGCGACAGCAATTGGCGTGGCGAGGGCAGCACAAATTTGATGCCGAAAATAGGAAAGGCGTGCAGCACCAGCGATATCAACATCGCGGTGACCATAAAACGTTGCCCCCGATCCATTTAGCTCTTCCCGCATCCGATTTTGCACAATCGCGCGAGTGTAGCACAGCCATCCCCGCCGCCACTGTGGCGGGCGCAACTTGGCTAAAGCGGAGTAGAATGAAAGGAAGGAAAACGACACGGATTGATGATTATGCGCAACACTTTGATGCTGATGCTGCTGTTAGCCTGTGGGCTAAGCCACGCCGCCGAGGATGGCGCAAAAGTAGCCGCTAAATATAACTGTCTGGGCTGTCATGCCGTGGATAAGAAAATCGTGGGCCCAGCCTATAAAGATGTCGCCAAACGATATAAAGGGCAGAAAGACGCCGAAGCCATGCTGATGGCCGAAGTGCGCAAAGGACTGCCGGGTGGCAAGTGGGGGCAGATCCCGATGCCGGCCCAGCAAATCGAAGATAAAGATTTACGCACGATTATCCGTTGGGTTTTGGCACAGTAGCCCCCATATAGCGAAATCGGCAGGGTGTAGATTTAACGGGATTGTCATTCAGGCCGTATTGCCATCCCAACCCCAGTTAGATTAAGCTGCCCCTCCTATTGGGTTTGCTTAGTTTGTAAGCGGACAATTCAAAGAAAAGCGAGAAAAATCATGGCAAAACTCACGGAACAAGACATCCGGAACTGGAATGGTCCCGAAGATGACTACATGAATGCGGCTCATCTCGAGTTCTTCCGCGAGCGTCTGTTGCAGATGAAAGCCGAGCTGGTTGCCAATGCATCGCAAACGACCAACCACCTGCAAGAGCAGGAAGCGACGCCTGATCCGGCTGATCGCGCCACGCTGGAAGAAGAATACGCACTGGAATTGCGCACGCGCGATCGCGAACGCAAGCTGCTGCTGAAAATCGATTCGACGCTGCGCAAGATCGACGAAGACAACTACGGCTACTGCGAAGACACCGGCGAGCCAATCGGTTTGCTGCGTTTGCTGGCCCGCCCAACGGCTTCATTGTCGCTGGAAGCGCAAGAGCGTCGCGAGCGGCAGAAAAAGCAATACGCTGACTAAGGCTGGCGCATGAACGACGCCACGCTGGCGCAAGCCCGCGAGCTGCTTAGCAAAACCCGCGCCCGGCAAACCCCGGCGCGGGTTCATATTTTAGCGACCTTGCTCGGCGCGCAGCGCCCGCTGTCGCACCAAGATGTGCAAGAGCTACTGGAGCCGAGCCTAGATCGAGTCACCGTTTATCGGGTGCTCGACTGGCTTACCGCTGAAAACCTCGCCCACAAGCTAGCGGGCGATGACCGGGTCTGGCGCTTTTCCGCCGCCAAAGCCCCGCACCATCACGCGCATTTTCACTGTCAGCAGTGCGGTAAATTCTACTGCCTGGAAGACATTCGCACCGATTTGCCGATGGCCCTGCCCAAGCATTTCGTGGCCGACTCGGTGGAAATCACAGTCAAAGGCCTGTGTGCCAGCTGCCAAACCAGCTAAGCAGCGGCAGCCTGCGCCGCCGTTTGGCTTGCCGCCCGGCGCGTAAGACGCTAATCTGTTCCCTTTAAGAGATACAGGCAATCACCGATTGCATCTGACTGCTGACTGTTGATCTACTCAGCCACAGACGCGCCGCGATAACCACCGCGGCAGTCACCGACACACCACCGTGATGTTGAGATCGCGCCCCAATATACCGTACCAGGGTATCTTGCTATAGACCAAGGGCGAGCAGCACTCTAAGACAATACTTCGATTGCAATTTTGCCGCAGGGACGACCATGCATTACCAAACCGACGACGTACGCATCCGTGAAATTAAAGAATTACTGCCCCCGGTGGCGGTGATTGAAAAATATCCTGTTAACGAAACCGCGTCGACCGCCGTGTTTGAAACCCGGCAGGCGATTCACCGCATCCTGAACGACGAAGACGACCGCCTACTGGTCATCATCGGCCCCTGTTCGATTCACGACACCAAATCAGCGCTGGAATACGGCGAGCGCCTGCTGAAACTGCGCGAAGTCTACAAAGACCAGCTGGAAGTCGTGATGCGCGTGTATTTCGAAAAACCGCGTACCACCGTGGGCTGGAAAGGCCTGATCAACGATCCGTTCCTCAATGGCAGCTTCAATATCAACGAAGGCCTGCGCATTGCGCGTAAGTTGCTGGTGGATCTGAACAACACCGGCCTGCCAACCGCCGGCGAATTCCTCGATATGATCACCCCGCAATATGTGGCCGATCTGATGAGCTGGGGCGCGATTGGCGCGCGCACCACCGAATCACAAGTGCACCGCGAGCTGGCGTCTGGCCTGTCTTGCCCGGTAGGCTTTAAAAACGGCACCGATGGCAATCTGAAAATCGCCTTCGACGCTATCAAATCAGCCAGCCAGCCACACCACTTCCTGTCGGTGACCAAATATGGTCATTCTGCGATTGTGGCCACCGGCGGCAACCCGGATTGCCACGTGATTCTGCGCGGCGGTAAAGAGCCTAACTACGACGAAAACCACGTGCGCGCCGCCACGGCCGATCTGGCTGCCGCCGGTCTGGCACAGAAAATCATGGTCGATTTCAGCCACGCCAATAGCCGCAAAGACTATCGTCGCCAGATGGAAGTCTGTAACGACGTTTGCGCGCAAGTCAGCGGCGGCAACGAGGCGATCTTTGGTGTGATGGTAGAAAGCCATCTGGTGGAAGGCCGCCAGGACGACAACAGCGGCAAAGAGCTGTGCTACGGCCAATCGATTACCGATGCCTGCATCGGTTGGGCCGACACGGAAAAACTGCTGGCCGATCTGGCCAATGCCGTAGCCACCCGTCGCGCACTGAAAAAAGTGAACGTGTAAGCGCTCCGCGCCATTCTTTCATCAAGGGTATTGCCCGCCAAGCATTCATTTGCAAGGCGCACAGGGCAATACCCTTTTATTTTTTGCGGCACTAGCTGCGCCATCTCACTGCGCAGAAAAAACCAATCCGCGCTAGAAATAATCGATCCGTGGCTGCGTTTCGGCCGCCAGCAAACGCTCGGCCAGCGCTTTTTCGCGCGCCGCCAGCGCCTGCATATTGTCGCGCTGACCCACGGCCAGCCGCTGGCAATACACATCGCCATGCCGTGGCTCCAAAATCACCTTGCGCGCCCAAGCGCCGCCCCAGTCACACGCCACCAGCGGGATTTCTTCCGCCGCCAGCCAGCGCTCGGCAAACAGCATGTTTTTGCGCCCCATACTGAATTGCAGCGAGAGATTGAGCAAATCACCACCACCAAAGGCCTTGGCCTGCAGGCGCGTACGCATGGCGCCGGCTTTGAGCATGGCATTGAGCAGCACTTCCATCGAGGTCAGCCCCGACAGATAGCCGGCTTCATCATCTTGGGAATGTTTCAGGGGCACCAGAAAATGATTCATCCCGATCAGATGCAGCTCGGGGTCGTGCAAACAGACGGCCACGCACGAGCCGAGCGTGGTCTTGATCGGGTGATGGCGGTGCACGGCCACTTCGCCGGCCAGCAGATTATGCGCCCGGATTTCCAGCTGGCGCAGATCGCAAGCGCGCTGGTCGACCGTTTCACCGGGCGTATCGTAATGAACCCATTTCATTGGCGGCATACGGGTGGGAGAACCGCTTTACTATAGGCCAGCCCACCCAGCCTTGCCTTAGGCGAGCGCCGGCGCTGTCTGGGCGGTTTCGTCGCTCACCTCGCCCCAGCGCGGGAAGGGGTCGGGCAGGGCGCGCCAGCTGCCGCTGCTCAGCTCCGCCGGGGTGAGCAGGCAAGCATCCAGCTGCCCACGCAGCGCGGCTTCATCCATACCACAGCCAATCAGCACCAGCTGCTGGCGGCGATCGCCATACAGCGGGTCCCAGTTGGCGCGGATTTCGGCTTGGCTCTCTTCATCGCTGGGCCAGTATTCTTCTGGCGTGGCCGCCCACCAGTAGCCACCAGCGCCATGCCGGCAAGCCCCGCCCGCCTGCGACCAGCTACCGGCAAATTCAGGCCGGCTGGCGAGCCAGAAAAACCCCTTCGAGCGAATCACGCCCGGCCATTCGCGATTGATCAAAGCCCAGAAGCGCTGCGGATGCAGTGGGGCACGGGCGTTCCAGACAAAACTACTGATGCCGTATTCCTCGGTTTCTGGCAGATGTTCGCCGCGCAGCTCGGCCAACCAGCCGGGGGCGTTTTCGGCTTCGGCAAAATCAAAGCGCCCGGTGCCCAAAATCGCCGGTAACGGCACTTGCCCTTGCTCGGCCACAAGCTGCACTGCACGCGGGTTCAGCGCCGCCAGAATGCCCTGCAGCTGGCCCAGCTGCTCGGCGCTGACCAAATCCGGCTTGCTGATCACCAGCACATCGCAAAACTCCACCTGCTCGATCAGCAGATCAACCAGCGTTCGGTCGTCGTCTTCGCCGGCGCTGCCGCCGCGTTCGGCCAACAGCTCGCTACTGGCGTAATCACGCAGAAAATTAAACGCATCCACCACCGTGACCATGGTATCGAGCTGGGCCAGATCGGCCAGCGATTGGCCTTGTTCGTCGCGGAAGGTGAAGGTTTCGGCAATCGGCAGCGGCTCGGCAATGCCGGTGGATTCGATCAGCAGATAATCAAAGCGGCCATCGCGCGCCAACTGGGCCACTTCTTGCAGCAAATCTTCGCGCAACGTGCAGCAAATGCAGCCATTGCTCATTTCCACCAGCCGCTCTTCGCCGCGGCGAAAGCCGCCCTGATGGATCAGCTCGCCATCGATATTTACATTGGAGAGATCATTCACAATCACCGCCACCCGCAAGCCTTCGCGGTTGCGCAGCACGTGATTGAGCAAAGTGGTTTTCCCGGCGCCCAGAAAGCCGGATAAAACGGTGACCGGAAGTTTTTGCGACATGGCGGTTTTCCTGTTGCACTGAAAACGGCCATCATAATTAAACGCAACTCAGTTGCGCAACTATGTTGCATATAGAGCCAAAAAAATGGCCGGTGAGCAACCGGCCAAAACAGGGAGGATTTTCGACAATATTCGATTACAGGGTGCCGATTTGCTGGCGGGCTTGTGCCAGCGCGGGGTCACGCACATCCGGGCCCATCGCCAGGCCTTCGGCGGTGATGACGCGAATATCGGTGATGCCCAAAAAGCCCAGCAGCACGCGCAGATAATCCACATGGGCAATCCCGGTAGGGGTGCCGGCATGCTGACCACCGGCGGTGGCCACGATCACGGCGCGTTTGCCACCGGCCAGGCCTTCCGGGCCATTGGCGCCGTATTTAAAGGTTACGCCGGCCACGCTGATCATATCGATCCAGGCTTTGAGCTGGCTGGGGATCGAGAAGTTGTACATCGGTGC
Source organism: uncultured Chitinibacter sp. (assembly GCF_945957625.1). Classification (NCBI taxonomy): domain Bacteria; kingdom Pseudomonadati; phylum Pseudomonadota; class Betaproteobacteria; order Neisseriales; family Chitinibacteraceae; genus Chitinibacter; species uncultured Chitinibacter sp. The sequence goes on from NZ_CAMFLP010000002.1 coordinate 250,390, forward strand.
GCCAATCACCAAGGTATCGGCCGCCAGAAACTCGGCCATCACCGCTTCGGCTTCACGTACTTGCGCGGCTTGCTCGGCGCTACGGCTTTCGGCCGGCGTACCTTTGGCCGCCAGCAGCGCGCCATCCAGTTGCAGTGCATGCTGAGCCAAATCGCGGTAAACCACATTCACGCTGCTTTCCGCCAGACGAATGCTTTCTACGACTTCGCGGGTCAGTTGGCGCGAAACAGAATGGTCGGCCAGGATGCTGGAATCAAGATGCAGGATATTCATGGTGGTGTCCTTTGCGCGGGGCGCATTTAAGTTTTGATGGACACAGAATATATTCGATGCAAAATTGGCACTAGTTAGTAAATCTGGGAAGGATTGTTCTATCTATGCAACCAATCTGTGCCGATTTTAATGATTATGTCTATTTCGCCCGCGTGGTGGATTGCGGCGGTTTTTCGGCTGCGGCACGCCACATTGGCATCCCCAAGTCGCGGTTATCGCGGCGCATTGCCGCACTGGAAAGCCGGCTTGGGGTACGGCTGTTACAGCGCAGCACGCGCAAGCTCACGCTCACCGATGTCGGGCAACAGTTTCTCAGCCATTGCCAAACCATCTTGCGCGAGGGCGAAGCCGCCGAGCGGGTGGCCGCCAGCTTGCTTGCCGAGCCGGCTGGGCGAGTGCGGCTATCGGCGCCGGCTGAATTACTCAATCGCCTCACCGAAATGCTGCAGCGCTTTATTCTGCAACACCCCAAAGTGGTACTCGAAACCGTGGCCACTGCGCGGCGAGTCGATCTACTGGAAGAAGGCATCGACGTGGCGCTGCGGGTACGCACTACCGATGATGAAGACCCGCAATGGGCCACCCGGCGCCTGCGCCCGGCCTATGCGGTGCTGGTAGCTAGCCCCGCGCTGGTGCAGCAGCTGGGCGGCATACTCACCCCCGGCGCGCTGGCGATGGCGCCGGCTCTGGGCGTGGTGGGCGCGGATCAGCGCATTCACTGGCGGCTGATGAATGCCCAGGGCGAAGTGCGCGAATTTAGCTTGCCGCCCCGCTTAGTTACCGAGCATTTTGGCTTGCGCCGGCAGGCGGCGCTGGATGGCTTGGGCGTGACCATGATGCCGCGGGAAAACGTTGCGGCCGAGTTGGCCGCCGGTACGCTGGTGGAAGTTTTACCCGACTGGCATTTCCCGCCCAGCTATTTGCAGGCGGTGTATGTCAGCCAGCGGGGCTTATCGCCCGCGGTGCGGGCCTTGCTCGATCTGCTGGTGGAAACGCTGGGCTGATTACTGCGCGGCCCCGCGCAGCTTGGCCAGCCAAATGGCATAGCGTACCGCCACATAGCCAATCACCACGGTGGCAATCGCCAGCTCGATCCGCGCCAACGTTTGTACCTGCAAGATAATATCGCCCGGCAGTGCCCAATCGATAAAAAAGGCCTGCACTTTAAACAGCGCGGTGGCGCCAATCGCCAGCGGGAAGGTGAGGGCGGCAAAGCCGGGGGTAAACGGCAAGCGCAACAGATGCAGCAGGGCCACGTACACAATCAGCGTCATCGTCACCGCCACCCCCAGCAAGATCATCACCAGCAGCGGGCTAGGGTCGGTGGCGACGCGCAGATAGGCCGCCAGCGTGAGGCTAGCTGGCGCGGCCAAGATGGCAATCGTGGGCTGCGCGCCTTCGGGAATCGTGGGGTGAAAAATCAGCCGGTAAAACATCCACGGCAGCATGATGGCATAGCAGGCCAGCGCAAACGCCATACAGCCCCAGGCCAGCAGATAGCTCCAGCTACCCACGGTGCCCGACCAGCTCACCGCCGCCACGGCAATGCCTACCGGCGGCACAAACCAGCTTGGTACCATATGATGCATGGCGAATTCCTGCCGGCGGTGACGGATAAACTGCGCCAGAAACCAGCCATGCAGCCCAATCGCCAGCACCCACACCGCCGTGCCCAGATCGGCATGCAGCAGGCTGAGGCCATGGCTCACCACCATCAGCGCCATCGCAAACGTGGGCACCACGCTGCCCACCACCGGGTGGCGCAGATCATTGCCCAGCGACGGTAAATCCAGCGTAAAGCGCGTGGCGAGCGCCAGCAGCAGTAGCGCAGCCAGCGTCATCGTGACCAGCTCGAGCCGCCCATTGGCCTGCAGCACAAAATCCAGACACATGCCCAAGCCGCTAATCCCCAGCGCCAACCCGGCCAGTGGGGTAGGTAATTGCCGGCACCAGCCACCGGCTTGTTGCGAAAGTTGCAGCGCCATGATTATCTCCAAAACAGATCGATAATTTATTATCTATCTATTATGACAATATATCGACGCAACTATGCACAATCCGCCAGCAGCCAAAATACCGCCAAGGGTATAGCCAGCTAAACACTATCAAATAATGATTAGCTGGCTATACCCTCAGCAAAATCGCCACATCGCCTTAACCCAGGCGCAGGCTGCGGCCCACGCTTTGCGCCGCGCGGTATGCATCCCAGGCTTTTTCGTGGAAGAAATACGCCACGGTATTCACCATCGGCTCGATTAAGGCCAGCGCGCTTGCCACGCCCCAGCTGCCGGTCAGCAGATAGGCCACGGTGAAAGCCACACTGAAATGCACAATCGCGAAAGTAATGGTTTTAAGCATGATGCGCTCCTTGCGGCCGCTCGGCCAATGTCTTGAATTGAAGTAATGATAATGAGTCGCAAATGATAGATCTAATTGATTGTTTTTCTGATCTCGATAGCCATTAGCAATGCGCGGTAAAACTGCCGCGCCGCCGCGCCCCACGCCAGCTACACTGACGGCCACGCACGCCAAGTCATTGTTTTGCCATTTGTTACTGATAAGGTGAGGGTATGCACAGCATTTTGAATCTGGATTGGGCATCGCTACTCGATAGCCTGATCAGCCTTGCCACCGCATTTATTCTGGGTGGCCTTGTGGGGCTAGAGCGCCAGGTGCGCCAGCGCACGGCCGGCCTGCGCACCAATGTACTGGTCTGCGTGGGTGCCGCCATTTTTGTGGATATCGCCATGCGGTTTCACCAGCTGTATGGCGGCTCGCCCAGCCCGCTGCAGGTAATCGCCTACGTAGTATCTGGGGTGGGCTTTCTGGGCGCGGGCGCCATCATGCGCGAAGAAGGCAATGTACGCGGCATCAACACCGCCGCCACCCTGTGGGGCTCGGCCGCCATTGGCTGCGCCGCCGGTGCCGATCTGATCGCCGAAGCCATTCTGGCCACCGGCTTTGTGCTGGCCGCCAACACGCTGCTGCGCCCGATGGTGAACCGCATCAACCGCCAGCCGCTCGATACCGAAGTGGAAGCCACCTACACCGTGCATGTCATCGGCCCACGGCAACAGCGCAAAGAGCTACTAGCCCAAATCAAATACGCCTGCGCCGCCGCCCAGTTTCCGCTGCATGATGTGGATATCGCCCCCTTTGATGGCGACGAAATCGAAATCGAAGCCGTACTGCTCCCCACCTCACTGGATAGCCGCGAGCTGGATCAGCTGGTGGATACCCTCAGGCTTGATCCGCAGGTGAAGCAAGCGTTCTGGAGCTTGAGTACGATTGATTAAATAGACAATACCCACACCAGGTATTGCAGCAGATCTTCTTCAAATAGACTGCTTCATGGCGATACCCTAGACCGTCAGTAGCACCTCAGCCACAGGCTTACGTGGTTTTCGCGGCCAATTGCCCGCGCCAGCGCGACCAACCGGCAACAACATCACCGGCACTTCATGCTCAGCCAGACCGAATTCAGCTCTTACCCCGACTGCATCAAACCCGATCATCGGGCAGCTAGCCCAGCCGTGGTGCTGCGCCGCCAGCATCAATGCCATCGCCGCCAACGAGGCGGACCGGATGGCTTCATCGCGCTGCAACTGCGGCTGTGCCTGATAGCCCTCGGTGGCATAGTGCACCATCAACTGCTGCAGCTCGCTACTTAAAATACCTGCCGCAACGGCGGGTTGCAGCGTGTTGGCCAGCTCGGAATGAAACCCCATTTGCCCGCAAATAATAAAAGTAACCGCCGCATCAGCCACTTTCTGCTGGCCGTAGGCTAGGGGCAAGAGCCGCGCCTTGGCCGCGGCGCTTTGCACAGCAATAAAGCGCCAGTTTTGTGCGTTGTAAGCACTGGGTGCCTGCGTAGCCAGCGCAATCAATGTCTGTAGCTGGGCGGGGCTCAGTTCGAAATCCGGGTCAAAATAATTGCAGGAAATACGCTCTTGCAGCAGGGTGGGCAACATGGTTTTACTCCGTGATGGTGTAGGTGGATAAACACTGCCGTAGCCAGTGCTGTACGGCGCGTGCTTGGGTGTGCAATTCGGCAGGGGAGCCGGGCGACAGGCATTCCAGATACAGCCGGCCGCCATCCGTAAGTGCCTGCCATTGGGTTAGTAGCGCAGGAAAATCCACTATCCCGTGCCCCGGCTGCACCGCCACATCGGGGCCACGAGGACCAAACTGACAGTCTTTCAGGATGAAGTGATCGATGGCCGGAGCCAGCTGCTGCAGATACGCTTGCAAGGGCACTTCCGCTCCGCCGTAATACAGCCAGTTGCCCGGATCAAAACTAAAGCAAAACGCTTTGCTGCCCAGTATGTCGCGTAAGCTCAATAAATCATTAGCCGTCTGACTAATACCCCCGTGGGGCTTAATTGCAATCACGAGCCCAGCCGCTTCGGCCAGCGGCAATACCGACTGCATCAGCGCTAAATAAGCTGACCGCTGCGCTGGCTCGCAGCCCAAATCCAGCAGCGTGCTAACCCCCAGCGCAGCGGCATGCTCGATCAATCGGGCATAGCGCAGACTGGCGGCCGCCAGACCCAATCCCAACCGCGTTTCAGCCAAGAGCAGCGGCACTTGCAAGCCCGCATCAGCCAACAGCTGCTGCACAGCCCACCGCTCTCGCTCGCTACTAGCGCCATGCACCGGCACTTGCCAACCTTCAGCACTCGCCTGGTACATAAGGCCCACCTCAGTAAAACCGGCAGCAGCGATCGCCGTCAGCGCCGCAGGCAAGGGCAGACTCTGCCACGGTCGGGTGGTACAGGCCAAAGTAAACATAACAGCACTCGTGGATGGAATGTGTGCAGTATTCTCCAAACAAAAACCGGAATAAATATCGGTATAATTTGTTAATTACTTATTTTTGGTTAGTAATTGTGGACAAATTGCGCGCAATGGCGGTGTTGGTTAGCGTGGCCGAAGCTGGCAATTTCACCCTGGCAGCTGAGCGGCTGGGCATCTCGGCGGTGATGGTAGGTAAACATATTCAGCAGCTAGAGCACGCACTGGGCGCAGTGTTGATCGAGCGCACGACCCGCAAACAGCGCCTCACTGCACAGGGGCAAAGCTATTACCAGCAATGCAAGCTCGTGCTGGCGCAAGTACAGCATGCCGACCAGCTACTGGCGGCACAACAAATCCAGCCCAGCGGCCGTCTGCGCATTAGCGCGCCACGTACACTGGGCAGCCTGTGGCTGGCGCCACGGCTCATGGCGTTTATGGCGCAATATCCACAGCTCAGCCTTGATCTGCAGCTCAACAACCGACCGGTGGATTTACTGGAAGAAGATTTTGATTTGGCTGTACGCATCGGCCCAGTGCACAACGAGGCGCTCATTGCCCGCCGGCTGGGCGACTATCAATTGGTGCTAGCCGCCGCCCCCAGCTATCTAGCTCAACACGGTATGCCAAGCCATCCATCCGAGCTGAACCGCCACCAATTAATGCAACATCAAGTCTGGGATGAGCGACCGCACGATGTGCAAATTACCCTGCGCGATCACCAGCGCTGGCCGGTGCAATCTCGGCTTTGCAGCAACGACAGCCAGGCCCTGCGTGCCGCGGCTCTGGCTGGGCTAGGGCTGATTTTTCAACCCGCACTACTCCTGAGCGACGTACTCGCCAGCGGCGAGCTGATCCCCGTCCTGCCCGAATATTGGCCGCAGCCATGGCCGATTCATCTGCTCTATCGAACCTCACAGCGCGGCAGTGTGAAAATCGAACGGCTGGTGAGCTGGTTGCAGCAAACAGATTTCAAAGCGGAAGCGCCAGAAAATTAACATACCTACTTAGGGTATATAGGCCAATGCCAATTCAAAATTGGCTTACAGAGCAATACATAGTCACATATAGAAAAACAGCGTCGAGCGTGGAAGAAGCGGCAATAGGCAATCGGGCGCGGTGTTGTTAACGCCCGCCGCCTTGCCGATTGTCCGCAGCGATGTGCAACAAAGCCTCGGGGCATAAGAAATGCACTTATTGCATTGAATGAAGGCCAATCATATTGCCTTCGGTATCGACCACCATCGCAATAAAACCATGCTCGCCAATCGACATTTTGTGCTTGAAGATTTCGCCGCCGTTGGCTGCTGCTCGTTCGGCCTCCACGGCACAATCCTCACACGCGAAATAAACCATCGTGCTGCCGCCAGATGGGCAGCCCGCCATTTTTACGAGTGCGCCAGCGGCACCAGAGTCTTCCATTGACATTGGAAATGCCCACATTTCCATCTCAGGAAACCCTTCGGGATCAGGACTCTTCAATTCCTCTAATGAGCCTTGGAATACCGCTTCGTAAAATGCCTTGGCACGGGCCATGTCTTGAACATAAATTTCAAACCACGCAACTGGATTACTTTTCATTCGATTTTTCCTTTTGAATGCCAATAAAACAGAGTCAGCGAACGGTAATTATGAGTGGGCGCACATGTGAAAAACAAGGTTTGCCGTGCGATTTATCCCCACTGCTTAGCCTGACGCAAAAACCGCTCAATGCTCTCGCACTACAATCAAGGCCTCCACCTTTTGTTGGAACCGAATAGCATGCCCAATTTGATTACTGCGATCGAATCCGCCATCACCGCCACCACCGGCCAGCCGTTTCACGTGAAACAGCAACGCAGTGTGGGTGGGGGCTGTATTAATCAGGCGCGGGTGTTGAGTGATGGAGCGGCGGGTGGGCGGCAGTTTTTTGTAAAGCTCAATCGCGCCGCGCTGCATGGCATGTTTGTGGCCGAGGCGGCAGGGCTGGCGGCGCTCAGCGCGGGGATACGCGTGCCGCAACCCGTTGTGCATGGCGTGAGCGATGGGCAGGCCTGGTTGGTGTTGGAGTATTTGCCGCTATCGGGATCACCCGACCCCACCGCCATGGGGCAGGCGCTGGCCCAACTGCATCGCATTACCCCAATTGGCGCGCCTCGCTTTGGTTGGGAAATGGATAACACCATCGGCAGCACGCCGCAAAGTAATCGCTGGCACGATAGCTGGGTGGATTTCTGGCGCGAGGAGCGGCTGCTGCCGCAGTTTAAATTAGCGCGGCAAAATGGCTGTGATTTTGGCGCGGCGGGCGCACAGCTACTGGATAAAATCCCCGCGTTTTTTCGCGATTACACGCCGCAGCCCAGCTTGCTGCATGGCGATTTGTGGGGCGGTAATGCGGCGGTGCTGGCGGATGGTACGCCGGTGATTTTTGACCCAGCGTGTTACTTTGGCGACCGCGAGTGTGATCTGGCCATGACCGAGCTATTCGGTGGCTTCGGCCCACGCTTTCTCGCCGCCTATCATGCGGCATGGCCGATTGATGCCGGCTACGCGCAGCGCAAAACGCTGTATAACTTGTACCACATCGTGAACCATGTGAATTTATTCGGCAGCGGCTACGCAGGGCAAGCGCGGCAGATGATCGCTAGCTTGCTACGGATGGCGGCATAAGCCGTACAGTGCATAAAAAACGGGGGCGATGCCCCCGTTTTGCTTGATGACTAGCTTAGCCGGATTACATACTGGCCACAGTAAAACGCTGGCGGCTGTGTTTTGGTGTTTCGATTTCATCCACAATCGCCACCGCAAGGTCGGCCACGGAAATGCCGGCGGGCTGCTCACCGGCGAACAAGACGTCATCGCCACCCAAGCGGTATTGGCCGCTACGCTCGCCTGGAGCGAGGAATACGGGTGGTGAGACAAAGCGCCAGTTCAGTGCGGTTTCTTCGCGCAGCAGGTTCAGTGCCGTGCGGGCACCCAGCGCGCCTTCTTTCCATTCAGCCGGAAATTCGGGCGTATCAATCACTTGCAGGCCTGGCGCGATATACAAGCTACCGGCGCCGCCCACTTCCAGAAAGCTTTGCACACCGGCGGCTTTAACGCCCGCCACAATCGCATTGTGGCCTTGCACAAACAGCGCCTGAATATCTTCTTTGCCCCAACCTGGGTTAAAGGCCGAAATCACCGCATCGTGGCCGGCCACGGCGGCGGCGATATCGGCTGCATCATAGGCATTGCTTGCGCGGGCATTCACACCCGGCAGCGCCGGCACTTTGGCTACATTGCTCACCAGCGCGGTAACGGTATGCCCGCGTTGCGCCAGTTCTTGCAATACTGCTGAGCCTACAAAACCAGTTGCACCAATCAAAGCGATTTTCATTGTGTTTCTCCAGATCAATTAAACAGTGCAGCCATCATATTCCCTTGCTAATCCGCTGATAATCCGCCAAAAATAGCATTCATTCTTTAGTTAATCTAAACAATAGGCCCAATATGGAAGCATTACGCCGCATGGCGATTTTTGCCCGCGTGGTTGAGCTGGGCTCGATGAATGCCGCCGCCAAGGCGCTGGGGATGACGCCCTCGGCGGTGAGCCAGCAGCTCAGCAAACTTGAAGCACAGCACAATGTCACGCTCTTACATCGCACTACGCGCAAGCTCACCCTCACCGAAGCGGGCAGCGTGTTTTATCAGGGCTGCGCCGATATGTTGGCGGCGGCGCAATTGGCCGAGCAGCGGATTAACGAGCTACGCGACGCGCCGGTAGGGGAGCTGCGCCTGTCTGCGCCTACCGGTTTTGCCGGCCCTTTGATCAGCCAGGCACTGGCGCCGCTACTGAAATTGCACCCTAAATTATCACTGCGGCTGTTTTTTCACGACGAGATGATTGATCTGGTGGCTAACCGCATTGATCTGGCGCTGCGCGCGGGCGAGCTAAAAGACTCTAGCCTGATCGCCCGCCATCTCACCGACTGGCCCAATGTGCTGGTGGCCGCGCCGCAATATCTGGCGCGCCAAGCGCCGATACAGCATCCCGATCAGCTTAGTCAGCTCGATTGGATTGCGATTGAAGCCGGGCGGCATGATTTCGCTTTCTTTCACCCCGATGGGCGGGTGGTGCAGCCGACGCTCACGCCGCGCATCCGCAGCAATAACATCGTGTCGGCGCGTGAATTTGTATTGGCGGGCATGGGGATGGCGATTCAGCCTGAGCCCGAAGTGCGGGCGGCGATTCAGGCTGGGCGCCTGAGCGTGGTGCTGCCGGAATGGCGTTTACCCGCCATTGCCATCTATGCCGTTACACCGCGGCGCGAGGCGCAGCCGGCCAAAGTGCGCTACGCCATCGAGGCGCTGCAAGCGCAGTTGGCCCAGTAATGCGCTAAAAGCCTATATTAGCGCGACTTTTTATCCACAAAACTTATCCACAGCCAGCAGAACCAGCAAAGGCCAACTCGCCAAATGCCAAAACACCGAATTCCACGCCAGCAAAATCGGGTTTTCCAAGCCTAGCCCCACGATTTAGAACCGCGCGAATCACGGATTTGCTTGGCAAGCAGACCAGATCAGCCAAGGCAGGCGCTTAAACTCGCCCGCTTGCCCGCAGTTATAGACCGCCAGTGAATTTTTGCCAGCCGCATCTGCGAATCGATCGGTGCATGGCAAAACTCGCTCAGGGTAGGGGTAAAGTTGCCTCACCCTTGCTGTGGATAATTTTGTGGGCAACCACTGGGCAAGCTGTGTGCTTGCTGTGGGTCTGGTGTGTGCCTGATCTGTATAAGCAGTGGGCAAGCCGGTATAAATTGCGTTACGCCGGTGTGGCGGTGAAGTCGAGCCCCGCCGGGTTATCGCGCACCATCATGCGTTCTGGCGTTGGGTATTCAATAAATCCAAACTGCTTGTACAAGCCATGCGCGTCGCCAGTTTGCAAAAAACAGCGCGATACATTGGCTAGTATGGGCTCAGACATCAATCTGGCAATCATCCTCTTTGATATACCCCTAGCTCGATACGCTTCATCGACGATCACATCGGCTAAATAAGCAAAGCGCACCGTATCGCTAATCACGCGCGCGTAGCCCACTTGCTGCCCACCAATAAACGCGCCAATCACCACCGTTGAAGCGCGCGCGGCTTGCTCGACGTAAAACTGGCTAATCCCCGGCGACCAATAACTCGCCGCCAACCACGCCGTAATGCGCGGCCAATCGAGCGTGGATAAGTCGGTGCGAAACACTAATTCATCGTGCATGCAATTCTCGCTTACGCCGTTTCAGTCGCAGCAAATAGCGCCGGCCATTGCGCGATAATGCGCTCGGCGGCCTGCGCTGGCTGGCATTGCTCGGTGTCGATCAGCATCCAATCGTCGGGCCAAGGAAATTGGCCCAGACTTTGGTCTTGGTAATGCTCGGCGGCATGCAGCAAATAATTACGAGCCCATTCCACATCACGCTTGGCCGGCTTCATCTGCAAGCGCTGAGGCGTACCTTCGCGCGCCATGCGCGTGGCTAAATCGGCGCTCAGCTCAACAAAGCGCACGCGGCGGCTGTGCGACAAAAATAATTCACGTAGCTCGGCCATCTGCTCACCGTCCTCAGCCACATTAAACGCCCAGACAAAAGTAAAGATCACGCCCGGATGCGATTGATCGGCCAGCGCGGCGCGAAACAGCTGCATGCGCAAAGACCAGCTTAAATCTTGAAACTGCGGATGATCCCAGCCCAGAAGCTGGGCCACCGGGTCGGTCGTTAGATGGTTATGAAATAAGCGAAACCCCGTCTTTTCTGCCAGAGCTTGCCCCACGCTGGCTTTACCCACCGCACCGGGGCCAAAGATCACGATTAAATCAGCCATGTTTTACCCCGCGACCCGCCGCCAGATTTCAAATTCCAGCCGCTCGCCTTGCTCGCCAAAGCGCTCGTTCTGCCATTCACCCGTGGCGGTGAGCTGGGAGCGAAAGGCAAACTGGGTGCCCGCACTGGCGCCCCAGCTGGCGAGCGCAATGGTTTCGACATAATGGCCATCTTGCAGCGTATAGCTGCCACTGCCAGCGCTGTAAAACTGCCCATCTTGCAGGGTGATAAAGGCAAAGCCGGTGGCCGAGAGTACTTTGCGCGCGCTTAGGCGCTGCATATCGTAGGGCTGCGGCGCCTGGCCGGGCTCGGCGATTTCGCCACGTACTAATTCCCAAGTACCTGCCAGTGAGATGGTTTGCATGGGTTTACTCCTTTTGAGTAAAAAACAGCGGATTAACCCGCCACAGATTGATGACAAACCCCACTCGCAAAGCGAGACTCCCCTCAAGGAGGGGACGGGAGGGGTGGGAATAAAACATAAAGGCTGCTAGTTTCACGCCCTTATTTCCTAGGCTCGGCTTTGCCGAGACTTGAAAATCGTAGTTTTCACTTTGTCAGCAGCCTGCAGCGGATTAACCCGCCAGGGCGAGATCCGCGCAGGACTGCTCGTAGCGGGCCAGTTTGTCGGCAAACCACGCTTCGTCGTACCACTGCAGATTCTGGCTGTGCTTCACGTCATCCCACAGCGAGAAAAACCAGCGCCGCGCTTCAAAGCCGGCTGGCGGGGTGTATTGGGCTAAATACGCCTCCAATAAGCCCAGCTGCGGCGCCACATCGGCGAGGTGGAAAATATCTTGCTCACGATGTCGGTACGCCACATCGCACGGGTCTAACGCCGCCAGCAGCTCCCCGCTGGTGGGCGAGAACAGAAAATTCCCCGCATGCGGGTCATCGTGCACCAAGCTGGAGGGCATACCGGCCAGCGGCGCCAAGATGGCCGCGCGCTGCGCCCAGAGCTCCAGCAAGGCTTGCCGCTGCGCGGGGGGGAACGGGGAATGCGGGTCGGCGACATAAGCGGCCAGTGGCGCGGTCCAGGCCTCGAAGGCCGGCAACAGCGTGGGATAAAACTCGCCAGCGGGGCCTTCAAAGCCACGCGCATCAGTTTGGGCATGCCACGCCGCGAGCAAGGCGACCACTGCCGCCGCCGCGCGCTCGGGTTGCGGCCAGGGGCTAGGCACATCCCACGGGGCAACACCGGGCAGGCGGTTAAGCAGCAGGGCTTCGCATTCGCGCTCGCCCACCGCCAATACGCCCTGCCAAAGCGGCGTGGGCATCGCGACAGTTGCGTGGGGCGTCAGCCGCGCCAGCCCGCGCAGCTCTTTGGCCACCCGGCCGGGCTGCCAGCTGAATTTGAGCACCACTTCGCCAGCCGCGCCGGCCAAGATCACGGCACAACCATAAAAGCCCTGCACCGCATGCACCACCTGCGCCTCAGCACCATACAGCTGCTGGTAATGCGCCTGCGCAACGTGGGCATAGGCCGCCATGGCGGCATCAAGCTCAGGAACTGACATCGGCATGACCTCGAACTGAATCAATCAATTTAAACAGCTTGCCAGCCCAGCGGGAATGCTCGAAGATCACCTGCGATTTGTCCAAAAATCACCTGCGGGGCGTGGGGATGGCATTGATTTACTACGAGCGGTTTGATTGTGACGACCAGGGCTGGAACCGCCTGGTGGGCGCGCACGTGTTTCATCAGCCGTCGCACCCGCCCATGCGCGAACGTGGGCTGTTTATGTGCGGGATTTCCGAAGCGCGCGGCCATACCGAAATCGAGCGCATTGATGCCAATTTTCATGTACTGCTATTTTGCCTTGGCGGCAGTGGTGAATTATTTGAAGGCGACCACACCTGGCCCTTTCAGGCTGGCGAGCTGGCAATGCAGCCCGCCCGCGGGCAGCGCGGTTTTCGCCGCACCGGCGACGAGCCGATGCATCTGGTGTGGTTTCTGCTGCGCGATGAGCCGCGCTGGGCGCATCTGAATGCCGCGCACTGCTACGTTAAACCCAACCCGCATGGCTGGGCGCTGCACGATGCTGTATCCATGTATCAGCGTGAAGCCCAATACAGCAATGACCGCCAGAGCTATACCCTGGTAATGCCTGCGCTAGAGTTGCTGTGCCAGCAGCTGGAGCGCGCCGTGGGCCCGAGCGAAGCCAGCCCCGGCTGGCCGCAGCAGCTACAAGCTTTATTCAACGCCGTAGCGCGCGAGCTGGCCCGCGATTGGCCGCTGGATACCCTAGCCAGTCAGCTACACATCAGCCCGGCGCATTTGCACCGCCTGTGTCTGCAGCATCTGGGCATGCCGCCCGGGCAACAGGTGTTTGTGTTGCGCATGCAAAAAGCCCGTGAGCTACTCGCCAGCGGCCTACCGGTGGGCAAGGTCGCCAGTCTGGTTGGCTATCAGGAAGTAGCCAGCTTTTCGCGGCGGTTTCGCCAATATTTTGGCTATTCGCCCAGCCAAAGCCCGCACCAGAAACCCAGCCGCGCCCCTACCGAAGGATCGTAATACCCGGCATGACTGCGTTCTTTTATGACATTAGCTGGTACGGCATGATGGCCGTGGGGGTGCTGTTTTTTGCGGCACTGTATTTGGGCTTTGGGGCGCTCAATCACGCCCTAAGCCAATGGCTGCTGCCCGCCTTGGGCTACGGCGGGCGGCTAGACCCGCGCCCGATTCCGGCCGGGCAAATCCGCCGTGAGCTGCGCCATTCGGCGCTGGTGGTGTTGCTGTTCGGGGCGGGGATGGTGTTTCCGTGGGGGCTGTTGCAGCTGGGCTGGGCCCGGCTGGCGCCGCAGGCCAGCGCCGGGCAGATTGCGCTGGAAATGCTGGCGCTGATTATCTGGAACGAAATCCATTTTTACCTCAACCACCGGCTGCTGCACACCCGCTGGCTGCAGCGCTTTCATTTGCCGCATCACCGCTCGGTGGTGACAACGCCGTGGGCCACCTACAGCCTGCATCCGCTGGAAGCCATGATGCTGGGCAATGTGATTTTGCTGCCGATGGTGGTGCATGATTTCAGTGTATATTCGCTGATGATGGTGCCGGTGTTCAGTATTATTTTTAATAACATCGGTCATTCCAATTACGATTTTCTGCCCGATTACCAGCATGACCGCTGGTGGCTCAATGGCGCCCGCCGCCATCATTTGCACCACGCCTGCTACCACGGCAATTACGGCTTTATGTTTCCGTTTATGGATCGCTGGCTCGGCACCGATTTGCCGCCCGATGCCGCCGCCGAGAAAATCCGCCGTGCGCTGGCCAAAGCAGAGCAGGGCGATGCTGCTTAATCGGCGTGATTGGCAGTCGGTGGCCTATCTGCTCGCCCAGCCGCTGCTGGTGGCACTGCTATGGCACGTACCTATGCACTGGGCGCTAACGGCGGTGGTCTATGGGTTGGTGCTGTTTCTCACCCTCGGGGTGGGGGTGATTCACCATAATCACACCCACCGCAAAATGTGGCGCAGCAAGCGCCTAAACCGCCTGACCGATCTGTGGATAACCGCCCTGCAGGGTCACCCGACCTTTGTGTTTTACCCGGCACATATCGCCAACCACCACCGCTACCATCACGGCCCGCAAGACGTCGCCCGCACCTATCGTTTTGGCGGTGATACCAATCATTTACTGGGCTATTTGCTGCATCCGCTACAGGCGAGCTGGGTGTTGTACCCCTTGTTTATCCGCTGGCTGCGCCAGCTGCAGCAGCGCCATGCCGGCGCATTTCGCTATTGCCTGCTGCAATACGCCATTGTGCTGCTGCTGTGGGGCACGCTGGCGCTGATCGATGCGCAAAAAATGTTCTGGCTGGTGCTGCTGCCGCAACTGCATGGCCTGCACTGGTTACTGGCTACCAATTACCTGCAACACGCGCATGCCGATGGGCATTCAGCGCTGAATTTCGCCCGTAATTTCGAGGGTTGGGTAAACCCGCTGCTGTTTAATATCGGCCTGCATACCGCCCATCATCGTCATCTGCGCGCGCATTGGTCGAGCCTGCCGCAGCTGCATGCCCACTATCGCCAGCAAATTCACCCTGCGCTCAATGCCGGCCCTTTGCTGGCCTATATGGGGCGCACTTATCTACTTAGCCTGCTGCACCCTCGCTGGCGCAGCCGTAGTCTGATGACCACAGGAACACCGCATGCCGATTCAGTTTGACCACGTTTATCTGGCCGCCGCCAGCCATTTTCTACCGGGTGAGCCGGTGGATAACCACGCAATGGATGCCTATATCGCCCCGCTAAACCGCATTTCGGGGCGGATCAAGCAGCGCATTTTGGCCGAAAACGGCATTCAAACCCGGCACTACGCCATTGATGCCGACGGCCATACCCGCTTTAGCCACGCTCAGCTGGCCGCGCAGGCGGTGCAGGCTTGCCTCGCCCAGTCGAACACCCCCTTAAGCGAGATTGGCTTGCTCACGATGGGCTCATCGGGCGGCGATGCGCTGATGCCGGGCTTTGCCAATATGCTGCAGGGCGAGCTGGGCGCGCCACCGATGCAAACGCTTTCCAGCCAGGGCGTTTGCGCCGCGGGCGTGACCGCAATCGAATTTGCCGCGCAGCAAATCGAGCTGGGCGCGCAGCAGCATGCGCTGGCGGTAGCGGCCGAAATGCCGTCGCGGATGTTCAAACGCTCGCGCTTTGCTCCGCGCGGCTATCAAAGCGATTTTGATGCGCATTTTTTGCGCTGGATGCTCTCGGATGGCGCCGGGGCGCTGCAGCTCTCCCGCCAACCCTTTGTGCATCAGGGCAATTTGCGCATCAAGCTGAAATGGATCCACCAAAAGAGTTTTGCCGGTGATTACCCAGTGTGTATGCAGCTGGGGCTGACCGAAGATCGCAGTACGTCGTTTCTGGATTTTCCATCTTCATCCGAGGCCGAAGCCGCGGGGGCGCTGGCTTTGCGCCAGGATATCCGCCTGCTGCCGCATCTATTTGATGTTTGCATTCATGAATACGTCAAGCTGGTTGACCAGGGCTGGATTCACTCGACGCAGGTCGATCATTTCCTCTGCCATTATTCCTCGGCCAAATTTATGCCGGTGGTGGAAGAGCTGCTGGCCAAGGCGGGCCTCACCATCCCGGCCGAGCGCTGGTATAGCAATCTGAGCAGCCGGGGCAACACCGGGGCGGCCTCGATTTTTATTATGCTGGCCGAGTTTTTGCAGCAAAAAACCCTGCGCGCCGGTGAGAAGATATTCTGCTTTATCCCCGAGTCGGGCCGCATTAGCGCCGCGTTTATGCTATTTGAAGTGGAAGATGCCAGCAGCGACACCAATACCCAGCCCGAGTATCAGGCTGCAACCAATACGTTAGAATCACCCCAGCTATATACCCCTAACATCCAGGCACCACACAATCCGAGCGAAGCGCCCGAGCCCTTGCAGCCATTACTCGGCCGGCTGGCTAGTTTATGGCAGGACTATCGCTCATCAGTGTGGCGCACGCCGGTGATTCATCAACTGGTTAGTGGACGTTTTGATGTGGCAGCCTATCGCAACTGGACTGCGCAATGGGTGCCGCAAGTGCGAGAGGGTAGCCTCTGGATGCGCGAAGCCGCGGCCTCGCTTGACGGCGATTTTGCTGCGTTGGGCGCGCTGATTGATCTGCACGCCAGCGATGAGCAAAATGATTTCCAGATTCTGTATCAGGATTATCAAGCCGCTGGCGGCACTCAGCCATTGGATGCGCTGCGGCGTAATCCCGGCGGCGAGGCGCTCAATAGCTATTTGCACGCTCTGGCTGCCACGCCCAATCCGGTGGGGCTACTGGGGGCGATTTATATCATCGAAGGCACCGGCCAGCGCATTGTGCCGGCGCTATTGCCGCTGTTGCGCCAGCAAGTGGCACTGCCACCACAAGCCTTTCGCTTTTTGGAATATCACGGCACCAATGACGAGCACCACTTGGCACGCTGGCTGGCCGCGGTGGAGATCACTTTGGCCTTAGCCCCCGAGGCCGCCGACGCCATCTACGCCACGGCGCGCCGCACCGCGCAGCTGTATTTAATGCAATTTGACCATATTCAGGAGCCGGTATGAGCCATTTTCTGGATGCACCGCACGACCCCCGCGACCCTAACCCCTGGCAGGCCTTGTATCTCGACCAGAGCACCCCGTTGCCCGAGCCGGTCAAGCGCGCGTGGCTGACGGATTCGGCCTCGCCCTCGCGGCAATATCTACTGCCGCTGGTGCGGCCATTGGCACGGCTGCTGATCATTGTGATTCAGCTATGCAAAATCGTGCTGCCGAAAAATTGGGCCGCCTCCAAGCTCTTGCACCGTATTCTGGTGTGGGGGCTGAAGGGTTTTGTTTCGCCCGAGGCCAACTGGCTGATCTTGCGCCATTTTCACTTGGGCGCGCAGATCATCGAGTTTGTGGCCCGCAATGCGCCGGTGGAAGTGCCCCTATCGCCACTCAAGCCCGCTGACATCGATGCGCTGGAAGACGAGCTGTTTCTCAAGCACGACCTGAACCTATTCAATTTTGTGATTCGCTTAAATCAGGCGCTGCAAGCCAGCGACCAAACGCTGGCACCAGTAAATCCGGTGGATTTCAGCATGATTAGCGAGCCGCCGCTGGCGCTGGCCGATATGCCGCAGGGGCGGCTGAATGGGATTGATCTACAAACAGCGATCGAGATTTTCACCCCGGTGTATCAGCTCTTTCTGACTGACAATGATTTCTGGCGCGCGGCCAACTCGCTGCAGCTGGATGAAACCATGGGGGTGTACGCCGCCACGATTCTCAATACCCCCCAACACCTGCTGCTATTGAATAACAAGCATCCGCTGGTGCCGCTATCCACCCTGCGCGCCGGCCACCGGCTGGTGCTGCATGGCTTATCCACCGAAATGCTGCACTGCCTGCTCAGCCGGCTACGGGCGGAGCAAGAGCTGGCGCAGGCGGGCGAGCAGGGCTAATTCCTGCCGTGCAAAGGCATAAACCGCGGCTTCATCAATCACGGCCACGCCTTGCAGCTGGCTCAAATCCAGCCCCAGCTTGGCCGCCAAGGTGGCGGCAGCGGGGCTGACCGCCAATAGCGGAGGGCTGGCGGGCGCGGCGCTTGGCGCTGCGTCAGATTCATCGGCAGGCAGCAGTAAATCGCCGGTGGGCAATTCGGCGATTTCCATCATCAGCAATAAATCATTGCTGTTCACGAAATCGCCATACTCGACCATCAAACTGCTGACTTGTCCGGCCTCGGGCGCCAGCACCGGCCATTCCTGATCGGCAGCCAGCAAGGTGATCAGGCAGGTATCCGCGGCTACTTGCTGGCCCGGTTTCACGTGAAACACGGCCACTTCGGCAGCTTCGGGTAATTCTGGGGCACAAATCAGATGCGTGGTGTAGCGCATTGTCATTATTTACTATCCAAGGCTTGATATTCGCCAATACGATGTCGGCCTTTGCCGACTAGACTATGCTGCACATAGTCGTCAGGCAGTATTCATTAAACAATCCTGCGCCGGCAAGAGCCAACCTTCGCCGACGTCGTTTTTCCGCCTTTGAGGAGTTCGTTCATGAGCGATTTGGTCTTGGTGATTAATGCCGGTTCGTCGAGCATTAAGTTTTCACTGTTTGAAACGACGGCGGCTGATCCACAAGTGCTGTACAAAGGCCAGATGGAAGGCCTGTATGTTGAGCCCAAATTCAGCGCCAAAGATGCCAACGACGAGAAAGTCGCCAACGAAACACTGCCTGCCGATGTGCCTAAAAACCATGATTACGCACTGCGCCATATGCTTGCTTGGCTGCAGCAACGTTTGGGCGGCCGCCAGATCAAAGTGATCGGCCATCGCGTGGTGCACGGCGGTACGCAGTATTCTAAACCCGAGCGGGTTACGCCTGAGCTGCTGGCTGGCCTTGAAGCGCTGATTCCGCTGGCGCCATTGCACGAGCCGCACAACATCGCGCCGATCAAGATTCTGCAAGACTTGCTGCCCGATGCGCCACAAGTCACCTGCTTCGATACCGCATTCCACACCACACAGCCCGAACTGAACCAGATGTTTGCGCTGCCGCTGGATTTTGCCCAGAAAGAAGGCATTCGCCGTTATGGCTTCCACGGTTTGTCGTATGAATATATCGCCAGCGTTCTGCCACAGATCGATACCCGCGCCGCTGAAGGCCGCACTGTAGTTGCGCACTTGGGCAATGGCTCATCGATGGCCGGCCTACTGGGTGGCGCCTGCCAAGCAACCACCATGGGCTTTACCGCGCTGGAAGGTCTGCCAATGGGTACCCGCTGCGGTAGCATCGATGGCGGCGTGTTGCTGCATCTGATGAACCATCTGAAGATGGATGCCAAACAGATCGAAACCCTGCTGTATAAAGAATCTGGCCTGTTGGGTCTGTCAGGGATTTCTAGCGATATGCGCGATCTGCACGCCTCGAGCGATCCACGCGCTAAATTTGCCACCGACTACTTCGCCCGTCGCGTAGCACGCGAAACAGCTTCACTGGCCGCGGCCATTGGTGGCCTGGATTGCCTGGTATTCACCGCCGGGATTGGCGAAAACGACGACATTACCCGCGCGAATGTTTGTCACCAGCTGCGCTGGCTGGGTGTTGAGCTGGATGAAGCCGCCAACGCGGTACGCTCTGGCGAACCACGCCGGATCTCGCTGGCCGACAGCAAAGTAGCGGTGTATGTGATCCCGACGAACGAAGAGCTGATGATTGCCCGTCAGGCACTGGCCGCGCTGTAATTCGCGACCAAGCTCAACCCTCAAAACCGCGCGGCAAGGCGCGGTTTTTTCATGCCCGGAACCGGGTGCGGGGATTTAAGTCTGAGTTAATATTCCCACGCTAAGCTGCGATCCTGTCATGGCGCTGTCATCATGTCGATGAAAAATAGCCGACACTGGGCCTTGCTGCTAGCATTAGCGTCAATCAAGACTATTGGATGTGAAATGCACGATCAGAATGTGATCATTGATCTGGCCCTTGAGCCACGCAAACGACCGCTCGCGGCCGGCTGGGCTTGGCTGCAGCGCTCGTATCAGCTTTACCGGCAGGCCCCAGTGCCGTGGCTAAAAATTAGCACGCTGTTTTTTGGGCTGATGCTGCTGACCGGCTTGCTGCCTGTACTCGGCTTTGTTGTGAGTGTGATCATCGCGCCGATTTTCCTGGGCGGCATTGCGGTGGCAGCCCAGCGTACGGTAGCTGGGCAATTACCGCCGGTGGAAGATCTATTCCTCGGCTTTAAAACCAAGGCCAGTGAGCTAGCGAAAGTGGGCGGGTTTTATATCCTCGGCGGCTTTGCGGTAGTCGTGGCGGTATCGATGCTCACGGGCATCCTGCATAGCATCGGCCTCATTGGCGCCTTGCCCGAAAAGCTGGAAAGCCTGCAGCAAATCCGGCATTTATGGCCAATTGGCGTATTGCTGCTGGTGGGTTTGCTGGGGGTATACAGCGCCTATTTTTATGCGCCGATCTTGGTAATGCTGGATCAGTTATCCGCTGGTGAAGCGATGAAAATGTCTTGGGTCGGCTTCTGGCGTAATTGGCTACCGCTGATGATGATGTCTTTGCTGCTGGCCGTGATCCTGTTTGCCGCCCTGATGTTAGGTACCCAGCTAAATCAATTGTTGAGCGGCATTCCTTTGCTGGCCGATTTGCCGCTGTTTGTGGTTTGGTGTTTATGCATGCCGCTGGTGCTGATTAGTAGTTATGTGTGTTATGCCGATGTGTTTGTCTCTACAACCCCCACTGGAGATCATTTGTGAGCGAAAGTCCATTTAAAGGTAAGACTGGGATCAAGCGCGTATTCAACGCCTTGGGCTACTCGCTAGATGGCCTCGCGGCCGGCTGGAAAAATGAAGCGGCATTTCGCCAAGTAACCCTGCTGGCTTTGGTCGGGATTCCGATCGCGCTGTTTTTACCGGTGCCGGTCTGGGGTAAAGCCTTGCTGGTGGGTAGTCACCTCGCTTGCGTGATTGTCGAGCTGCTCAATTCGGCAGTGGAAGCCGCGGTTGACCATACATCGCTGGAAAAACACATTCTGGCCAAACGCGCAAAAGACTTGGGTAGTGCCGCGCAGTTGGTGGGCTTGCTGAACCTCAGCGCCATGTGGGCGCTGGTTTTGCTGGCCTAAAGCACTCACCACAGACGCAAAAAAACGGGCCTCGGCCCGTTTTTTATTGCCCACATCGCAGCTTATGACTGATGTTGGCGAATATCGTCTTCCAGATCCGACATCAGAATTTTTAGCGCGGCATCTGACACCATCACTTCCATCAGACACAACAGCAAAGAGCCCACCATCATCAAGAGGCTGGCAAAAAACAAGCCTTGCGCCCAGGCGTTGTGTTCAAGCGAAACCAGCACCATCGAGATAATGCACATCAGCAGGCTGCTTACTCCAAACGCCTGCATATAGCGGATCAACCAAACCCGCATTTTCAGGTTTTTTAATTGCCGCAAAATATTAACGTGGGGGGTGGCGCGGTGGTGTTCGTACAGCTGGCGAATGATGCTGGACAGGGCCAGAAAGCGATTGGTGTAGGCCAGCATCAACAGGGAAATAGCGGGGAAGAGCAGTGAAGGGGTATTGATACTAAAGTTATCCATCATGACCTTTCTTGAATTCTTTGATCACGTGCTGTTGCCGACGGCTAACCGCCAATCGCTCGGGCACATCACGCAATACCACCACCCAGTGCGCCTCGCCGCCATTCACTGCGGCGCGCTCGAATCCGGCAATACTATCGCGCGCCACCAAGCAATTGCGGTGAATTCGCACAAACTTTGATCCAAATTCATCTTCCAGTTTGGTGAGGGAGTCTTCCAGTAAATATTCACGGTCATGCGTGCGCAAGGTAATGTATTTCTGCTCAGCTTTCAGAAAACGCGCCTCAGACACCGGGATCAAGTGCACACGGCCTCGCTCTGAGACACTGAAATGGGTGCGGGCGCCTTCATTAGCCGGCGTTACTTGAATGGGCTCACCAGCGTGCTGACGCAGTTCCAGCGCACGACGCAGTGCCGCCAGCAGGCGCTCGGTGCGAATCGGTTTGAGCAGGTAATCCACAGCACGGACATCAAAAGCCGCCACACCGTAGTCTTCAAAGGCAGTAGCAAAAATCACGGCTGGTGGTTTGGCCAGCTGCAGCAGTTTGCGTGCTACTTCAATCCCGCTCATTTGCGGCATCTGGATATCCAGAATCACCAAATCAATGTCGTGTTCAGCGATTTGCGGCAGCGCCGCAATCCCATTGGTGGCGGTGCCCACCACGGTATGCGGACACTCGCTGGCGCAATCGGCCAGCAGGTCTTGCAAGCGGGCAAGGGCCGGTAATTCATCATCGACTAAAAACAGACGCAGCGGTTTGCTCATGCTTCAGCTCCCGAAAAGGCAGCACGATATGTATTTGATAATAGTCATTTCCACGCTGAATGCTCAGATTTGCCTCAGCATCAAAGTACAGCAGCAATCTTTCTCGCACATTATCCTGGGCCATGCCATTACCGATTCTCTGTACGGCACTGGGGACCAAGGGATTGCGGATATCAATGTGGACCTCGTTGCGGACCCGAAAAGCGTTGATATGGATCGTGCCGGTTTCGATACTGGGTTCGATCCCGTGGTAGACCGCATTCTCAAGCAACGGCTGCAAAATCAGTGGCGGAATCAATGCCTTTTTCGGCATTTGCTCGATGTGCCATTGCACATCCAGTCGCTCACCCAAGCGGGCTTTTTCGATTTCCAGATAGCCGCGAGCGAGTTCGATCTCCCGCTCCAGCGTTGATAGGCCCTGTTGCGTCCCCATCGCCACCCGGAATAATTCGGACAGATTTTGCAGTAGCTGCTCCGCTAATTTGGGCTGGCTACGAATCAAAGATAGCACTGCATTCAAACTATTGAAGAAAAAATGTGGGCGAATCCGTGCCTGCAACGCCACCAGCCGTGCTTCAGCCAGCCGAGGCGAGAGCGTTTTCAGCCACAATTGGTAATGCCACAGCAGCAAGGTAGTCGATAATGCAGCCAACAATAGCATTTGCCACGGATCAGGCTGGGGCAATTCCAGCAGCAAGCCACCCAGAAGTTGCTGCAATAGCCACGTCCAGCCCAGCACCACGCCATACACCACCGACACGGCTCGGCGATAGGGCCAGCGGGATAGCCAGGGCGCCAGCGCTCCTAGGCAAGCCAGTGCCCCCAACAACACCGGCTCGACCCAGAAAGCGGCATCCGTCAATCGGCTTGACCATTCACTCCAATGGGTCAAGCTACTTAACACATACATCAATAGCCCCACATGGGCGAGCAACAGCGCGCGGAAAACCACGCCAAAATTCCGAAAGTCGGGCATTACAGGTGCTGCGTCGTGCATGGGTTTGCCAAATCCTGAATCTGTCTTCTTAAATGGTGAAGATCAGCATAGCATCGACTCGGGTCCACCATGGGATTGGCAGTACTGTATTCGCGCGCTTTAGACGGCATGCACGCCACCCCGGTGACGGTGGAAGTCCATTTATCCAATGGCTTGCCAGCCTTCAGCCTCGTGGGCCTCGCCGACACCGAGGTGCGCGAAGCCCGCGAACGCGTGCGCGCGGCCATCTTGGTAGCCGGCTTTGAATTTCCGATGCAACGCATAACCGTAAACCTCGCACCGGCCGATTTACCCAAGGGGGCAGGGCATTTTGATTTGGCGATTGCGCTGGGCATACTGGCCGCAAGTGGGCAAATCCCGGCCGAGCGCCTGGCCGAGTGCGAATTTGCGGGCGAGCTCGGCCTCACTGGTGAATTGCGTGCCGTGCGTGGCGCACTGGCGCTGGCGGTAGCGGCAAAGCAGGCCGGGCGGCAGCTGATAGTGAGCGCCGCCAGTGCAGCAGAAGCGGCCCTGATCGCTGAGGCGCAGGTCTTGAGCGCCGAGCATTTACTGGCGGTATGCCGCCATTTGCATCAACAAGGCGACCTATTGCCCGCCAAGCCAATCGCCACAAGCACTGGCGAGACATACCCCGATATGCAGGATGTAAAGGGCCAACATGCGGCGCGGCGTGCGCTAGAAATCGCCGCCGCCGGCGGGCATTCATTACTGCTGATCGGGCCACCGGGCACCGGCAAATCGATGCTGGCCCAGCGCCTACCCGGCATCTTGCCCCCGCTCACGCCGCAAGAAGCCCTCGAAGCCGCCACCATTCAATCCTTAGGGCAACAGGGGCTCGATGCGCGCCGATTTGGTCAACGTGCTTACCGTAGTCCACACCACACCGCCAGCAGCGTAGCACTGGTTGGCGGCGGCAGCACGCCGCAGCCGGGCGAAATCTCGCTGGCGCATCATGGCGTGTTGTTTCTCGATGAATTACCCGAATTTGATCGCAAAGTGCTGGAAGTGCTGCGCGAACCACTGGAAAACGGCCGCATTCATATCTCGCGCGCCGCGCGGCAAGCCGAGTTTCCAGCCCGTTTTCAGCTGATTGCTGCGATGAATCCCTGCCCTTGTGGGTATCTGGGGCATCCGCATAAATCCTGCCGCTGCACCCCAGAGCAAATCGCCCGTTATCGCGGCAAGATTTCTGGCCCATTGCTGGATCGGCTGGATTTGGTGGTGGAAGTCGGAGCACTGAGCGAGAGCGTATTAACCAGCGCGCAAACCGGCGAGCCCAGCGCCGCCATTCGCCCACGAGTGCTGCGGGCGCGAGAAGCCCAAACCAGCCGCCAGGGCCACGCCAATGCGGCGCTTAACGGCCCTGCCTTAGATCAGTGTTGCCAGCCAGATGCTGCGGGCCTGGCGCTGCTGCAAAAGGCGATACAGCAGTGGCAATGGTCTGCGCGCGCCTATCACCGCGTATTACGCGTGGCTCGCACCATCGCCGATTTAGCGGCAAGTGCCGATATTCAGCCCCAGCATGTAGCCGAGGCGATCCAGCTACGCCGCACGCTAGAGTAAAAAACTATGGGCAACGTAGCAACAATCAATTTCAACAATCAAGCACCACTCATTAGACTGAAGCAAACCTAAGGAGAAGCGCCATGACCCCACTCAACGAAATCTGGCAAATCCTGCTTGAAGTTAGCGCCGATTTTGCCGCCAGCCACGCCTAATCTGCATGGGTATAGCCTACCAAGCAAGCTCCATAAATGCGTACAAGGCAGTACCCATTGTCTTTTATTTAGTCAACATCGCTGACACTTCATCGCAAGACCCGCCTAGCAATGACTAATTGCAGACGAATCGTGCAAGCGCCGACGGGATAGAGCACGACATAGTTTCCCCACTGCGGCAACGATGCGCAGCTAAAACTTACATCGCAAGCTTAAAAAAGGCGGCCCTAGGTATTGGCCGCCCTTTAATTACCCCAAAGGGTATAAGCTGAAACACGATAACTGACAAAGCCTAGGCAGCAATACCCTACAGATCCGCCTCGACCTCATTACCACGCGCTTCCAGCCATGCGCGTCGTGAGCTCGCTTCGCCTTTACCCATCAGCATGTTCATCACATCCTGGGTATTGCGCTGCACATCTTCCGGCACCGCCACTTTCAGCACCCGGCGCGTGTCCGGATTCATGGTGGTTTCAAATAACTGCTCGGCGTTCATCTCGCCCAGACCTTTGAAGCGGGAAATGCTCCAGGCCCCTTCGCGGATTTTTTCTGCCCGTAGCTTATCAAGGATGGCGGTAAGCTCGCCGTCATCCAGCGCGTAGAATTTACGCGGTGGTTTGCCCTTGCCACTGCCGGCCACATCCACACGGAACAGCGGCGGTTGCGCCACATACACATGGCCATGGCGGATCAACTGCGGAAAATGCCGGTAGAAGAGGGTGAGCAGCAGCACTTGAATATGCGAGCCATCCACGTCGGCATCCGACATGATGATGATCTTGCCGTAACGCAGCCCCGAAAGATCAACTTCGGCATTCAGTGGATGGGGGTCCACCCCGATTGCCACCGCAATATCGTGCACTTCGTTATTGGCAAAAATCTGGTCTTTATCGACTTCCCAGGTATTCAACACCTTACCGCGTAGCGGCAAAATGGCTTGGAAATCTTTATCACGCCCCAGCTTGGCCGAGCCGCCGGCAGAATCCCCCTCGACGAGGAAAAGCTCGCAACGCTCGTATTCGTCTGAGGCACAATCGGTGAGCTTACCGGGCAAGACCGCAACGCCCGATGATTTTTTCTTTTCAACCTTTTGCGCGTTTTTTTGCCGAGATTGTGCGGCTTTAATCGCCAATTCGGCGAGTTTTTTGCCAAATTCCACATGCTCGTTCAACCATAATTCGAATGGTGAGCGCACCATGGTTGAGACCAATTTCAGGCCATCACGGCTGGTGAGTTTGTCTTTGGTTTGCCCCTGAAACTGCGGATCAAGCACTTTCGCCGACAGCACAAAGGAGCAACGGCTGAATAAGTCTTCCGGCAGCAGCTTGACGCCCTTGGGCAATAAATTGTGAAAATCGATAAAGGTTTTCACCACCTGAAACACGCCATCGCGCAGGCCGGATTCATGCGTGCCACCCGCCGGTGTCGGGATCAGATTCACATACGATTCGCGATTAACCAGGCCATCTTCGGTCCAAGTCAGCGCCCAGGCGCAACCCTCGCCACGGCTAAAGGTATCGTCTTCGCCATCGATGTATTTTTCGCCGCGGAAAATCGGCACGATTTGGGTATAGCCGGCAACTTGCTCGGCCAGATAGCCAGTCAGGCCATCGGGATAGCACCAGCGTTTTTCCTGCAGCTCGCCATTGGCTTGCTCCACCCACAAAATCACCACCAAGCCGGGCAAGAGCACGGCTTTGGATTTGAGCAAATGCTCCAGCTCGGTTTGCGGGATCGTAGGGCTATCGAAGTATTGCGGATCGGGCTGCACAAACACCCGGGTACCGGTGTCTTTCTTGGCGCAAGTACCGATCACACTCAGCGGCTCGAGCAAATCACCGCCAGCAAAAGCCAGCTGATTGATCTGGCCCTCACGCCGTACTTCAACTTCCAACCGGGTAGCAAGGGCATTGGTAACGGATACCCCAACCCCATGCAGACCGCCAGAAAACGCGTAAGCGCCGCCGTCTTTTTTATCGAATTTACCGCCAGCATGCAGCTGGGTAAACACTACCTGCACGGTAGGCACGCCTTCTTCGGGGTGCAGACCGACGGGAATCCCGCGGCCGTTATCCACTACCCGCAGCGATTGATTGCGATACAGCGTCACCTCAATCTGCGTGGCATGGCCGCCCAGCGCCTCATCGGCGGCATTGTCGATCACCTCTTGGCAGATATGCAGCGGATTATCCGTGCGCGTGTACATGCCCGGCCGGTGGCGGACAGGATCAAGACCTTTTAAGACCTTGACCGACGATTCGTCATATTTGGGAGCTGCCATTGTTTCACGTGAAACCAAAAAATGAATTTGCGGCTAAGTCTAGCAGATGCCGCCGCAATAATGAAAAAGCCCGCACGCACGCGGCGGGTTTTAAGGAAAATGCAAAGTAATCGCCAAACCGGGCTCACCGCGTTGCAATTGCAAATGCCCACCATGCAATTCGGCAATCGCCTTCACCAGCGCCAGGCCCAAGCCATGGCCACCTTGTTCGCTGGTATCTTGTCGGCTGGCTTCGGTTTTGTAAAACGGCTCGCACAGCCGGGCTAACTCAGCCTCGCTAACACCGGGGCCAAAATCGCGCACGCAAATCCAGCGCTCGCCGACATGCAATTCGATATCGCTTTGCGCATAGCGCAGCGCATTCTCGATTAGATTACTCAGCGCAGCAAACACCAGCTCACGATCTACCGCCACCTGCACCGGCTGTGGCTGCACCAAACTAATGGTTAGGCCAGCGTCTTCGAGCAAAGGTTGATACAGCTCCACCACATCACCGGCCAGCACGGCCAGATCGCTGCGCTCGGCATGGAGCGCTTGTGCGCCCGACTCAATCCTCCCTAAGCGCAAAATAGCCGAAAACAGCGCCTGAATCTGCTCGAGTTGCGCCAGCGCCGCGTCTTTGATCGCCAGATCAGCCGGCTGGGCCTCGCTTAACTCTAATAATTTGCCGCGCAACAAAGACAATGGCTGGCGTAAATCATGGGCAATTGCGGCCGAGGTTTGCCGCGAATAGGCGAGTAATTTTTCTTGCTGATCGAGCAGGGCGTTTAATTCTTTAATCACCCCCTCCAGCTCATCATCGCTACCAGAAAGGGGAATCCGCGAGCCTTGCTGGCCAATGCGGATGGCCTGCGCAGTTTGCCGAATGGTCGCCAAGCGGCGGCGAATCAGGCGGGACAGCGTGAGCCCGGCGATGATGGAGGCGGCAAACATCAGCACCCCCAACCATAAATAATTCAAAATCAGATGATTACCGACCTGCTCATAAATCGCCCGCCGCCCCACAAGGAGCCGGTAGTCGCCATACAGCAGAAACACCTCTGCCGCGATGGTTTCACCGCTGGCAGGGTCCTCAAACACCGCCGAGCTTTCATCTTTCACCAACACATGCCGTGGCCAGTGATGCAAATTGCCGGCCACGTATTGGCCTTGCGCCGTGGTGAGTAAATACACGCGCTGCGAGCCACGCTGGCTGGCGCGCAAATTGATGGCAGTTTGCAGCGCTTTAAAACCCTGCTCGCGATAGATCAGCTCCAATACCGTGACTTCTTCCCGCAGGGCCGTATGAAACTCACCCAATAGCGCCTGTTGCGTTTCGCGAAAAGCCAACGCACCAAAGCCGGTAATGACCACACTCATTACCAAGGGCAGGGCAATTGCCCAACGTGTAAATGGATTACGCAGCGCCCGCGACCAGCGCGCAGGGCTCATTGCTCGGCCAGGCGGTAGCCCGCCCCACGCACGGTATGCAATAAGGGCTTGGGAAACTCACCATCGATCTTGCCGCGCAATTTACTGATATGCACATCGATCACATTGGTGTTCGGGTCAAAATGGTAATGCCAGACAGCTTCGAGCAGCATGGTGCGCGTCACGACCTGGCCCGCATGCCGCATCAGATATTCCAGCAGCTGATATTCGCGCGGCTGCAGATCGATAGTGCGCCCAGCCCGAGTCACAGTGCGCGAGAGCCGATCCAGCTCTAAATCAGCCAGCACCAGTTTATTACTATCAGCCGTATTGTTTTGCTGCACGCGGCGGGTAATCACTTCAAGCCGCGCCAGAAGCTCAGCGCTGTGAAACGGCTTGGCCAGATAATCATCGGCCCCCGCCCGCAAACCATCTACTCGCTCATCAGGCTCACCCATCGCCGACAGCAATAACACCGGTGTTTGTATTTTGGAAGCGCGCAGCGTGCGCAAAATGGTCAAGCCATCCACATGCGGCAACATGCGATCAAGCACAATGGCGTCGTAGCTTTCGGTGGTGGCTTGGAACATCCCTTCACGCCCATCGGCCGCATGCGTGACGGTATGGCCGCCTTCCTGCAAAGCTTTTTGAGTGTATTGCGCCTGCTGCAGCTGATCTTCGACCAAAAGAATACGCATGGCTTTCACCGACATTGTCATGGGTTAGCGCTTATTGTTACTGCGCCCGTGACCAGATTCAAGCCCACGCGCAGGCAAGCTGGGTAATTGCCGGTTTGCATTGGCAGGAATCGGGCGGATATCGCGAATGATGCAACTATTCTTTAGCCCCACTAATAAGGGCTGATGGGCCTGAATATGCCCTTGCACCAGTTGCACTTGCAGCTCTTTATTCGGCCAGGCTGGGCAATCGCTCGACATGGTTAAACGCCACGCTTCTTCAGTGCCAAGCCATAAATCAATCTGCTGTGCACTAACCACCCGCCAATACATTTTTTCCGCGGGGCGTAGCTGCTCACGCGGGGGCGGCACTGGGCTACTGCTACCCAGCGCCAACCAGAAGAGGGTGCTAATCATCATGGGAAACCCCCAGATAAAAAAAGCCTTGCTGCGCTAGCAGCAAGGCAAGTTTCGGGGAGGAAGACACTCGGGCCGAATTACTTCACTGCAGAAGCTTTAGAAGCTACATGTGATGCTTTTTTAGCTTGAGCTTTTTGTGCAGCTGAGGCTTTAGAAGCGTGTGATGCTTTCTTAGCTTGAGCTTGTTGCGCTACTGAAGCTTTAGAAGCATGGGATGCTTTTTTAGCTTGGGCTTTTTGCGCAGCTGAAGCTTTAGAAGCGTGCGATGCTTTCTTAGCTTGAGCTTGTTGAGCTACTGAAGCTTTAGAAGCGTGATGTGCTTTTTTAGCTTGAGCTTTTTGTGCTGCTGAAGCTTTAGAAGCGTGTGATGCTTTCTTAGCTTGTGCTTGCTGCACTACTGATGCTTTAGAAGCATGATGCGCTTTGTGTTTTGCTGGGGCAGATGCAGCAAATGCAGCCGTGCCAAAGCCCGCCAGGGCCACAGCCAGAACCAGATGTTTCAGTGCTTTCATGATGAGCTCCAATTTAATTCAGTAAAGTGTGTTGCATGTCCAGGTTAGCTACCCGAGCGTTATCGAGTAGATGGCTGCATTATGCGCACCCTAAGATTGCAAGGAGCTGAAGCAGGCATTAAGGAATATTTAGGTTTATTGGCTAAGTAACGCCGAAATCAACGCCACTTATAGCAAAGGCGGGTGAGTAGATACTCAATCCACACTCACCTGAACCAACTGATTTGCTTGCGGGGGAGCCTCAAACGCTTGGGCAAAAGTAAACGCATGCGCTGTTGGGCCATTGAGCGCCAAGAGTGCGAGTGCCGCTTTGGCCTCAGTCAAGCTCGGCCGATGGCCCGCCGGCACCCACCATAACACCTGATTGGGGCCGGGCCGGTGGCTGAACCATTGTTTGCGCTGGCGCAGCATCTGCAAATGTTCGCCGGCATACACATAGGCCCGCAAATCTTCGACCGAACGCCAGACGGATAAATTGGCGATCAGCAAAGGATCATCATCAAACGGCACATCGGTGGCATTACCACTCTCACTTTGCAAGCGCCAAACAAAGCCCGGGCTTTGCTCGGCCAACTGGTTAATGTGATCCAGCATGCTGGTAAAGCCGTGCAGGGCAGGGCTATCGAGCGGGGCAACCACGCGGCCGATATTCAGTTGTGCTAATTCCCACGCCATTAGCGGGTCCCGCCGAACTGAGCGATTAACGCATCATACGCCGGCAGTTGAATACTTTCGGCGGCAGCGGCGGCAGCCCATTCTTGCATGGCAGGGTGCTGCAGCATGGCGGTGAAGTAGGGCTGTAGATCATCTGGAATGGCGATATTGTAGCCATGCAGCCGCCAGATCACCGGGGCATACATCGCATCGGCAATCGAGAAAGCGCCAAACAAAAATTCACCGCCACAGCCATGCTCCGCCGCCAGCTGCCGGGCATCACGCCAGATCGCAAACACCCGCACCAGATCTGCGCTCACCTCTGGGCTGGGCGGTACACCTTGGGCGCGTAGCCGCACATTCATCGGTAATTGGCTCCGCAAAGCGCCAAAGCCGCTGTGCATTTCGGCGCTGATACTGCGTGCGCGGGCGCGCAGCTGGCGCTCTGCCGGCCACATCTGGGGGTATAGCTCTGCAAGGTATTCACAGATTGCCATAGAGTCCCATACCCTGAAGTCACCATCGTGCAAGCAGGGCACCAGGCCATTATCCGAATAGCCGCGATGGCTGGCATTGGCGCCTTTGCCACTGACATGCACCACGGTTTGGGTAAAAGGCACCTGAAAATGCTTGAGCAAAACCCACGGCCGCAGCGACCAGGAAGAATAATTCTGATGTCCGATATACAGCTGATACATCGCGCGCTCCTTAATTATTGGGGCCGGCCGGCCGGCAATAGGGCTGAACATGCAAAGGCGATCCGCTGAGGCGCAATTGCCCTGAGCCTTCCAGCAAGCATTGCCCGGCGGGCAACTGCAAACGCTCGCCGGCCTGCACAATCCGATCTTGCCCGTTTTGGCTAAGCCAAAGTGAACCTGATTCACACAACAAATCGGCTTGGGCACCCAGCCGGGCCACCAGCAATTCGTTCGCTTGGACGGTAAGTCGCAGATAGGTCAGCATCTTTAGCCTCGCCACATGTCATTTGCATTCACTATATCGAAAATCTACACTGCGATAACTGACGATTTCTAACCCGATTTGTGAGTTTTATTCACATGGATTCACTTCCCCCCCTAGCCGCGCTGCGCGCATTCGAGGCGGTCAGCCGCTTGGGTAGCGTAGTCAAAGCCGCCGATGCACTGTCGGTGACGCACAGCGCGATTAGCCACCAACTGCGCACCCTGGAAGATTATCTGGGCCTGCCCCTCTTTGAGCGGCAAGGGCGGAAACTGAACTTGACTGAGGATGGCCGCCACTATGCGCTGCAGATTCGCGTGGCGCTCAATGACGTGGCCGAAGCCACCCGCGCCACCCGCGCGCGCCCCAAGCCAAATGAGCTCACGATCGCGACTTTGCCGTCCTTCAGTTTGTCCTGGTTAATGCCGCGTTTGCCGGGTTTTCAACAAATCTATCCACAGTATCGGGTGAACCT
Organism: uncultured Chitinibacter sp.; assembly: GCF_945957625.1. Classification (NCBI taxonomy): domain Bacteria; kingdom Pseudomonadati; phylum Pseudomonadota; class Betaproteobacteria; order Neisseriales; family Chitinibacteraceae; genus Chitinibacter; species uncultured Chitinibacter sp. The sequence goes on from NZ_CAMFLP010000002.1 coordinate 282,747, forward strand.
GCGCGCCAGCCTGCAATTCGAAGATTTACAGACCGCGCCGGTGGATTTGGCGATCCGCATGGGCAGTGGCGAATGGGATGGCGTGAAGGCTCGCGCCCTGCTGAGCGACTATCTGGTTGTGGTGGCGGCTAGCGATGATCCGCAACAGCCACGCTCGATTGCCGAGGTGCCACAAGCCCGCATTATCGGCTCGATGGAGAAGTGGAGCAGCTGGTCGCTGGCCGCAGGGCTTGGTGACTGGACACCGTCTTTTTCCTTGTTTTGTAACGATAATAATATCGTTCTCGATGCTATCCGCCGTCATCAGGGCGTTGGCCTGATGCGGCTAACGATGGTACTGGATGAGCTACGCAGCGGGCGGCTGAATCTAGTGGGCAATGTGGTGGTTCCCCACCCCAGCCGCTTCTGGCTGGCCTGGATGCCACGGATGGATGGCAGCGCCAAATTGCACCATTTCAGTGAATGGATTTTGGCCGCAGCGGCACAGAGCGAACAAGCCATGAGCGAGTACTGCCAGCAGGTATTAGCCGCCCGCTAGCCGCTACTTATCCACAGCGAGGCATACCCCGTGCGGCGTGGTGTTTTAGCCCCATTTTGGGGCAAGGCCGCGCCCACAAACTTGCTGCTGACCGCACAAAGGGCTAGGGTGAAATCTCCGGCCCAACCCTACTCGCATCATGGATTTTTTGCTGCTTACCCCACTGTGGAATTCCGAGCAAAGCTGGCGCGGTGTTTTGGCGCTGGGCCCCACGCATCAGCTGCAAAGCCTAGCGGCGGCGCTCAGCCAACAGCCATTGCCAGCCCATTTGCCCTGCTTTCTGCCGCCACAGCAACCGCTATTGGCAGCCGGGGGAATGCTTGCCGCGCCCAGTGCGCTACAGGGCGGCCTGATCCGTGCCAGCCAGCTGCCAACATTGCCACCGGGTACTTTGGCGCACGGCCCCTGGTATAGCCACGGGCAGGGCGCGAGCGGCCAGCCAGCTAAACCTGCGTTATTGGAATTAATCGGCCTGATTAGCGCCGATGCGGATACCCCCAAGCTGGAAAAAGTATTTGCCCATGCGCCGGAGCTGACTTTCCGGCTATTACGCTTAGTCAATTCCGTGGGGCTACGGGCGCGGGTCGAGATCCAGAGTATTCGCCATGCCATCACCGTATTGGGGCGCACGCAGCTTGAGCGCTGGGTGCAAACCTTGCTCTACGCCGAGCACAGCGCCGATGGGCAAGGGATGTCGCCTTTGCTGATCGCCGCTTTGCTGCGCGCCAGGCGCTTGGCCAACTGGGCCGAACATCGCTGGCTCGATTGCCCCCCCGATAGCGCGTTTTTACTGGGGATGCTGTCGCTGCTGGATCAATTGTTAGCGCAGCCGATGGCCGAATTACTCGAGCCACTGCCACTGAGCCCCAAATTGCGCGCCGCGCTGCTCGACGGGCAAGGCGAACTCGGGCTCGCGCTGCAACAAGTGCGGGTGATGGAAAACGCCCAGGCCGAGCAGCTCTGGGCGATTCATCCACACGATCAGGCCGAACTGTGGGTGCGCGCCGAGCTGGATGCGCTGCGCGGCGTTGCCGATCTGGCCGCACAGTGGCAAGCCTAAGCAGCACCGCGCCGCTAGCTTGCCGCGCTACCGGCTTTGCCATATCCTGAATTTTTCCTTGCAAGGGCTGTTGTAATGTCTGCCTTTACCTTATGGATCGTGGCCACGATCGCGCTGGCGATTGGCGAGCTATTCACCACCACCTTTTACTTGCTGGCGATCGCTGCCGGCACCGCCGTAGGCGCCTTATTGGCTCACTTCGGGCTGGCGCTGGAATGGCAATTATTCGCCGCCGCCGGCAGCGCCTTGCTCAGTGTCTGGCTGCTACAACGCTGGAAAAGCCGGCAACCCGTTATTCCCGCCAGCGAGCAGGATGATGATGTTGGCCAAACCGTCACCATCGCCGAGTGGCAGGGCGAGCAGCGCGCCCGCGTGCAATACCGCGGCACACAATGGGATGCCGAGCTCGCGCCAGGGCAAAGCCGCCACGACGATGCGCTGTGGATTATCGTGGCCAAACAAGGCAGCCGGCTGATCATCAGTCAGGTGTAATACCCCAGCAGGTATCTAGCTGTAGATGATCATTGATATTGCATTCAAACCTATACCCCAGGAGGGTTTACGATGGAATTTGCATTTGGTTTTCTGATCTTGGCGATTGTCTTTATCGCCAAAACATTCAAAATCGTACCGCAGCAGCATGCGTGGATTATCGAGCGCCTAGGCAAATTTCACGCGGTGCTCAGCCCCGGGCTGAATTTTGTGATTCCCTTTATCGATCGCGTGGCCTACAAGCACAGCCTGAAGGAAATCCCGCTCGATGTCCCAAGCCAAGTGTGTATTACCCGCGATAACACCCAGCTGCAGGTGGATGGCATTTTGTATTTCCAGGTGCTTGATCCACGGCTGGCCTCCTATGGCACGTCAGATTATTTGCTGGCCATTAGCCAGCTGGCGCAAACCACACTGCGCTCGGTAATCGGTAAGCTGGAGCTGGATAAAACCTTTGAAGAGCGCGATGAAATCAACCGCGCCGTAGTCAATGCGCTGGACGAAGCCGCCACCAACTGGGGGGTAAAAGTGCTGCGCTATGAAATCAAAGACCTGACTCCACCGCAATCGATTCTGCATTCGATGCAGCAGCAAATCACCGCCGAGCGCGAAAAACGCGCGCTGATCGCCAAATCGGAAGGGGTGAAACAAGAGCAGATCAATCTCGCCACCGGTCAGCGCGAAGCCGATATTCAGCGCTCACAAGGTGAAATGCAGGCGGCGATTAATGAATCAGAGGGTGAGCGCCAGGCACAGATCAATCGCGCCGAAGGTGAGGCCGAGGCCATCCGGCTGGTAGCCCGTGCCAATGCCGAAGCGATTGCCATTATTGCGCAAGCCATCGAGCGGCAGGGCGGACCAGAGGCTGTGAACCTGAAAGTGGCCGAGCAATACATTGGCGCCTTTGCCAATCTCGCCAAAACCGGCAATACCATGCTGCTGCCGGCCAATGCGGCCGATGTCGCTGGCATGGTGGCCACGGCGATGAATGTGGTACAAAAAACCAAGTAAGCCAAACCTTTGCCACAATAAAAAACCCGCCAGCGGCGGGTTTTTTATTGCGTGCAGCGCGCTTAGCCACGTACGCGATCCAGTACCGAAAACAATTTACTGCTGCTGTTTTCCATGCGCTTGAGGGCTTCGAGCACCTGGTTTTTCTGCCCGGCTTGCCAGGCTTGCCACGCCGCATTGCCAGCCTGATGCACTTCATTGTGTGGGGTTTCAATTTCGCGATAGGCCGCATTTTTGCCGGCTTGTTTTTGCCCTTCACCATCGTAGTACCAGCGGCCAAAGCGGCAATCGCGCGCATCGCTATGAATGCCGTGATGGCCAGTTTGCTCACCCGTCACCGACATATACACATTGAATTTAAACACCAGATGATCCAGCTTGCTGCTTTCGATCTGGCTAAACAGCATATTGCCGCCCACCAGTTCTTCCATTTCGCCCGACACCGTCATCAGCAATTCCATATCGCCCACCGCATCACGGCCCATTTCGCTAAAGCGGGCAGTTTGCTCGGCCATGGTGCTCATGGTGTTTTTGACTTGTTTGGTTTCTTCACGAATCTCGCCCACCAGCTGGGTAATTTCCTTGGTGGCCGAGGCGGTCCGTTCGGCCAACTTGCGCACTTCATCGGCCACCACGGCAAAACCACGGCCTTGCTCGCCGGCGCGGGCGGCTTCAATCGCCGCATTCAGAGCCAAGAGGTTTGTTTGATCGGCAATCTCTTTAATCAGCTGCACAATGCCGCTAATTTGGTCAGATTGATGATCCAGCTTGTCGACTTCCGACACCGACTGCGCCGCCGTATTCGATAGCGTGGTCAGATTGTCGGAAATACTGGTAATGGCCTGACAGTTATCCGAAGACACCCGGGAGAGGGCGCTGGCGCAGCGCAGCTCTTCTTTCATGCGCTCGCTCATCGCCACCAGGCTCTCTGCCGAATTATTCAGGCTATCGCCGAAAGGCTGCAGTGCTTGCAGCAGCGAAGTGAGATAGCCCCCATCGCCACTATCCTGTTTTTGCAGCACCCCGATAAAATCGTAATCGCGGTGGAGCTTTTCGTTTTCTTTTTTTAAGCTCTGGTTTTCTTGTTCCAGCTGGTGGATGCGGTCATTCAGACTGGCAATCACCTGTTTTTGGCCAAAAAACATCGGAGCCTCCTGCGCTTTCTTTTGATTGGGAAAGTATAGTTGACTCAGAACAGCCCCGCCTTGACGGAAAGACAATAGGTGCAAAATGCAGACGATTTACCTAGCCGGGCCCGGTGTATTTCGCCCCGATGCCACCGCGTGGGGACAAGCCTTGCAGGCAGCCTGCGCAGAGCAGGGCTTGTGTGGGCTGTATCCGCTGGATCAGGCTTGCCCAGCCGATTTACACGGCCCAGCGGCAGCGGCATGGATCTTTCAGCAAAACTGCGCGCTGATTCAGCAGGCAGATGCGGTGCTCGCTGATGTGCGGGCGTTTCGTAGCCTGAGCGAGCCCGACAGCGGCACCGCGTTTGAGATTGGCTATGCGCATGCGCTGGGCAAGCCGATTTATCTGTGGCTACCTGATTTACCGGCCGGAGTAGATATGCAAACCCGCCTCGCGGGCGTCACCGATGCACAAGGCTGGCACATCGAAGACTTTGCCGCACCGCTGAATCTAATGCTCTGGCAAGCCGCCACGGCTGTGATTTACGCCACAGACCCCCAATCAGCGGTCGAAATCCTCGCTGAACGGTGCGCATATCAGAGATAACCCCAATATGGGTACTTACAAATTCACGTAGCATCTTTTTTATTTGTAAGTACGCATCATGAAGAAATTGTTTGGCGCCTTGGTGCTCCTGGCCGCAGGCTCAGCGGGCACTTGGTTTTATCTCGCGGGCAAAAATCCGGCCGCGGTGAGTGCCGCCTCAGCACCTGCCGCCAGTGCGGTGGCGCAAGCTCAATCTGGCCCACTGGTGCGCATCGCCCTCGAAGGCAAATACCCACCGTTTGAATATCTGGATCAAAGCAATCAGCTCACCGGCTTTAACGTAGATCTGGCCAATGCCCTGTGCAAAGAAATGCAAGTGCGCTGCGAAATCTCGCGCTTTGATTTCGACCAACTGATCCCGGCGCTGAACGACAATAAAGCCGATGCGATTGTGGCCTCGTTGTCGATCACCGAAGAGCGCGAAAAGCTGGTGAACTTCAGTGAAGTGTATTCCCGCGTACCCGGCATCTACGTTGCCACCAAAAAAGCCAAGCTGATTTGGCCGGTGATTACCGCCGAACGCATCAAGGGCAGCACCGTGGGCGTAGTGGCGAAAACCACTTTTGATGATTATCTAACCCATGAACTGGATAGCAGCAAAGTCACCATCAAACGCTTCGGCAGTGCCGATGAAATGATGGCCGCGCTGGCGAATAACCAGATTCAACTGGTGTTTGATGACAGCGCGGTACTGGGTTATTTCCTGAAAGACCCAAAAAATGCCGAGCAGTTTGAGATGGTGGGCAACCGCATCGACTCAGCACAATGGCTGGGCCGTGGCGAAGCCATCGCCCTGCGCAAAGGCGACGATGCGCTGCGTGAAAAATTCAACGTCGCCTTGCGCAAGCTGATTGATAGCGGTGAACACCAGCAGCTAGGCTATAAGTACTTCACGCTGCGTATTCTGTAATCTGGCAGCGTTTTCTCCTCAGGCCTGTTTCACGTGAAACAGGCCTTTTGTTTTGTATTTGCCGGCAACAAGGGTTTACCCGCTAAAATAGCCGCAATCCTGAATCTAGAAGCGCTACAACATGTCGGATACGATTGATCTCGTCGAAGCAGAAACGCCACCGCCTACCCCGGAAACCGCTAGCGGCGGCCAAAGTGGCCGCTATATTGCCGCCCAAGTCTCTACCCAGCTGGATGATGCCGAAGCCGTTCAGCTAGGTCTGTATGCGGAAAAAAGCTATCTCGAATACGCGATGAGTGTGGTGAAAAGCCGGGCACTGCCGCAAGTGGAAGATGGCCAAAAGCCGGTGCAGCGCCGCATTTTGTACGCCATGCATGAGCTAGGCCTCACGGCCACCGCCAAGCCGATGAAGTCAGCGCGGATTGTCGGTGACGTGTTGGGTAAGTATCACCCTCACGGCGATCAATCTGCCTATGACGCCTTGGTACGGATTGCGCAGGATTTTTCGGTGCGCTACCCATTGATCGACGGGCATGGCAATTTTGGCTCGCGCGATGGCGATGGTGCAGCGGCTTATCGATATACCGAGGCGCGCCTCACGCCCGTGGCCGAGCTGCTGCTCGGTGAGCTTGATCAGGGCACGACCGATTTTATCCCCAACTATGATGGCGCTTTCAAAGAGCCTGTGCTGCTGCCAGCACGGCTGCCAATGCTGCTATTGAATGGTGCCTCAGGCATTGCAGTGGGTATGGCCACCGAAATGCCATCGCATAATCTGGGCGAAGTGGCCGATGCCAGTGTGGCCTTGATCCGCAACCCAAAACTCAGCGCAGCCGAGCTGATGGCCTATATTCAGGGCCCAGATTTGCCCGGTGGCGGCCAGATTATTTCTTCCAGCCGCGATATCGCCACCGCCTATGAAAATGGCCGTGGCAGCCTGAAAGTCCGTGCGCGCTGGGAAAAAGAAGAGCTCGCCCGTGGCCAGTGGCAATTGGTGATCACCGAGCTGCCGCATGGCGCGTCGAGCCAGAAAGTGTTGGAAGAGATTGAAGATCTCACTAATCCGAAAGTGAAAAAGGGCAAAAAAGCCCTAACGCAAGAGCAAATCCAGACCAAACAGCTGATTCTTAGCATGCTGGATCGGGTGCGCGATGAATCAGGCCGCGATTGCGATGTTCGTTTGGTGTTCGAGCCCAAATCCTCGCGGCAAAATCCCGATGAGCTGATGAATGTGCTGATGGCCCACACTAGCCTGGAAACCAGCTTATCGATCAATATGGTAACCATCGGCCGTGATGGCCGGCCCGCGCAGAAAAACCTGCGCGACATCATCGCCGAGTGGATCGATTTCCGCTTTGTGACTGTCACGCGCCGCTGCGAACACCGCCTAGGCCAAGTGAACGATCGCATCCATATTCTGGAAGGCCGCCTGCTGGTCTTGCTGAATATTGATGAAGTCATCCGCATTATCCGCAATGCCGAAGAGCCTAAAACCGAGCTGATGGCGGCGTTTAATCTGAGCGAACGGCAAGCGGAAGACATCTTGGAAATCCGACTGCGCCAATTGGCACGGCTGGAAGGCATCAAGATCGAGCAAGAGCTGGCCAATCTGCGCAATGAAAAGGCCGAGCTGGAAAACCTGCTGTCCAACCCGCAGGCCATGCAGCGCCAAATTATCAAAGAAATCGAGCAGGATAAGAAAAAATACGCCGATCCGCGCCGCACGCTAATCGAAGAGGCCGAACGCGCATCGCTGGAAGTGGCCGTGGTGGATGAGCCATGCACGATTATCCTGTCGGAAAAAGGCTGGCTGCGCGCTCGCCAAGGCCATGGGCTGGATATCCAAAATCTCAGCTTTAAAGACGGCGATAGCCTACTGGCCGCGATCGAATGCCGGACAGTTGATCAGCTGGCGCTGTTTGGCAGTGATGGCCGCGTGTATACCGTGCAAGCCTCCGTCATTCCGGGCGGCCGCGGTGATGGGGTGCCGGTAACGACTCTGGTTGAGCTGGTGGCCAAAACCAAAATTACCCAATTGATTGTTGCCCGGCCAGGTGAATGGCTGGTGATTGCCAATTCGGCCGGTTATGGCTTTGCCTGCCAAGGCGAAAATCTGCTCAGCCGACAAAAAGCCGGCAAGAGCTTTATCACGCTCGAAGGCAGCGAAACCTTGCTGCGCGTAATGCCATTTACCCCAAGTGCGAACGCCATCGTGGCGTGTTTGTCCAAAGCCGGCAAACTGCATTTGTTTGCCTACAGCGAATTCAAACAGCTGGCGGGTGGCGGCCGCGGGGTGATTACCATGGCACTGGATGATAAAGACGAGCTGGCCGCGATAACGGTTTGCGATGGTGAAACATTGAAACTATCCGGCACCGGACGGGGTGGGGCGCTGAAAGAAATCGTACTCGATGCCAATGAAATGGCACCGTATATCGGCAAGCGTGCCCGCAAAGGTAAACCGATCAATTCAGGTCTGAAATTTCCGGGCTTTTAAACCATGCTGCTGCGCGTCCTACTACTGATTGCGATTGTCTTGGCTATTTACCGCTACTGGCAATCTGTGGGGCGCCGCCGCCAGCAATATTTTTTGTATGACTATCGCTTTCCGGAAGCCGTCGCACGTAGCCTCAGCGCCCGTTATCCACAGCTGAGCGGCGAAGATTGGGCGCAGGTAGCGCAAGGCTTGCGGCAATACTTCCGGATGCAACAGCGCAGTGCAGGGCAGGCATTACTGCTGCCTTCGCGCGTGGTGGCCGATTACTGGCAAGTCTTGGCCGAGCATCCGCAGGCCTATCACGAATATTGCCAACACACGCTTGGGGCCTACCGCCCGCCACAAACCGCAGAGCTAGCCCAGCCGGCCAGTGCTTATCTGGCCACCTGGCAAGCGGCGTGTGCCGACGAAGGCCTGCGCGCAGCGCAGCAGCAGCCCTTGCTGTTTACGCTGGATCAGCGCTTGGGCCTGCCGGGTGCGCGCGTCTTTCAGCCGCAAGATTTTCCGGCCTAATTCGAGGTGTATCGATGTCATCCAGCCTCACTCCCGCTTTAGCGCAACTGTGGCAACAACTGGGCATCGCCCCAGCGGTATTGCAAGAAAAATCCCTCTGCATTTTTGCGGAAGCCAGCGAGCTGGTGGACGTGGAAACCGCCGCCGATGGGCGCGTGTGGCAGCTAACACCAGCCGCAGCAGCGGCCTGGCTGGCCATGCAGGCGGCAGCGGCGAATGCTGGTATTGAGTTGCGGATCGCCTCGGCCTATCGCGCAAGTAGCCGGCAAGTCGAGCTGATTGAGCGCAAATTAGCGCTTGGGCAAAGCATCGAAGACATCCTGCAGGTGTTGGCGCCTCCCGGCTGCAGCGAACACCACACCGGGCGGGCCATCGATATCTACAGCCCCGGCGGGCCGGTAGTGGAAGAAGCCTTTGAAGACACGCCCGCATTTGCCTGGCTGCAAGCGCATGCTGGCGAATTTGGCTTTACGCTCTCATTCCCGCGTGCCAATCCCTACGGCTATGTGTATGAGCCTTGGCACTGGTGCTATCAACCAGCCGCCGCAGGCTAGGGGATAAACGGTACTTCAGTTCGGCCGTCGCACCACGATATTGCAGATATACACCACGTTTTTAGGGTGAATATCATGCGCTACGCCATCCATCCCATCTGGACCACCACCCAGCGGCCACAAACCTTGCGCTATGGCTTATACCAACTGAGCCCGCAGGGTGAAATCGAAATTGCCCGCGCGATTCGGCTAGAAAGTATCGAAACCTTACGACAGCAGCTGATCAGCCATTGTAAAAATAAGTGATTTTTTGTAATTCAAACCTCACCCCCTACACCAGCTGACCGTTGCACCAATAGGATGGCTATCACCATCCCACTGATTATTCAGTGTTATTTCGGCCACAGTGCGGACAGGCCTTTTCCTCACCCGGCGGTATGGCTGCACAGCTCATCTTGGCCTTGGCATGAATCACAGTCAGCACGTTCGCGACGAGATCAGGGTTTTTACTTATAAAACAGCTCATTTCGAGCTTATTTTTACAGAAAATACACATTAATTTAACCAAAGCTTTCTAAATAAACCTATAGTAGTAAGTTAAATTTGAGTACACTCGCCTTCCATTAGAAAATGCTGAGACAAAAAATGACAAAAAAAGTCAGCTCCAGTCAATCTAATCAGGAAGGTATGTATGAACGCTCTCACAGTCCGGGCGCTGCTTGTGCTTGGTGGCTCGCTGTTTTCCAGCTGGGCCACCGCGGCACCTTGCGCTGCCGCGTGGCAAGCCAGCAGCACTTATCTGGCCGGCCAGAATGTTAGTTATCAGGGTAAAAACTATCAGGCCAAATGGTGGACGCTGGGCGAGATCCCTGCCAGCAACAGCAACACCGGCCAAGTCTGGCAAGCCTTAGGGAGCTGCGACAGTACCATACCTACCCCAAGTACTACGCCACAAAGCACACCAAACAATACCCCTAGCCCAATACCTGCAACACCAACGCCAGTAGCTACGGCAACGCCGACTCCGAAACCGACCACCCCAACCCCCTCGGCCAGCCCAAAGCCGAGCGTGACCCCAAGCCCAAGCCCAAGCCCAAGCCCAAGCCCAAGCCCAAGCCCAAGCCCAAGCACCACGCCAACGCCAACGCCAACGCCAACGCCAACGCCAACGCCAAGCAGCGTACCGCCAGCCACCAATGACTGCCAGCCGGCCTGGAATAGCAGCAGCGCCTATTTTGCTGGCAGTAAAGTCAGCGAGCAGGGCGTGAATTACCAGGCTAAATGGTGGTCGCAGGGCAATAAGCCGAGCAGCAATAATGGCGATGGCCAGCCTTGGACTAAACTGGGCACCTGCGGCAATAGCAGCCCAAGCCCAGCGCCGACCGCGAGCGTGACGCCAACTGCGACACCGACGCCGGCTCCAACAGCAACCCCAACTGTCAGCCCGACGACCACACCATCAAGCAGCCCTACCCCGAGCAGCACGCCAGTGGTGACCGCGAGCCCAAGCCCAACACCGAATAACGGCACCCCGAATGATCTGTTGATTAGCGAAGTGGCAAGCGATCCGTACAGCAGCGGTAGCTGGCTGGAAATCTACAACCCAACCAACCGCGACATCACCCTGAACGACATCAGCCTGCGCACGATGAGCAAACCGGGTGGCTGGGTGAAAACCTGGCCGCTTAGTGGCGTCTTGGCAGCGAAATCGCATATGGTGATCGTGGGCAACAACGATAACTTCACGCCCAAGAAAACCAGCCAGTCGCAATACATCGGCACTTATCAGGATTTCCCGGTGTGGAGTAATAGCGATGGCGCGCTGGAATTAGTGCGCAATAACCAAACCGTCGATTTTGTGCGCTTTGGCAGCAATACGCTGGCGCCACTCACCGCCGGCCAGTGGCAGGGTGCCAATGCCCCAGTCATCAATAGTACCGGGGGGTATACGCTGGTACGCTATTACACACAAACCACTGACAGCAATACCTCTGCAGACTGGCGCCTGGTGCCGTTTGGTACCCCGGGTGGCCGTAATGATGTCGATAGCAATGCCAGCGACGATGACCATGATGGCATCCCTAGCAGCGCCAAACGCCCGGGCGGCACTTATGCCGGGCTGGATTTGTATGCCATGGGCGCGCGCGCTGGCCGACCGACGATTCTGCTGCATATCGACTGGATGACCCCGGGCACCGATGAAGGCATCAAACCGCGCAAAGAAGCCCTGCAAATGGTGCAGGCAGCCTTTGCCCGCCGCGGGATAGATCTGCTGATGGATGTAGGCCAGCTGTATAGCGTGGGCTTTAATCCGGCCGATTTTAATCTGGGCAATGGTAAGGAAGTACCATTTGCCCGCTGCGTCACGCTGTATCGCAATAATGATTGCGCTGATGTAATGGCCTATAAAAACGACAGCATGGATGTACGCCGCCGGCTGATTTTCCATTACCTGCTGATGGGTAGCACCCAAAACACCAATGGTTACGGTGGCTCATCGGGCTTGGCCGAAATCGGCGGCAATGATTTGCTCGTGACCTTGGGTTATTGGGGCCTCACCAGCAGCAGCGCGCAAAATCTGTACCGGTTGATCAATTATCAGGCTGGCACCATCATGCACGAGCTGGGGCACAATCTGGGCCTGACCCACGGCGGGAATGAAGACCTGAACAACAAGCCCAACTACCTCAGCGTGATGAATTACGCCTTCCAGCTGGATGGGGTGCCGAGTGATCCAAGCGGCAACAGCACCAGCGAACGCGTGTATTTCCGCCTGAATAATCAGGGCAAAGCCACACCGGGCAAAGCGCCCTATAGCTACAATGTGTGCGATCTGGTCGATGGCCCTTGCGGTAACCGCTTTGTGATCGATTATTCCGACGGCAGCAGCAAGCCGCTGAATGAAACCGCGCTGGACGAAGGCCAGATGATCGGCCGGGGCAGTACCGGGGGCGCGTATGCCGACTGGAATGCCAATTTCAGCCGCGATGCCGCCACGGTTAGTTTTGATAGCAATGGCGACGGCACTCTGCAAACTGCGTTGAATGACTATGACGACTGGGGCCATATCCAGCTGGCGTTTGGCAATGTTGGTTATGGTTTATTCCGCAGCGCCAATAGTGCCAGCACCAGCACGCCAGCGCCGGTGGCCGAGCGTCAGCTGATCGATCGGCAGCTGCCTGTGGCGCAAGAAAGCCCACCACCAGCCTACCTGCTGCCGCGTTAAGCGGGCTGCAACACGCTGCAGTCATCCCACAACCGCATGGCTTAGCCCATGCGGTTTTTCTTTGCCGGTGGGAAAGACCGCAGTTGTTGCGGCTGGCGAAGCTGCGCATAATCAGTGCACCTTGTGGCGCAGGAGCGCATATGGCAGCCCCCCGAATTCACCTGCTGATCATCGATCCCCAGCACGACTTTTGCGATCTGCCGGGCGCCAGCCTGCCTGTCACCGGCGCCAGTGCCGATCTGGAGCGCCTCAGTACCCTGATCGCCCAGCGCGGCGCCGATCTGGCCGCGATCCATGTCACGCTGGATAGCCATCAGGTCATCGACATCGCCCATCCCGGCTGGTGGCAAGATGCGGCCGGCCAAGCGCCAGCCCCATTCACTGTGATTAGCAGTGCCGAGGTGTCCGAGGGCCGTTGGCGGGCGCGTGATCCGGCCCAACAAGCGCACAGCAGCGCCTATGTGCAAGCGCTGGAACAGCGTCAGCGCTATCAGCTAGTGATCTGGCCCGAGCATTGCCTGCTGGGTAGCTGGGGGCACAGTGTGTATCAACCTTTGCAAACTACGCTGCAAGACTGGGCCCGCCAATATCAGCAGCCCGTGCATTACCAACTCAAAGGCCTGAATCCCGGCACCGAGCATTATTCGGCGCTACAGGCCGAAGTGCCCGATCCGCGCGACCCGCATACTCAGGCGCCCAGCGCCTGGCTGGCCCAGCTCACCAGCGCCGATGAAATCTGGATCGCCGGTGAGGCGCTCTCGCATTGCGTGGCCAGCACCGTGCGCGATCTAGTGGCCCTATGCGGCCCGGCCATCGCCAGCAAACTGGTACTGCTACGCGATTGCACCAGCCCCGTTGCCGGCTTTGCCGCGCTGGGTGATGAATTTATCACCACGCTCACCCAACAGGGTATGCGTCTAAAATCAAGCACTGATCTTATCTAAACTAGCATACCCAGCTAGGTATATTTGAAGGAATGGCATGCCGCCTGTGATTGAATCGCTACTCGATACCGATCTGTATAAATTCACCATGATGCAGGAGATCTTGCATCATCAGCCGCAAGCGCAGGCCGAATACGCCTTTAAATGCCGCAATCAGCCCGCCTTGCCCCTGGCGGCGTGTCAGGCCGAGATCGAGGCGCAGCTGGATCACCTATGCACACTGCGCTTTCAGGAAGACGAGCTGGCCTACTTAAGCGGGCTGCGTTTTATCAAATCGGATTTTGTCGATTTTCTGCGGCTCTTTCAGTTACAGCGGCGCTTTATCACGGTGAGCGCCACGGCCAGCGGCGAGCTGGAGATCCGCGTGGCGGGCCCGATGCTGCACTGCATGTTGTTCGAGATTTATGTGCTGGCGATTGTGAATGAAGTGTATTTCCGCCAGTTTCCTGCCGCACCAGCGCTAGCGCTTGGCCGGGAAAAACTCGCCGCCAAAATCAGCGCCCTGCAGACCTTTAGCGCCGCACCGGCCTTGCAGCATCCGTTTGTGTTTTTCGATTTTGGCACCCGGCGGCGCTTTTCGCGCCAATGGCATCGCGAAGTGGTGCAAACCCTGGCCAGCCAAGCCGGCAGCGCCTTTCGCGGGACCAGCAATGTACTGCTCGCCAAAGAATTCGGCCTGACCCCAATCGGCACCATGGCGCACGAATACCTGCAGGCCTTCCAGAGCTTTGGTTCGCGGCTGCGCGATTTCCAGAAAAATGCACTGGAGCATTGGGTGCGCGAATACCGCGGCGATCTGGGCATTGCGCTCACCGATGTAGTGGGCACCGATGCGTTTTTGCGCGATTTTGATCTGTATTTCTGCAAGCTCTTTGATGGTGTGCGCCATGATTCGGGCGATCCATTTGTCTGGGGCGAGAAAATCCTCGCCCACTACCAGCAGATGAAGATCAACCCGCATACCAAACAGCTGGTGTTTAGCGATGGCCTGAATCTGGCCAAAGCCTTTGCTCTATATGCGCATTTTGCTGGCCGCGCCAAAGTGGGCTTTGGCATTGGCACCGATTTATCCAATGATTGCGGCCATGAGCCGCTGCAGATTGTGATGAAGCTGGTGTTTTGTAATGGCCAGCCGGTCGCCAAAGTGAGCGACACCCCCGGCAAGGGCATGTGTGAGGATGTGAATTTCCTGAACTATCTGCGCGATGTATTTGCGATCGACCCACAGGCCCGCTAAGCCTCGCTAACGCACACCCGCCAGCGCAATATCGGCAAGCGGCGGGTCTTCCGGATCGCAATATTGCTCGGCAATGGCCTGAAACTCGGTCGCCACCCGCAAAAAGCCATCGACCAGATCCGGGTCGAAATGGGTGCCACGGCCGTCGTGGATGATCTTCACCGCCATCTCGTGGCTAAACGGCGGCTTATACACGCGGCGGCTGATCAGGGCATCATACACATCGGCCAGCGCCATCAGCCGGGCCGAGAGCGGTATCGCTTCGCCCGCTAGCCCCTGTGGATAACCGGTGCCATCCCATTTTTCCTGATGCCCGTAGGCAATTTCACGCGCATAGCGCAGAAAATCGCTTTCTTCGCCAACAATGCGTTCTACTTCCAGAATAATGTCGCGCCCCAGGGTCGGATGGCGCTGCATCACGGCGAATTCTTCCACGGTCAGGCGGGCGGGTTTATGTAAGATGGCGTCCGGAATCCCCACCTTGCCAATATCGTGCAGCGGTGCCGATTTGGCCATCCATTCTATCTGCCGCGGCCCCAGCTCGGCAGCAAAGCGCGGATGGCTCGCCACCTGTTGCGCCAGCAAGCGCACATACTCTTGCGTGCGCTTAAGGTGCATACCGGTTTCTTCATCGCGTAGCTCGGCCATCACCCCCATCGCCATAATGGTGGCATCCTGCATTTTCACGAGCTCTTGAGTGCGCTGCTGTACCCGCTCTTCCAGCAGCTGATTATGCATTTTCAGCGCCCGCCGCATGGCCTGTAGCTCAAGCTGGCTACGCACCCGTGCTTCCACAATCGCCGGGCTTAAAGGCTTGTGAATATAATCCACCGCCCCGGCCGCCAGGCCGTTAATCTCATCGGCTTCCTGTGTTTTACCGCTCAGAAATATCACCGGTATCTCGGCCGTCAGCGCCATTTGTTTCAGCTGGCGACATACGCTGAGGCCATCGATTTCCGGCATCATCACATCAAGCAAAATCAGGTCGGGCAGTGGCTGCTGTTGCGCCAGCTGCAAGGCAAACTGGCCACCATTGGCAATGCGCAGCCGGTAATCATGCTTGAGCATGCCATGCAGCAAGGCCAGATTGGCCGGGGTATCGTCGACCAGCAATAACAGTGGGCGACTCTCTGGTGCCGGGGTACTCATACATTTTCTCCGGCAAATTGGGCATTCAGTAGCGCCAGCTGCTGGCTGGCTGCAGGTAAATCAAAATCGCCAAATGCGCGCTCCAGCCGCTGGCAACTGGCGGGATCAAGCCAGCGCGGCAGCACCGCCTGCAGCTGGCGAAATTGATCAATCGCTTCGCCATCGCAGGCTTCGGTTAAGAGCTGCAAATGCGCAAACTGAGCGGCAAAATCCACCGGCAAATCGGTCACCGGTCCGGGTGCGGGGGCCGCGGCCGGATAAGCCGCCCGCACGGCTTGCAAGATGGTGGCAAGCTCGGTGGCCAAAGGCTCTGACCATTCGCCAGGGTTGCCCGGTTGTGCCCGTAGCTGTTTTTCCATTTTGGCCGCCACGTCGGCCAGCTCCGTCATTCCCAAGGTGCCGGCCACCCCTTTCAGCGAATGACTTAAACGCTCGGCCGCCACCGGATCACTGCGCAGCAGGGCGCAAAACTGGCTGTAGGCATCCTGATAATCATCGAGAAATTGCCGAAATAGGCTGTCGAATAAATCCGGGTCGCCCATCACCCGGGTGAGCACTCCCTGGGTATCAACCCCAGCGATATGCGGCACAATGCTGCTATCGTAATACTGGGCATGGGTATCTAGGTCTTCAACGGCGTTGATTTTGTCGCCCGCCCAGCGGGCAATGGTGCTAAACAGCACATCAGGCTGAATTGGCTTGGTCAGGTAATCGTTCATGCCGGCATCCAGACAGCGCTGGCGTTCATCCGACATAGCATGTGCCGTCATGGCAATGACCGGGATTTGCTGCAAGCGGGGCTCGGTGCGCAAGAGGCGGGTGGTGTCATGACCATCTAGCACCGGCATTTGCAGATCCATCAAGATCAGATCACAAGGCAGCGGCGTAATCGACAACCAGCCCAGCGCTTCGCCGCCATGCTGGGCCACAATCACACTGGCGCCCACCCCGCGTAATAGCTCGGAAGCCACCTGCTGATTGAGTGGATTATCTTCCACCAACAGCACCCGCACCCCAGACAGATATTGCCCCCGCGTGGCCACCGTTTGCGGCGTGGGTAGGGCGCTGGTGCTGCTTTTTTCCAGCATGAGGGTGAAATGGAACAAGCTGCCGCGTTGCTCAGGGCTGCTTTCGACCCAGATATCGCCGCCCATCAGCTCGACCAGCCGTTTACAAATCGACAACCCTAGCCCGGTACCGCCGTATTGCCGGGTGGTGGAACTATCGGCCTGCACAAAGGGCTTAAACAGCCGCGCAATCTGCTCGGGCCGCAAGCCAATCCCACTGTCTTGCACCTGCACATGCAGCCGCACCTGACTGCCAATTTCGGCCACCCGCTCGATCCGTACGGTCACACCGCCGTGGCGGGTAAATTTGATCGCATTGCTAACCAAATTACCCAGAATCTGCCCAATGCGCAGCGCATCGCCTTCCAGCACCGCCGGGCAATCGGGGGCCAACACCACTTGCAGCTGCAAACCTTTTTCTTCGGCCCGCACCTGATACAGCGAAATCACTTGCTCGGCCAATGCGCTAAGCCGGAAAGGGCTGCTTTCGATATGCAGCTTATTGGCTTCGATTTTGGAAAAATCGAGAATGTCATTGAGGATATGCAGCAGCGATTCGGCAGCCACGCTGGTTTTTTGCAGATAATCGCGCTGCTGGGCATTGAGCTCGGTTTTCAGCGTGAGGTGGGTCATGCCCAGAATGGCATTCATTGGCGTGCGGATTTCATGGCTCATATTGGCCAGAAAATCGCTTTTGAGCCGATTGGCCTGATCGGCCGCCTCTTTGGCCGCCAGCAGCTGGGCTTCGGCGTTTTTGCGCAGATCAATGTCTTCGAACACCACCACAAAATGCTGACCACCTTGCAGCTGATCGCTAATCGGCGAAATCGACACCGACATCCACACGGTATGGCCATCTTGATGCTGATACAGCAAATCGTGATGCCATTGCGCCTGTGGGCCACCGTTATCCCACAACGCGGTAAAGCTCAGCCGATCGGTGGGCAGCGCCACGAATTGCGCCAGCGGCTGGCCGGCAATCTCGGCCAGCGGATAGCCCAAGAGCGATTCAAATTTGGGGTTCACATAATCCAGACAGCCTTTGGCATCGGTCAGCGCCATCGGGCTGGGGCTGGCTTCGATGGCGGCAGAGAGCTGCGAAAGGCGTTCGCTGGCTTTTTTCTGCGCGGTTACATCAAAAATAATGCCATCCAGATATTGCACCACGCCCTGCGCATCGCGCACCACCTGGCCTTGCTCAAACACCCAGCGGCGCTGACCATCACCATTGCGCAAGCGATATTCGATGCTGTAGCGGCCATCCCCGGCCTGCGCCTCGGCGATGGCGGCTTCTACCAGCAGTAAATCGGTAGGCTCAATCAGCGAGCCATAACTGATCACCGGCTCATCACCCAGAAACACCTCGGGGGTATAGCCGGTGAGGTCTTGTACTTGCTGGTTGATAAACAGCATACCCCAGGGGTAATTTAATTCGCAGCGAAACACCACCCCGGGTACATTGGCCACCAGCGTACTGAATTGCGCCTCCTGATGGCGCATCCGCGCCTCGGCCTGCAGCTTATCCTGCACCAGCTCATGCATCAGATCACTGAGTAACTCGAGATTAGTCTGGCTGCGCTCCAGCAAGGGCCGCTGCAGCCCTTCAAGCAAAACATTGGCGGTATCCCACAGCGAATCAATCACCCGCTGGCGGGCGGCGGCTTCCAGGCGTAATTCATTATTAGCCTGAGTGAGCTCGGCCGAGCTTAATTCCAGACTGCGCGCGCGCAGCGCCAGATCGCGCTCATCTTGCGCATAGGCCTCGCTGATGTGCTGCAGCAAAGTGGGTAATTTGGCCAGCAGTGGGTCTTGGCTCTGTGCCAACTCAGCCAGCGCCGCATCCACCGCCGCCGCATCGCTCCAGCCCAGCTGGCGCTTGAGCTGGCGTAGCAGTAATTTATGCCAGGTCATCGGCCAGCACCGATAAGGTCATGGTTTGATTATGCAATTTACAGGTCAGCACTTCGCCCAGCGGGCTGATCTCACCATAGGAATAAAACCCGCTTAGCACTGCTTGCGAGCCCAGTACTTCGCCCACGGCTTCGACTTCTTCATCCACCCGGCCACCCAGCACCAGCTTGCGCCCCACGCAGCTGACCAAAATAGCCAGTACCGGTTCATCCCCCAAGCGCTGCAAAGCCACGCCGGCTGCCTGCTCGGCGCCTTCGATCAAGGCATCGTGGCTAGCATGCATCAATCGCAAATAGCCATCCGGCACCAGATCGCCAGCCAGAATCAACGAGCCAGCGGCTTCATCCACCCCCAAAATCGTGCGCACCAAGCCGCTTTGGCTGTGATCCGGCCCGAGTTTTTCCAGCGGAAACAGCAAACCCGAGGCCGGTAATTGCTCGGCGTATTCACCCAGGTAGCGCTTGTACATACTCAGTGCGGGCTCGCCATCGAGCTCATACAAAATATTGCCCGCGCAGCGGGTGACTTTGCGCGCCGGGCCAAAAGGCTGCCAGCCGCCAAATGAGCCATGCCCGAGCCGGATTCCGGCCGGTATGGCCATTGCCACCACTTGTTGTGCACTACAGCCATGCTGGCTGAGCACGCTGGTGCTGGCAAACGCGCCATTATCGCCCGCCAAGCCACCAATAATCGGCACCGGCTGTGGCAGCGCTTCGGCCACGCCTTGCACCAAAGCACTGCCATTCACTTGCACCCCGGGGCTCAGCACCAGCACGCCGGCCAATGCTACGCCGGCCAATTGCTGCCCCAGCCGCACCCCAGCTGCATGGCTATCTTCCATATCGGCCAACTGCGTGGTGGCCAATTGGGGTCGGCCCGCCGCCCACTGCACCGCGGTAATCACGAGGCTATGCTCATGCACCCCAGCCTGATTGATTTCACCCGCGGTAGAACACCCCACCAATGTGGCCTCGGCACAGCCCGCCTGCAGGGCGGCCAGACAGTACGGATCGGCAATCAGCTCGGGGCTGCCCAAAATCAGTACCCAATCAGGTGCAAAGGTGATCGTTTGCAGCGCGGCGGGGAGTTGGGCGAGGTCGGTGACGGTCAGTTGTTTAATCTGCATGGGGTGCATCCTGCCTAGAAGCCTGTTTGCAGTGTAGACAAGGCTGGCGCTTTCTACCGTGCAGATCGCAGCTGATCTCGCACACGAGGTGGCACCGGGCTGGTAGTAATCACGCCGCGTAGGCCTGCGGCGGGGCGGCGAAATCTGCTAGATTGCCCACCAGTCAACACAGGAGTTCGCGATGTCACGCGTGGTGGTTTTCCTTGCCGGCTGTTTGGCCAGCACCAGCTTATGGGCAGCCCAGCCCAGTTTTTCTTGCAGCCAGACGCAACATGCGATGGAAAAACTGATCTGCCAAGATGCCGAATTGGCCCAGCTCGATACTGAATTGGCGCAGGCCTATCTGATCGCCCGCCAGAAACTCAGCCCGCAAGCGGCCAAAGCCTTGCCCGCGGCTCAGCGCCGTTGGTTGCAAACGCGCAATCGTTGTGGACAGGCAAGCGAACCGAAAGCCTGTGCCACTCGCCTATATCAGCGCCGTATTACCGAGCTAAAACTGCACAGCCAGCAGCTGCCCGAGCCGGCGACCGTGACTTATGATTGCGGCCAGGCGCCGACTATTTACGCGCGTTTTTACAATGATCTGGATAGCGCGGTGGCGCTAGAGCGAGGGCAGGAAAAAGTACTGCTGTGGAGCCAGCCCGCCGCCAGCGGGGCACGCTATGGCAATGCCTCGATCGAATTTTGGGAACATCATGGCGAGGCCTTGGTGAATTGGCATCGGCAAAGCTTTACCTGTAAACCGCGCTAGGGGTATCTGGTTGTAGCCAATATTTCGCATAGCCTACATAGCCATACCAAGGCAGGTATATCGACTGCTGACGTAAAAAAGCCGCTCGTGATCGAGCGGCTTGTGCGGGATTTAAACCGGGCCGAGGAAATCGGCCTTGCCCACATTCACGCCATTACTGCGCAACAAAGCGTAGGCCGTGGTGAGGTGGAAATACAGATTCGGCGCCACAAATTGCTGCACATACACCGGGGCACTCATCGGGTTGGGCAAAAAGGAAAGCTGAATGGTTTTTTCCGCCGCAGCCGCGAACGCGCTTTCTGGCACGCTGGCGATAAATTCTCGCGTGGCGGCAATGCGCTGCTTGAGCTCGGCAAAGGTTTTTTCCTGATCTTCATGCTTGGGCGCAGTGGTACCGGATAGGCGCGCTACCGCAAATTTGGTGGTGTCACACACGATCTGGATTTGCTTCACAAAGGGCAGCATATCGGGCGCCAGACGCAAGCCCAGCATGGTTTCGTCACTCACTTGCTTGAGTGCAGCATATTCCACCGCTTTATCCAGCAAATGATCCAGCTGCTGCAACGCACGTTCATACACGGGTACGGTGATCTGATAGTAACTAAACATCCAAGCCTCCCAGCCAATCAAGCCACCCGCACCATGCGGGCGTACAGCCAACAGCATTGTGGCTTAAACGCACAGATTCAAGTTTTCTAGCGTATTGATTGCGCCATGCCACATACCCCCAGCTTGTATTGCCTGCAGGAGTATTTCAGCAGAGGCCTGCGGGCTAATACCCGTGGTATCAATCGTAAGGTCATAGTGCATCTGCTGATGCACGCGCGGATATTCCCACGCCGCTTGGCCCACCGCCCGATCGCCGCGCGCCGTTTCGCGCCGCACCAGCTCATCCAGCGCACAATCCACGCCCACCAACAGCACCGGATAACCCGCCAGCTCGGTCAAGAGCTCGGCTTTTTCATCGCTGTCGCACCAGGCATTGTCCAGCAACAAACGGCAGCCCGCTTGCAAGAGGCCCGGTAGTGCATAGTGATAAGCGCGCACCAGCTGGGCAAAATCATAACCGCTACGGGTAATCACCCGGCCGCTTTGTAGTGCGGCCAGATCGCTCTTCGGCAAGCCATCGAGCAGGCTATCAATGCTGAAATTCAGGTATTGCACCGGCAATAGCTCTTGCAGCGCGCGGGCCAGCGCCGTTTTACCGCTGCTGCTACAGCCATTTAAAACAATCACTTGTGGGTAATTCATTGTCGCTACTCAAGCAAAACCCGCCAGCGGCGGGTTAGGGGAAGACAAAGGCGATGGAAATCGTGCTGAGAAACTCGATTACTGCAGGCTTTTAGGCGCCTGCTCATCAAATTCAATCACCGTGGTGGGGTTTTCCTCAGCCGGCGGGCGCGCCCAGAACAGGCGATCCGGAATCAAAAACCCCATCCCGGGGCGGAAGGCCTGGCTGAGCGCCTGAAAGGTGTATTCCTGCGCTTCCTGCACCGCCACCAGCATTTCAGCGCCATTGGCCATCGCACCGGCAATGGCCGACGCCAGCGTCGCACCCGCGCCATGAAAACTGCCTGGCAAACGCTCGCGGCTATCCGAATGCACGCGCCCCAGTCGGCTAAACAGGGTATTGATCACTTTGGCGGTTTTTTCGTGCGAACCGGTGATCAGCACATATTCGCCACCGTATTGCAGCATGCGCTGGGCCGCGGCATCCAGCGGCAGATCTTCTTGCTCTTCCGGGTCTTCCGAGCCGAGCTTGCGCGCATCATCGCTATTGCACACGACCAAATAAGTGTGCGGCAGCATCAGCTCGCGCATCGCGCTGGCCAGGTCTTCCGGCGCCAGCTCTTCGCCGCGGCCCATACTGAATACGGGCTCTAAAATCAGCGGAATATCCGGGTAATCGGAGGCAATTTCGGCGATCACCGCCAAATTTTCGATACTGCCCACCATGCCCACTTTGATGGCATCAATTTTGATATCTTCGAGGATAAAGCGGGCTTGTTCATCCACCAGCTCGCTATCCACCGCCTGAAACGATTGCACGCCGGCAGTATCTTGGACAGTCATGGCGGTAATGACCGGCAAACTGTGGCAGCCCAGCGAAGCCAGCGCGAGCAAATCGGCCATCAGGCCAGCGCCTCCGGAAGGATCATTGGCAGCAAAGACCAGCACGGTCGGTGGGGTAGGCATCATAAGCGCTCAAAAAGCCAGCAAAAAGAGTTTAAAATCGAACGACACTGCGCCAGATTGGCCAGCAATAAAGTGGCCTGTTGCCCCGGTTAGAAGGCTTGAAAAAGCAGCCGGCAGCAGGAATCTGGAATTCTAAACTACTTAAGCCCGGTTGACGCTGATGAAAAAATATATGTGCCTGATTTGTGCCTTTATCTACGACGAGGCCGCTGGCCGTCCGGAAGACAATATTGCTCCGGGCACCAAATGGGAAGACGTGCCGATGAACTGGACCTGTCCGGATTGCGGCGCACGTAAAGATGATTTCGAGATGGTGGAAATTTGAGGTTCCCCATGCGTAAAACCGTCGTAGCCCTGCTCACCGCGGCCTTGTTGGCCGGCTGCCAGCAGGTCAACACCACCCAAGGTGGCGCCGTGGGCGCCACACGCACGCAAAAAATGAGCAAATTGCTCTCTAGCGAGCAGGTTGATCAAATGGCAGCCGCTGCGTATAGCGAAACCCTGGGCAAAGCGCGGCAAAAAGGTGTGTTGCTGCCCGCCAGCGACCCCACTGTGCAGCGGGTGAAAGCTATTGCCAACCGGCTGATTCCGCAAACCGCGGTATTTCGCCCCGATGCGCCGCAATGGCGCTGGGAAGTGAATGTCGAGCGCAATCCGCAGCTCAATGCCTATTGCATGGCCGGTGGCAAAATCATGTTTTTCACCGGCATTATCGAGCGTTTGCAGCTCAGCGACGATGAAATCGCCCAGATCATGGGCCATGAAATCAGCCATGCGCTGCGCGAACATAGCCGCGAGCGGATGAGCGAGGAATACAACAAACAGCTCGGCCTGCGCGGAATTTCGATTGCGGCCTCTTTGCTCGGTGGCGGTAAATACGATGACGTAACCAATGCGGCTTTAGGCATTGGTAGCCAGGCTTATGATGTGGCGCTGGCTTTGCCCAATAGCCGCACGCATGAATCCGAAGCCGATATGATGGGACTGGAACTCGCAGCCCGCGCCGGCTATAACCCGCAAGCCGCAGTCACCCTCTGGCAAAAGATGGCCGCGGCTAGCCGAGGCGCTCCGCCCGAGTTCCTGTCTACCCACCCATCGAGCCAAACGCGGATCGCCGAGCTACAAGCCAAAATCCCCGCTGTGCAGGGCCTTTACGAAGCGGCGCGGCGTAATGCCCCCGCCAAAAAAAGCAAAGGCTGATCTAGCCCAAGGCAGAACCTCAACACGGTCAATACAGTCCCAGCACTGATTGACCGTTTTTTCTTTGTTTGCTGTGCCTAATTCAGGAGTCTTCCCATGTTGTGGGTTAAAGCCTTTCACCTTATTTTTGTGATCAGCTGGTTTGCCGGGTTGTTTTATCTGCCGCGCATTTTTGTGAATCACGCCATGGCCACTGAGCCGGCCGAAATCGAACGACTCAAGCTGATGGAGCGCAAGCTGTATCGGTTTATGACCCCGATTGCCGTGCTGGCTCTGGGTTTGGGCATCTGGACTTGGGGCTACTACGGCTTTTACGCGGGCCCAGGCTGGTATTGGATGCACGCCAAACTCACACTGGTGGCGGGGCTGATTGGCTACCACCTGTGGTGTGGCAAGATTTACCGCGATTTCGCCGCCGATAAAAACACCCGCAGCCATGTCTGGTATCGTGTGTTTAATGAAGTGCCGGTTCTGGTGTTGATTGCGGTGGTGATTCTGGTCATCGTGAAACCATTCTGAGCCACGCACGCCCACTCTTGGTGACAACGGTAAAGTTCGAATGAAAACCTTATTGCTGGCGGCGAGTTTAGCCGCTGTACTGACCGGCTGTGGCGAG
Organism: uncultured Chitinibacter sp.; assembly: GCF_945957625.1. NCBI lineage: Bacteria > Pseudomonadati > Pseudomonadota > Betaproteobacteria > Neisseriales > Chitinibacteraceae > Chitinibacter > uncultured Chitinibacter sp. Next base: position 307,419 of record NZ_CAMFLP010000002.1, read on the forward strand.
CCGGTCGCCCAATGCGGGGTGTATGCCATTGGCCCGAGCCAAATTAAACAGCTCTTGCAGGAAAACAAAGCCGATCCGGCGCCGGGCCGGCTGGAAAAATCACAGCTACCGGCTGATTTTCCCGGTCATTTGCTGGATAAAGACGGCTATTACCGTGGCATGCAGGTGTATTGCAAAATCGATGAAGCCAAAGCGGCGCTCAGCGCACAAAGCAAAACCGACTGGCTGGTGTATGAGCTGAGTACCGATTGGCAAAATGGCGTTTACAAAGCCGACGATGACGCTTTCCACCTGAAGGCCACCACCCCAATCAAACAGGCGGTGCAGTAATGGCTGTTGAAATCGAACGCAAATTTTTGCTGGCCAACGCCGATTGGCGCGCGCAAGTACAGCAAAGTACCCGCATTGCGCAGGGCTACCTGAATGACGCGCCTGCCCGCACGGTCCGGGTCCGGGTAAAAGGCGAGGCCGCATTTTTAACCATCAAAGGCCAGACCGAGGGCATTAGCCGGCTGGAAATTGAATACCCGATCCCGCTGGCCGATGCGCTGGAATTACTCAAGCTCTGCCCGAATGTGCTGGATAAAACCCGGCATCTGGTGAATCTGGACGGGCATACATTCGAGATTGATGAATTTCATGGCCAGAATGCCGGCCTGATTGTGGCTGAGCTGGAATTGCCCAGTGCCGATGCCCGCTATCCGCAGCCGGCCTGGCTGGGAGCAGAAGTCTCGGGTGATCCGCGTTATTTCAATAGCGCTTTGTCCACTCATCCTTACTGTAACTGGTAAGACAGTGAGCTGGTAAAATTGCATTACCCTTCGGGTCGGCCACGCCGGCCCTTTATTTTATCCAGGGTATTTAGCTGAAAACCAATCAGATCAATGCTTTTGGATAGATACCATACAGAGGTATTTATGAGTCGCAATGAAGCTTTATTTGCTGCTGCCCAGCAGCACATCCCCGGCGGGGTTAATTCACCAGTGCGGGCCTTTGGCTCGGTCGGCGGCACGCCGCGCTTTTTCACCAAGGGCGAAGGCGCCTATGTGTGGGATGCCGATGGCAAAAAATACATCGATTATGTGGGCTCCTGGGGCCCGCTGATTCTGGGCCACGCGCACCCAGCAGTGATCGAAGCGGTGACGCGCACCGCGCAAAACGGCATGAGCTTTGGTGCGCCGACCGAGGGTGAAGTAGAAATCGCCGATTTACTCTGCGACATGCTGCCGTCATTAGAGCAGGTGCGGCTGGTTTCCAGCGGCACCGAAGCCACCATGAGCGCCATCCGCCTCGCTCGTGGCTATACCGGCCGCGACAAACTGATCAAATTTGAAGGTTGTTACCACGGCCACGCCGATAGCTTGCTGGTAAAAGCCGGTTCCGGGCTGCTGACCTTTGGGAATCCGTCTTCAGCTGGCGTACCCGCCGCAGTGGCGGCCGACACTATTGTGTTGCCGTATAACGATGTGGCCGCCTTGGAAGCGGTATTTGCCGAGCAGGGCAGCCAGATTGCAGCGCTGATCGTCGAGCCGATCGCCGGCAATATGAATCTGGTACAGCCAAGTAAAGAATTCGTCGCGGCAATGCGCAAACTGACGCAGGAGCATGGTGCGGTATTGATTTACGACGAAGTGATGACTGGTTTTCGCGTGGGTTTGCAGTGCGCGCAAGGCCTGCACGGTATTACGCCGGATCTGACGTGCTTGGGGAAAGTGGTGGGCGGTGGCCTGCCATTGGCGGCCTTCGGTGGCAAACGCGAAATTATGAGCAAATTGGCGCCACTAGGGCCGGTTTATCAGGCAGGTACGCTGTCAGGTAACCCATTGGCTGTCGCAGCAGGGTTGGCCACACTGCAAGCGCTGCGTGAACCGGGCTTTTTTGCCGCTTTAACCGCCCGTACGCAGGCTTTGGCCACTGGCCTGACCCAGATTGGTCAGCAATGGCCTACCGAGCTGCAAATCAGCGCCCAGAGCGTTGGTGGGATGTTTGGTGTGTATTGCAGCCCAACTGTGCCACAGAGCTATCAGGATGTGATGAACAGCAACCGTAGCCGTTTTAACGCCTTCTTCCACGCGATGTTGAACGAAGGGGTTTATCTCGCACCATCGGCATTTGAAGCTGGCTTTGTAAGCGCTGCTCACGACGACGATGACATTCAATACACGCTGTTTGCAGCGAATCGGGTCTTGCAGCAAATGGCTTAAGCCGTTGCAGATCTGGCAAAAACAAAAAGCCTCGCAACCGCGGGGCTTTTTTTATGCGCTGTAGCCTATAAGCTGTAACAACGGGTAGGCGCTACAGCGACGCTCAATCAGAATGTGGTCGGCAGACGACCACTACCACCTTGTAGACCTGTTTTTAGCGATCCTAAAAATCCTAAAACTATCAATAGTTTAGCTTTCGATAGCACGTTGAATTTCAGCGTAATCAGGTTCGCCAATATATTTCTTAATCAGCTTGCCATCACGACCAATTAAGAAATTGGTAGGCGTAAGCTGAATACTACCAAACTGTTTAGCAATTTCGCCGTTGGCGTCGTAGACCACATTGAATGGCAATTGCGTGCGTTGATAGTAATTTTCTATGTACTGCAAATTGTCGTAACTCATTGCGACGGCAATGGTTTGTAGCCGCTCATGACCATACTTGAGCTGGATCTTTTTAAGCTCCGGCATTTCTTTCATACAGCCAGTACAGCTGGTGGCCCAGAAGTTAACCAGGACAACCTTTCCTTTGTAGTCATCTAATTTAAAACTTTTACCTTCCAATGTTTGCATTGCATGTTGGTTCGGTAAGGTTTGCTGGTTACCCAAGACAAAATAGCTGCCTAAAGCAATACAACTGGCAGCAATTGCAGCGAGTAAGAGCGGTTTTTTCATGACTTTCATCCTTCAAGCTGGCGCTATTCTAGGGCAAGTTGCTCTGTCGTGGGAGACTTTTCGTGGGTCTGCAGCTGGAGAGGTTTTCTTTTACATATATATTGAAAAGAAAGAAGTAATGATAAAAATAAGGGCAGTCGCACCCTGTGGATAAGCTTTTTTCCACAATCAAATCAGTGTTTTACGTTATCCACAAGGGGGTGGGCGCTTTCCGTATTCCCTGTGGATGGTTTGGTGGTGGAATTATCCCCAAACGCAAACCACGGATTATCCACATGTGGATGATTTGTTCTCCACATGCCAAGTGGCTGATTTGTTAAGTACTTTGTGAATAAGCGTATAATCGCGGTTTTTCTTGGGGAAGCACGATGGCGATACAATGGTTTCCGGGGCATATGCATGCCGCGCGCAAGAAAGTAGCCGAAACCATGGCCAAGGTGGATGTGGTGATCGAGATTGTCGATGCGCGCATGCCACTCTCTAGCAGCAACCCGATGATCGAGAAATTACGGCTGTTTCGGCAGCGACCAGCGCTGCGGGTGCTCAATAAGGCCGATCTTGCCGATCCGGCGCTGAATAAAGTCTGGATGAACTGGTTTAAATCTCAGCCGGGTACCGAGGCCTTGTTGCTGGGCGAAGATAATAAGCAGATTGCGCTCAAGCAGATTCCCGCTTTGTGTCTGAAGCTGGCACCCTACCGTACCGGTGTGGAAAAACCACTGCGTGCCCTGATCATGGGGATTCCGAATGTGGGCAAATCCACCTTGCTCAACACACTGGCGCAACGCAAAATCGCCAAAGTGGCGGATACGCCAGGGGTGACCAAATCACAGCAGCGCATCGAAACCCTGAACGGCGTTATTTTGTATGACACGCCGGGCTTGATGTGGCCGAAAATCGAGCACGAGCCTTCGGGTTTTCGTCTGGCCCTGGGCGGCTCGATTGGTCGAAATGCCTATGATGAAGTCGAAGTGTGCTGGTTTGCGCTTGAAGAAATGCGCCGTCGCTACCCGCAGGCCTTGATGGATCGCTACAAATTGCCAGATCTGGATGGGGATGTCGAAACCTTGTTTGCGCGTATTGGTCGCAAACGCGGCGCGGTGATGAGCGGTGGCGTGATCGACGAGCAAAAAACTGCCGAATTAATCATCACCGATTACCGCACCAAGGCCTTGGGCCGGATGACGCTGGAAACACCGGATGATTTTATCGGGGTTGATCTGGGCGATGGCGAAGACGTCGCCGAGCCTGAAGCGGAGCCAGATGCCATTTAATGGGTTTGGCATTGTTTTGGTTTACCCTGCAAGGGCAGTTTGCTGTGGGCAGACTGCTGATTTCTGACTTTTGGAAGCACATTATGGAAGCTGAATTGCTCAATCTGGAAGACAAAGTGCAGCAATTGGCCGCGCTCTGCCGGCAGCTGCGCAATGAAAACCGCCAACTGCGACAAGATTTGCTGCAAACCCAGCAAGAAAATCAGCAATTGAATGGCAAACTAGCTGGCGCCAAAGACCGCTTGGCCAGCTTGCTAGCGAAATTGCCGGAGGAATTGGCATGAGCGATGAGATCAAACAACTCGATATCTCCATCATGGGCCGCGAATTTCGGGTGGCCTGCCCAGTCAGCGAAGAAGAGACGCTGTTGCAGGCTGTGCAGCTGCTGGATAGCCGCATGCACGACATCCGCACCAATGGCAAAGTCATCGGTTTGGAAAAAATCGCCATCATGGCCGCGCTGAATATTACGCACGAGTTTTTGCAAACCAAGGCGCCGGGCGGAATTGACATTGGGGCCCATCAGCGTAGAATCGATCGCATGAATTCCACCATTGATGCGGTGTTGCAGGAACAGACCGAATTATTCTGACCTGCCCATCCCAACAATGACCGCTTGCTTTCCTGCGGTGCTCGTAACGGTTCAGATTCTTTGAACCGATAAGCTGTATAGCAAGTTTGCCTGGTCTATTGAGGCCTGTTGTGCGCGTTCACCCTGCCTTGTGCAGCGCGTTTGAATGCACCTGATGGTTTCGACTGGGCGACAACCTTGAACCTCTGGGTTCAAGATGCGAACCGTTATCGGCATTCGCGGGAAGCCCCTTCTGTTATGTCCCAGTCTTCTACTCTGGATAAAGCCGCCGTCCGGCGGCACTTACGGCAAGCCCGTAAGGGTATATCTCTCCAAGACCGACAAGCCGCTGCCTGGAAGGTAATACATACCCCGGGTATTCAGCGTATTTTGCGTCCCGGCCGCAAAATTGCGCTGTATGTCCCCATGGGGAGTGAATTTCCGACCTGGCCATTGCTTTTGCTGGCACTACAGCGCCGCTGTCAGGTGTATCTGCCACATACGCCCACGCGGGGGCGACAGCTGGGTTTTGTGCGCTTGAATGAAGACAGCCAGTGGACTTTCGGCCCTTACCAGATTCCTGTGCCGGTACATCCCGAATGGTGTTCACCCAAACAGCTCGATGCTGTGTTTGTGCCCTTGGTGGGGTTTGATCGTCGCTTGGCGCGGATGGGGCAGGGCGGTGGTTTTTATGACTACACCTTTGCCTTTCGGCGCGCTCGCCGCCACTGGCGTAAACCTTTGTTGATTGGTCTAGCCTTTGCGTGTCAGGAATATCCGCAGTTACCGCTCGAACCGTGGGATTTGCAGCTGGATTGCCTCATTAGTGAACGTGAATATTTGCGCCGCGCCAACTGAAAAAGTACAGTGCCATAATGGTTAATCCGCAGGTACAGTAAGTTGAAACTTAGCTATGATGTGTGCATCGCTGCGCACATGTAAGCGCACTAATGATTACTTTTCACTTTGAGGTTGATTATGGCTGCAATCGTCTCTAATCCCATCAGTATCGTGAATTCAACTGGCCTGCATGCTCGGCCAGCCGCGAATGTGGTGAATGTTGCCAAGCAGTATCAGTCGGACATCAAACTGGTGTTCAAATCGATTGAAGCCAATGCCAAATCCGTGGTTTCGGTGATGGGCCTGGATGTCAGCCTCGGCGATAAAATCCAGATCAAAGCCGACGGGCCCGATGCTCAGGCGGCCATCTCTGCACTCACCCAGGTCATTTCCTCGGGTTGTGGGGAAAAATAAAACCGCATCAAAGGGTAGCTTGCTGCCCTTTTTTGTTTCTGGGCCGCGTAATCCAAGCTGAGGAATTGTAATTTTTCGTAAATTCCCAGCCTTTGGGCGCTAAAAAACTGATTACACGCAATTTTTTCTGCTGCGCAATGGTTAAAATCCGGCCCATCTTATTCGTGGTGAATTCACGCGCGTCATTGAGCAGGGATTGTTGAGTCATCGATTCGCAATCCGCCGATGGAATAAAAAATCACGCGTAGAACACCGCCACGAATTGTCGTACAAGCGCTACTAAGAGGTATGTTATGTCGAGCAACCTGATTGAACTCAAGGCCCCGCTCTCCGGAGTGATGGTGTCGCTGGACAAGGTGCCAGATCCGGTATTTGCCCAGAAAATGGTAGGGGATGGGATTTCGATTGATCCAACCAGCTCTGTTTTGCTGGCCCCTGTTACCGGTAAAGTGACACAACTACACTCATCCAAACACGCGGTGACCCTGACCACGGCCAACGGGATCGAAGTGCTGATGCATATCGGTCTGGATACCGTGATGCTGAAAGGCAATGGTTTCACGGCCAAGGTGAAAGAAGGCGACATCGTGGATGTCGGCCAGCCGCTGATTGAATTCGATATGGATCTGGTGGCCCGCAAAGCGGTGTCTTTGCTGACCCAGATCGTGATTACCAATAGCGATCAGGTAAGCCAATTTGTACCCGCCACCGGCTTGGTGAAAGCCGGCCAGAATGTGGCACTGACGCTGCATCTGGCGGCAGGCGCCGGCGCGGCTACCCAGCAAACGGGTGCGACTGCCGAAGCGTATTCTGATCCGCTGAAAGTACCAAACCCAACGGGCCTGCATGCACGTCCTTCGGCGGTCTTGGCCAATGCGGCTAAAACTTATCAGTCCGATATCAAATTGGTACGCGCGGGCGAAGAAGCCAATGCCAAATCCGTGGTCGCCATCATGGGGCTGGAAGTGCAGCATGGCGATGAAATTCGCGTGCGAGCAGCCGGCGCGGACGCGGCTGCGGCAGTAGCGGCGATTGCCGAATTGATCAAAACTGGCTGTGGCGAAGATGTAGGTGGCCCGGTCGCCAAAACCAAACCGGCGCCGCTGAATGTTAAAACGGCTAAACCTAAACCGAAATCAAGCGATCCAAACATTCTGACCGGTGTCTCAGCATCGCCAGGTCTGGCAGTTGGGAATGTGTTTCATGTGAAACAGGAAGAGATTTCGGTGGCCGAGCAGGGCGAAGGCCAACAAGTCGAAAAACGCCGGCTGGATAAAGCGCTGAAAGACGCGCACCAGCAGCTGGAAAACCTGAAAGCCGAAATCACCGATGCCAGCAAAGCTGAGATTTTTGCGGCACACCAGGAATTGCTGGAAGACCCAGATTTGCTGGTGATTGCCATTGCCGGTATTAGCGCGGGCAAGAGCGCAGGCTTTGCGTGGAAACAAGCGTTCACCACCTACGCCGATAAATTGGCAGGCTTGAAAAACGAAGTACTGGCCGGCCGCGCGAATGACATCCGTGATGTGGGCCGTCGCGTACTGCGCCTGATTACAGGGGTGGAAGAAGCGGCCATGGTGGTGCCAAATAACGCCATCCTGATCGCCGAAGAGCTAACGCCATCTGATACCGCCAGCATGGATCGCACCAAAGTACTGGGTTTCTGCACCACCGGTGGTGGCGCCACCAGCCACGTGGCGATTCTGGCGCGCTCGCTGAATATCCCTGCGATTTGCGGCATTGATGAAGACGTGATGCAACTGGCGAACGGCACCCCCGTAATTCTGGATGGTACTCGCGGCACGCTGCGCAAAAATCCATCGGAAGCCGAAATCACCGATATTCGTGAAAAACAAGCCAAGCAAGCCGCGAAGCGTGAAGCCGAATTGGCCGCGGCATTCCAGCCGGCCGTGACCAAAGATGGTGTCCACGTTGAAGTCGTGGCCAATATTGGTGGTCTGGATGATGCCGAGCAAGGCGTGAAGCTGGGTAGTGAAGGCGTAGGTCTGCTGCGCAGCGAGTTCCTCTATCTGGAGCGCACCGATGCACCGACTGAAGACGAACAAAGCCAGATCTATATCGACATCGCCAAAGCTTTGGGTACGGACAAAACCTTCGTGGTGCGCACGCTGGATGTCGGTGGCGATAAACCATTGCCATATCTGCCAATGCCCGCCGAAGAAAATCCATTCCTCGGCGTGCGCGGGGTGCGTCTGTGTCTGGCCGAGCCAGAGCTCTTGCATACCCAAGTACGCGCGGTACTGCGTTCAGCGCCATTCTCGAAACTGGCGATCATGTTCCCAATGATCACCAGCCTGGAAGAAGTGCGCGAAGTAAAACGCATCGTGGCCGAAGAAAAAGCGGCGCTGGGTATTACGCAGGAAGTGCAAGTCGGCATTATGGTTGAGGTGCCTGCCACCGCCGTGATGGCCGAGCAATTTGCTCGCGAAGTGGATTTCTTCTCGATCGGTACCAACGATCTCACCCAGTACACACTGGCGATGGATCGCGGTCATCCGAAGCTGGCCAAGCAAGCTGATGCGATGCACCCAGGTGTATTGAATCTGATCAATATGACCGTGCAAGGCGCGCACAAACACGGCAAGTGGGTGGGTGTGTGTGGCGGTATCGCGTCTGATCCGATGGCGATTCCCTTGTTGCTGGGGATCGGGGTGGATGAATTGTCGGCCAGCGTGCCAAGCATTCCAGCCATTAAAGCGCTGGTGCGCTCATTGAACAAAGCCGAGTGCGAAAAACTGGCGGCAGAAGTATTGCAGCTAGGTACCGCAGTCGAAGTGCGCGCGCGTTTGTCGCAATTGGTTGAATAAGGAATCGAACCATGACGTTATTGCTTGTTTTTATTGTGGGCCTGGTGATCGGCGTGGGCGTGGGTATGTCCCTGCGCAAAACGCCTGCCGCAGCCCCTGCACCGGTGGCAACGCCGGCTGCAAAAGCGGTGGCACCCGCTGCGTCAGCGGCGGCAAGTAAAGCAGCCCTCAATAGCAAATGGCTGCCGGGCTTGGGCGGTGCGGACAATGTCCAGCAAGCCGAAGTGATTGCCGCTACCCGTGTGCGGGTGGCCTTGAAAGATGGCCACCGGCTCGATGAGCGAGCGCTGGTGGCGGCCGGTGTGCAAGCCGTGGCCGCGATTGATGAAAAGGTGTTTCACCTGATTGTCGGTCAGCAAGTCGCTGCTTAAGTCCCTACGAAAACCCACCGCAAGGTGGGTTTTTTGATTTAAATCAACAAATACATCCCGGCAGTATTCACAGATAAACCTTTTACCGTATTGCTTGCAAAGCTATACCCGTTAAAAATCGATTCATACCAAAACTAAAAAAAGACATGTGGCATTAGCAAGTCCGCAAGCTTTTAGGAGAAAGTCGATGTTTAAAAACGCGTTTGCCGTACTGCAAAAAATCGGGAAAGCCTTAATGCTGCCCGTGGCCGTTTTACCGGTTGCGGGTTTGTTATTGGGGATTGGTGCTTCACATTTTTCCTTCCTACCTACCGTTGTCTCACAGCTAATGGAAGCCGGTGGCGGGGCCATTTTTGGTCATCTGCCGCTAATCTTCGCCATTGGGGTGGCGCTGGGTCTGACTGAAAATGATGGCGTGGCGGCGATTGCCGCTTCGGTAGGTTTCGTGGTGCTGCTCGCCACCATGGGCGTGATGGCCCCGGTGATGGGCGTGGAGCCTGCCACCGTCATGGGCATGAAATCGATGGAAACCGGCGTATTCGGCGGGATCATCATCGGTGGTGTGGCCGCGACTTTATTCAACAAGTACTACCGCATCGAGCTGCCACCGTATCTGGGCTTCTTTGCCGGTAAACGCTTTGTGCCGATCGTGACCGGGATTGCCGCGATTTTCGTGGGTGTGATCATGTCGGTGATCTGGCCTTCGATCCAAGGCGCGATCAACAGCTTCTCGCAATGGGCGGCGCATTCTGATCCGCGCATGGCGGCCACCGTGTATGGTTTCATCGAGCGTCTCTTGATTCCATTCGGTCTGCACCATATCTGGAACGTTCCATTCTTCTTTGAAATCGGCAGCTTTACCGACGCGGCAGGCAAAGTGGTACACGGTGATATCGCGCGCTTCTTCGCCGGTGACCCAACCGCAGGGATTTTGTCCGGCGCCTTCTTCTTCAAAATGTTTGGTTTGCCCGCCGCTGCGTTTGCGATTTGGCATACCGCCAAACCTGAGAAAAAAGTGATGGTGGGCGGGATCATGATCTCCGCTGCGCTGACCTCTTTCCTCACCGGGATTACCGAGCCGATCGAATTTGCTTTTATGTTCGTCGCGCCGGTGCTGTATGTGATCCACGCCTTCCTGGCGGCCAGCGGTCAGTTCATCGCCAATACACTGAACATGCACATGGGCTTTACTTTCTCGCAAGGCGGGATCGACTTCCTGATGTTCAATGCCTTGGGTAAATACGCGCAAAACTGGTGGTATGTGCTGATCATCGGCCCAATCTATGCGGCGATTTACTACAGCGTATTCCGCTTTGTGATTGTGAAATGGAATCTGAAAACCCCAGGCCGCGAAGATGAAGTGACAGAAACCGTGGTGAGCCAAAGCGCTGGCAGTATGGCTGCAGATCTGGTGGCGGCGTTTGGTGGGGCTGGCAATATCCAATCGCTGGATGCATGTATCACCCGTCTGCGGATTTCGGTGCAGGATGTCGCCAAAGTAGATCAAGCCCGCCTAAAAGCCCTTGGTGCTGCTGGCGTGATGCAAGTGGGCAACAATATGCAGGCCATTTTTGGTACTCGCTCCGAAAATCTGAAAACTGATATGGAGATGTATATCAAGCAAGGTGGCGCTAAGCTTGCCGCTGCGAGCAATACCCCTGCTGCAGCGCCTGTTGCTGCAAGCCCGAAAGCGGCGGCTAATGCGGCATTACAGGCGGCATTGGGTGGGGCGAGCAATATCCGCAGTGCCGTGCCAATGGCCGTAACCCGCGTGCGGGTCGAGCTGGCGGATGTGGCGCTACTGAATGCCGATGCACTGAAAGCACAAGGCATCGTGGATGTGGCCGTGCTCGAAAACGGCATTGTGCATCTGATTGTGGGTGAGCAAGCGAGCCAGCTGGCGGCGACTTTATAAGCCAGCCAAGTCCGCGAGTACCATCGATCACCCCGCTGCGGCGGGGTGATTTTTTATCGGCCGCTGGCCTGTGCATAAAACACTGGCATCCGTAGGCGCATTGCGCCACACTTTCGCCATGGCGCGTGAAAAAGAACTGCTTTTGCCCTCCTACCAGCCCGCACGCTGGTTACCCGGTGGGCATGCCCAAACGATTTATCCAGCGGTGCTGCTGTGGCAGCGTGCGCTGAGCTACCGCCGTGAACACTGGATTACCCCAGACCTCGATGCGATCGGTGTAGATTGGACCGCAGGCCGGGCGGGTACGCCGCTGATTGTGTTATTTCATGGCCTAGAAGGCGGTTCGCGCTCGCACTATGCGATTTCGCTGTTTCAACAGGCATACCAGCAAGGCTGGCGCGGCGTGGTGCCGCATTTTCGTACCTGCGGCAATGTGCCTAATCGATTGCCACGCAGCTATCACGCGGGGGATTCCGCCGAGATTGATTGGGTATTGCGCCGGCTAAAAAAAGAACACCCCGGTACGCCGATTTTTGCGGTGGGGTATTCATTGGGTGGCAATGCTCTGCTGAAATGGCTGGGCGAACAAGGGGCGCGCGCGGGTGAATTTATCCACGCGGCGGCGGCCGTATCGGCGCCGATGGATTTAACCGCCGCCGGTGTGGCGCTGGACGACGGGCTAAACCGGCATATCTATACCCGCAATTTTTTGCGCACCATGCGCAAAAAAGCCCAATACAAACTCAAGCTCACCGAAAACCCGTTTATTGATTGGCGGCAGGTTAAAGGGGTGAAAACCCTGCGCGAATTTGATGATCTGGTCACTGCGCCGCTGCATGGTTTTTTTGGGGTGGATGAATACTGGGCGCAAGCCAGTAGCAAACCGCTATTGCCCAATATCGCTATCCCCACTTTGATTATTAATGCGCTGAATGATCCGTTTATTCCGGCGCAGAGTTTGCCAACTGCCCAGCAAGTGAGCGAACACGTACAATTGCTGCAGCCGCGCGACGGCGGCCATGTGGGCTTTTTATCCGGCCCGCCGCCTGGCCGTTTGCAGTGGTTACCCAGCACATTACTCAAATTTTTTACTTTTCATTTACCTCTGGTGCGTTAAATGTCCCGCCTGCCTGCTGCGATCTTCAAAGCCTATGATGTGCGAGGTCCGGTGAGTTTGTTGACTCCCGAAGTGGCCTACTGGGTAGGGCGGGCCATTGGCGCTCAGGCGCGGCGACGCCAGATTCAGCGCATTGCGCTGGCCGGCGATGGACGTTTATCCACCCCCGATTTGCTGGCCGCGATGCAGCAAGGGCTGCAGGAAGCCGGGGTCGCGGTGCAATGTCTGGGCATGGCCTGCACGCCATTATTGTATTTCGCCGCTCGCACGGTGGCCGATGCCTCGGGCATTATGATTACCGGCAGCCACAATCCGCCCGAATACAATGGCATCAAAATCATGCTGGGCAACGACACCGTGGATGGTCCGGCCTTGCAGGCGCTGCGTGAACAAGTTGAAGCCGATGATTTGCCCATCGCCAGTGGGGGCAGCAGCCATGCCGTGGATGTTTTGCCTGCCTATTTGCAGGCACTGCAAGGGCAGATCCAATTAGCCAAACCATTAAAGCTGGTGATTGATTGCGGCAATGGCGCGCCCGGTGCGGTGGCGGCGGATGTATTTCGCAGTTTGGGTTGCGAGCTGAGCGAGCTGTATTGCGAGGTGGATGGGCATTTCCCTCATCATCACCCCGATCCGCAAGTGGTCGCCAATCTGCGCGATTTACGTACCCAAGTGCAGCAGCAAGGTGCCGATGTGGGCTTGGCCTTCGATGGCGACGGCGATCGGCTAGGGGTAGTGACTGCCAGTGGGCAGGTGATTCCGGGTGATCGTTTATTAATGCTATTTGCTGGTCAGGCGCTGGCGCAGCGAGCCGGGCATGTGTTATTCGATGTGAAATCCAGTCGGGCAGTGGCCAAATGGGTAGCGCAGCTAGGCGGTACGGCCGAAGCGATCCCGACGGGCCATTCGCATATGAAGCGCAAATTGAAACAAAGCAAAGCGCTGGTGGCGGGCGAGTTATCCGGGCATTTTGCCTTTGCGGGCTGGGATGTGGATGATGCGCTCTTCGCGGGGGCCAAACTCTTGCAACTGGTGGCCTCTGGGCTGGATCTGGATGCCGAGTTAGCCCGCCTGCCGCAGTGTTTAGCCACGCATGAGTTGCAAATTCCATTGAGTGGGGCCGGGCATTTGCTGGTACAAGATATTGCCCAGCGCGCCGCTTTCCCCAGCGCAAGTTATATCAGCCAGGTGGATGGTTTGCGGGTGGAATACGCAGATGGCTTTGGCCTTATCCGCGCCTCGAACACCACACCGGTACTTACGCTGCGCATCGAAGCGGATGATGCCGCTGCGCTGAAGCGCATTGAACACGAACTGGCGGCCGCCATCGCGCCGCTTCCTTTCCCTTCTTATAGTCTTGAATCATGATTGTGACTCCTCCCCAGCATCTGATTGCCGCCAACGTTGCCGCCGCTTTAGCCGAAGACCTTGGCGAACGAGATTGGACCGCCGAGCTTATCCCCGCCCAAGCGCAAGCCAGTGCCACGATTGTGCTGCGCGAGCCGGCCGTTTTGTGCGGTTTGCCGTGGGCTGACGAGGTCATCCGGCAGGTGGATGCCAGCATTCAGGTCAGCTGGTTATTTACCGAGGGGGAGTATGTTGCTGCAGATAGCGTTATTGCTCGCTTGCAGGGCAATGCCCGTAGTCTGCTTACAGCCGAGCGCAGTATGCTTAATTTTATCCAGACGCTATCCGCGGTGGCGACCGAAACTCACCGCTATGCCGAGCTGGTGCAAGGCACGCGCGCGGTGATTCACGATACCCGCAAAACTTTGCCCGGTTTGCGCCGCGCCCAGAAATACGCGGTGACCGTCGGTGGCGGTGCGAATCAGCGGATTGGTTTATTTGATGGCATCTTGATCAAAGAAAATCACATCATGGCCGCCGGCAGTATTACTGCAGCGCTGCGCCAAGCTCAGGCGCTGGCACCAAAGCATGTCACCATTCAGGTGGAAGTGGAAAACCTCACCGAGCTCGCCGAGGCATTACAGGCAGGCGCCACCTCAGTGCTGCTGGATAATATGAGCTTGGCCGATATGCGCTCCGCCGTTGAGATGGCGCAGGGCCAAGCCGTACTGGAAGCCTCCGGTGGTGTGGATTTCAGCACGGTGCAAGCGATTGCCGCGACCGGTGTCGAGCGTATTTCGATTGGCAAGCTCACGAAAGATGTTCGCGCTATTGATCTATCGATGCGCTTTACGGCGGCCTAAGCCAAGCAAACCGGCTTCGATCACGCAAAATATAAAACCAAGGCCCGCGCAAGCGGGCCTTGGTTTTATTGGGCCTACAGCGCTTACCGCCAATCCGTTGCCGGTAGCCAAAAATAAATTTCAAACTAAATTAATAGGTTATCGCTTTTGTTGCACTTTTCTTGCAGGAAGTGGTTGACCGAGTCTGGGGGCGTCGGTATAGTTCGGCCTCTCTGCTGATGACGCAGCGAAACAAAACAAGTTTCTCTGG